>NZ_JXQS01000012.1:0-83147 GCF_000834565.1 Rhodococcus sp. MEB064
GGCAGCGTCAGACTTGATGAAAATCAATTCGCCGGCGACATCGCCGTAAACGTACTCATTCATTTCGCCAGCCTTCCACAGGTCGGAATGTCAACGACGTCGAATGGGCGTCTTGCCAGCATTAGCCGGGGAAGGCTCACCGCCCCGCCCGCCGCCGGTCACGTTCCGAGAACCCGTCCACCTGCTGCATCCCGTGCGCCCGCTTCCGATCCTGGTAGTCCACGACCGCCGAGAATGCCGCGCTCACGCCCACCGACGAGGCGTCGTACGTCAGCGACTTGTCGGCCTTGAAGCCCATCTGCGAACCCGTGTCCACCGCGTCCATGTTCGCTCCCAGGAACACGAAGTCCCACCCGTACTGCGATTCCTGCTGCTCGATCAGCTCGCGAACCGCCTGGTTCGACCACTCTCGGCTCGAGTTCTCCTGTCCGTCGGTCATCACCAGCACGGTGACCGATCCCGGCCGTTCTTCCTCGGGTAGGGCCGCAAGCGACGAGCCGATCTCGGTGACGAACTTCCCCACCGCGTCGTACAAGGCCGTCATTCCGCGGGGCACCAAGTACAGCGGAGGGACCTGGTCGATCGGTGTCGAGTCGTAGACCATGGCGTACTGATCATCGAACTGCGCCAGCGTCACGACGGTTGTGCCGTCGTGACCACGCTCGGCGTCGATGAAGGTGTCGAATCCTCCGCGGGTGTCGTCGGCAATGGACGACATCGAACCGGAACGGTCGAGTAGAGCTGCAACGAGGGACAAGGAAGAATTTGGCATGGGAACTCCTGACGTGGGACGGATGAATGAAGATCAGGCGACGGCGACTGTGACGCCGCCCGAGAACAGCGAGTCGTGAAGCTCGATCTCCGACGGTGCGGTGCCCGCCGGCACGTCGTAGACGAGTGTCGCCACGAGCGAGTTGCCCGGATTGATCTGCGAGAAGCCGAGATTCGGATCGTTGGTCACCGTCGCGAGCGTGTCGGTCGAGTACTCGCGCCCCTGCCCGTCGAGCAGCTTCTGCGACGACGTGTCGAACAGCTGCTGCTCGTTGCCGATGTTCGCGACATTCAGGGTGACCAGCACGTACTCGCCCTGCGGCGTCTGCGACGTGTACTGATCCCCCACACTGGCGACGCCACGCTCGACGTTCTGCACGGTGAACTCGAACTTGCCGTCCCTCACCGCGGCACCGATTCCCGGTGCCGACTCCTCGGCCGGCGCACTTCTGCCCTCCGTTGCGGCCTGCGAGGAGGACGTGGTGCCGCTCGTCGACGTGTCCTGTCCACCGCTTGCCAGATTGACGGCGACTGCGATGACAACGATCGCGCCGATCGCCGTGAGGATCTTGTGCCGCAGGAACCAGTTCTTCTTGGTCGGCGGCTGCTGTGGCTGCGCGTGCGGGTTCTGGGGAGGCTGAGTCATGGCGAGTCCTTTCGGTGGTGCCGGCACCGGTCGGTGCGTCCCACCAAGAACACCGCAGTGCCCCCTCGGACACCTCGTCGATTCGGCCGGTCTCACTCCTCCTTTCGGTCGGCCTTCGTGACCGAAGAACGGAGGCTCATGTCGGACCATGGCCGTACCGTCTTCTCTGTGACCACTACTGCAGCTACGGTTCGGCGTCGCGCCTGGACCGTCGGCGCAGTGACGCTCAGCTTGTTCTGCACCTTCATGGCTGCCGGTCTCGCAGGCACATCGGGAACACCGGTATGGAACGTGGCGCTCGGCGTCGTCCTCAACATGGCTGCCGCGATTGCGTTGATCTGGCGACACGACAAACCGTGGATCGTCCTCGCGATGGCCGTCGTCGGTCCCCTCTTCTTCGCCACCGACGCAACGGCCGCGCTGATAGCTCTCTACGCGGTGGGCGTCTTCGCTCGAGGTCGCACTCTCGCCGGTGCTGCAGTCGCGGTCTACCTGGCCTGCGCGATATCCCTCGTGTACGACGCACGGCGCCGCCGCGACTATTCGGTCCTGACGATCGGAGTCAAGCACGTCGAGGGCACTCCCCCGCCGACGTGGTCGCTTCCATGGTGGCTGCCCTGGCTCGTCGCGGCAGTCCTCGTCGCCGTCGTTCTGGGGCTCTCTCAGCTTCGCCGTACGAAGTCCGATCTCGTGGTGGCCGTGCAGTCCCGCGATCAGGCGACCGCGCAGTCGCAGCGCATGCACGAGGACATGCTGATACAGCAGGAACGCTCCCGCATCGCGCGCGACATGCACGACACCCTGGCCGCCGGGCTCAGTCGAATATCGTTGCTCGCGGGCGGTTTACAGGTCGGGAGCAATGACGGACCGGAGAAGATCTCCAACACGTCGGCACTGATTCGGTCCACGGCTCACGAGTCCCTGGACGAGCTCAAACGCATCATCGGCGTTCTCCGCGGGTCCGATACCGGCGGCGAGGATGCTGGTCGGCGAAGCATCGCGGGAATCGGGGACCTCGTCGACGCAGCGCGTTCTGCCGGGTGTCGGGTGACGCTGGTTCAGGACATTCATCCCGGTGTGGTCGGCGATCTGACCAGTCATACCGCGTATCGCATCGTGCAGGAAGCTCTGACCAACAGTCAGAAGCATGCCCCGAGTTCCCCCCTCCACATCACGGTGAGTGGGGCGGACACCGACGGCATCAGCCTGACTGTGCGCAACCACATCTCGACGACAGCGCAACCAGGCCCGGGTTCCCGAACCGGACTGGCCGGTCTCGCGGAGCAAGCTCACAACGCCGGCGGGTGGGTGCGCTGGACTGCCACGGGTGGAGAGTTCATCGTGACGGCCTGGCTCCCCTGGTACTCCTGACGCGTCAGTCCTTCACCAGTCCGCCGTCGACGACCAGGTTTTGCCCCGTCACCGCTCTCGACCACGGCGATGCGAAGAACAGCACGGCGTCCGCAAATTCGGCCGGCGTCGTCACTCGGCGCAGCGGGGTGCTCTCGGCGATCATGTCGAACACCGCAGGCGGGGTCGCGGAGCTGGCGTCCGTGGTCCGCAATAGACCACCGGACACCATGTTGACGGTGATGCCGTCAGGTCCGAGGTCCGCCGAGAAGGTCCTCGTCAGCGCCAACAAGGCAGCCTTCGCCGCCGTGTAGTCGTGATACGGAACGACGGGGTTCTGCACGAGGTTGGTGCCGATCGTGATGATCCGCCCGAATCCCGCCTCCCGCATGCCGGGCACAGCTGCCTGCGTGGTGTGCAGAGCGCCGGCAACGCTGCCACGGAACTGCGAGTCGAACGCCGACCACTCGATCTCGTCGGCCTTGGCACGGTCGTCGCCGTTGAACGAGAAGTCGATCAGAGCGTTGTTGACGACGGTGGTGACGGTCGATCCGAAATGTTCACATGCCCTGTCGAACAGCGCGTCGACCTGGTGTCGGTCCGTGACATCGGCCTGCACCGCGACAACGCGGTCAGGACCGAACTCGGATGCCAGAGCTTCGGCTGCGGCTGCACTGCGGTGGTAGTTGATCACGACGCGGGAACCCTGCTGCAGGAACGAACGCGTGATCGCAGCACCCAGTCCGCGAGCACCGCCCGTCACGAGCACGATCTGTTCGGCCAGCGGCACTGTGCGCATCTCGACATCCCTTCGCCAGCATGACCTGGTCAGGTTCGACGGGTGTGTTCTCAGCCGGTTCGGTCCGGCACCCCGTGTCCGACTCCATAGAACACCTATCCGCTGTGGCGTGTCGGCGCGACCCGATACGGTCGACCCATCATGGACTCCGATGCGGTCATCACCGTTCTCGTCGTGGACGACGACGCATTCGTTCGTCGCGGCGTCGCGGACATCTTCGCCGCCACCATGGACATCGTGGTGGTCGGATCGGTCTCGGACGGTGACGAGGTACCCGCCGCAGTCGCCGCTCATCGGCCCGACGTCGTCCTGATGGATCTGAAGATGCGCCGAGTGGACGGACTCGACGCCACGCGAGCATTGATGGCATCGACACACCCACCGAAGGTCGTCGCGATGACGGCGATGGACGTGGACGATCTGGTGGTCCAGGCCATCGAGGCCGGCGCTCACAGCTTCCTCAGCAAGTCGGAGGCACCCGAGACGTTCCACCAGTCGATCCGCGCCGTCGCTGCCGGCAACACTCTGTTCTCCGAAGAGTCACTCCGAAAGATCGTGGCTACTACGCGGCCGCCACGACCAACGGTGACGCTGGAGGCGCTGACCGACAAGGAACGAACAGTGTTGTCGGTCATGGCATCAGGGGCAACGAACGCCGACATCGCACGGCAGCTCTACATGGCGGAGACCACGGTCAAGTCGCATCTGACTGCGGTCAATCACAAGCTACAGGTCACCAACAGGGTCGAGGCTGCGCTGATGGCGTTCCGCGCGGGACTGGTTGTCTGAGGACCTCGGGTCAAACTACGCCTGCTGACGCATGCTTTAGCCGGATTCGTACTGGCCTTCTACGCGCATCAATCCTTAAGCTTGCTGCAAACGACATAAGGCTGTTCAATCGTTGCCATCGGCGGTAACGTGGTCTTAAGTTGTCTCTGGCAAGCATTGGAAACCCGCATGGCACCTCCTCGAAAGTCGCGTCGTACCGACGTCAGCAATCTCGCCAGGTCTTTCACAACACGCCGTCACGAATTGGGTCTGACGCAAGCTGAGCTCGCTCTGCTGGCCGGAGTCGGCCGTTCGACTGTGCAAGCTATCGAGGGCGGCAAGGACGCGCCTCAACTCGACGGGGTCAACGCCGTCGCTGACGCGTTGGGGTGCGATCTGACGCTTGTGACCCGCGCCGGAGCCATCGTAGAACCAGGGGAACGATGACCACCGGAGCCGACTTGCGCGACATCGATCGAGCAGACGTCTACAAGGGCAACGTTCGCGCAGGGTCACTGACGAGGTCCGGCGACAACGTCAGTGTGGCAACAGATCACGCGTACACAGCCGCCCCGCAGATTCCACACTCCTCGAACTCGGTGCGCTTCCAGCGCGCGAGCGGGATGAAGAAGACGCTGAACTGCTTGTACTGCTGCATCCGAGCCCACTGACTGGTGTTGTGGCAGCGCTGGCAGGTGCGGGTGTGGCCCGCGCCGAGGGATCTGCGTTTCAGGCCGAAGCCGAAGAGGAGGAACACCTCTCCCAGGATAGGTGGTCTAGCCGTTCTGAAGAACCTCTCGCAGCGTCATCGCACGCCGACCTGTCACCCGCTCGACGTCGTCGGTCACGGCGCTGAGTTCGCCGGAGGCAATCGCCGTGTACGTCGACACCCAGGCATCGTTCTGCCAATCCGGCGCGTTCCAGACAGACCGTGACTCGTACGCCTCGTCCAGGGTCTCGTCGTGGAACGACACCGCACGACCTCGAACGTCGGCAATGGTCGCGGCGACCTCGGGCATCGACAGTGCCTCCGGACCCGTCAGGTCGAAGGTCTTGTTCACGTGCTGCTGAGGGTCGGTCAGAACGCGTGCCGCGACTCGCGCTACGTCTGCACGCGCCACCAAGGACACTCGCCCCTCCCCTGCCGGACCGCGGATGACACCGTCCTCGCCGGCGAACAGTTCCATCACGTCGCTGTAGAAGTTGTCGCGCAGGAACGTGTGGTCCAGCCCGCTTTCTCGGATGTGCTGCTCGGTGAAGTAGTGATCGCGCGCGAGAGTGAACGTCGCGTCCGGCGCCGCCCTGAAGAACGACGTGTAGACGATGTGCCGAACTCCGGCCTGCACCGCAGCATCGATGAAGGTGCGGTGATCCGCCAGCCGTGTCGCATTCTCGGCGCCGGACACCATGAACAGCACGTCGATTCCTGCCAAGGCCTGCGTGGCGGCCTCTGCGTCAGCGTAGGAACTGGTGCCCACGGTGGCACCGGGCAGCTTCGGCGCTCTGGAGGGATCGCGAACCAGCAAGTGTTGTGGTGTGCCGGCTTCCGCGAGGTGCGCTGCAACAGCGCCTCCCACCGAGCCGCTCGAACCTGTGACAGCAATAGTCGGCATGACCGTCCCTCGCAGCAGTGTCGAACGGGTGACCGTTCGCGTTCGAGTCGAGTATGCCCGTCACCCACTCGCCACCGCCCGCCGCAAGCGCTCGCTGACCCTCAGCACCGCGTCGACAAGCTCCGGGGGACGCAGGTCCTCCAACTCGGCGTCGAACCGCGCCAACGATGCCGCGATACCCGTCCACGACCATGCGCCAGTGCGGACACGACACCGACCGTCGCCGCGATCTTCGACCGTCCCGTCGGCGAGAAAGGGAGCGACCTCCGCCGCAGGAAGGTGCACCGTCGCCTCCCCTTCGCACGCCCAATCACCCGAGACCGTGCCGCGGAAGCGTCGACGGAGCAGCTCGGCCGACGAGCCGCCGGGGATCGGACGCGGAGTGAATCGCACGCCCGTTCGCATCTTCGGTGTCATGCGGTCGACTCGAAACACACGCCAGTCATCGCGGTCGAGATCCCACCCGACGACGTACCAGCGACCTCCAGCTCCGACTACTCCGTGCGGCTCCACGCGTCGCGGAGGGATCACTGAATCATGTTCCGTAGATGCGTAATCGAAGCGAATCACCTCATTATTGCGCGCCGCCTCTCCGACCGTGCGCAGCACCGCGGGATCGATCGGGTCTCCGGTCGCAGGCAGCGCAGTGAGCGCCAGCGCGTCGACCCGGTTGCGAACGCGGGTAGGCATGACAGTCCGAAGGGTCGCCAGTGCTCGCTCGGCGGCATCGGCGATGTCGACACCCAGGGCCGGCACGACCTGCAGGGCGAGTGTCAGTGCGACCACCTGGTCGTCGTCGAGTAGCAAGGGCGGTACCTCTTCGCCCCCGTCCAGCCGGTAGCCACCGTCCGACCCGCGCAACGCAGCGACGTTGTAGCCAAGAACGCGCAACCGGTCGACGTCGCGGCGGATGGTCCTCGGGCTCACACCGAGTCGCCCGGCCAGCTCCGTGCCCGGCCACTCGCGGCGAACCTGGAGCAACGACAACAGGGTCAGCATGCGTGAGGACGGTTCCGACATGAGTCGAGTATGGGCGATGAAGCGGTCAGGATCTGACCTATTGCCCTGCGATCGTCGTTCCTGTCGGCAAAGCCTGCCGGACCGAACTACTCGAGGAGTCTCGATGACCGTCATCACCGCCCTGCACATCAATCTTCGCGGCAACGCACGTGAAGCGTTGGAGTTCTACCAGTCCGTCTTCGGCGGCGAACTGGTCGCATTCCCCTACGGCGACACAGAGTCGGGCCAGGGACCGACCCAGTCCGAGCAGATCGCCTGGGGTGAGGTCAGTACACCCGGCGGGTTCCGCGTGATGGCGTACGACATCCAGGACTCGCTTCCCTACAACGCCGGTGAAAACGCCTTCTACAGCGCGCTGCGAAGCCATGATGCGGACGAGATCACCGCAGCATTCGAGGGCTTGTCCGCTGGGGCGACAGTGTTGGTGCCGCTCGGGCCGGTCGGGTTCTCACCGCTGTACGGCAAGCTCGTCGACAAGTTCGGCGTCGTGTGGATCCTCGACGTCATTGCGCAGTGATGATCCGGTAGCGCATCAATCGTGGACTTCTGCCACCGCGGATCGGGGGTGGAAGTCCACGATCGCGAGTCGGCTCGAGGCACGATGAAGATTCGGCCTACGACCGTCTTCCCATCTCCGAAATAACGGACAGTCCCAGCATCGAGATAGCTGAAGCGTCCTTGTTCCCTACCTAACGGAGCAAGCTCGCATCTCCCATACGATCCCGCATTGCGCGGACGCTGACAATAAGCATCAAGACCGTGCAATGCTTGTACCGCATACGGTGAGTAGGAAGCACGAGCATCGCCCCGACCGCAGGAGCACGGAAGCGGAATGATGTCACTGAGCAAACCCACCGCAATTCAAGTCGTTCTCAGCGGCAACCCGGGTCAGCCATCGGAAGCCGCGCTACTGATTCGTGAGGAATTAGTGCGGCAGTATGCCAAAGACAGCACCTCTGGGCTGACAGTGCAGATGGTGTGGTCCCACGAGAGCGTATTTCCGTTATCACGACCATCGACAACTGAATCGAACGCTCACCTGATGGTCATCAGAGGCACGCCACGCGGCAGATTGAGAGCGTCATCGGTTGTACTGGAACCTGGCTGGCTCGTCTACACATACGGCGAGCACACTCCGGACGGCACTCGTGTCTATCGTTACCTTCTCTCCCCCGTCTCCGCCCACGAGCGGACGTCGATCGACCTCCGGCTTGCCTTGGATCTTCATGGTCGCGGCTTGGAGTTTGGGGTGGCGTATCGGGAGCCGGCAGTTGTCAACGCGATTATAGGCTTGTGGGCAGATCTTTCCTACGGCACCGAAAGCGACGACGCGTAACGAACTCTCGGCGATTCATAATGCCCCATGAGCAATGGTTTTATCGGTTCTGTTGATCGCTCACCGATCGCGAGACAACTTTTCCGCAGCTTCCAACAGTTGATGTCCGATCCGATCAGTGTTGGCGGCGAACATGTCTCGCGCAGCGGTGAGACTGTGAAAAGCGAGTTCGTCACCTTCCCGTGCCACCAGTTCGGAAATATCAGGCGAGCCGTGACGCTCGATCCAGCGGATCTTCTCGAGTTCTCGCTGGATTTCCATCAGTCCCTCCAGATAGCGACGCATGGCCACGAGTCGAGAACACAACGCTTGCTGGCGATCGAGCAGGGCCGCCCTACGCGCCTCGTATATTGCCTGTACCTCCTTGTCGTGGGCGAGGTGTCCGTGAGGCGCTGGCCCCAGCCTGGAGAAAGCGGCGTCGAGCTTGCTGGCGCTGGCCGCGACGGATTGCACCTCTGCGGTCAGGTCGATGCGAACGATGCGATGCTCGACCTCACCCGCCGTCCAGGCGTCAAGCTCCTGCACCGAAGAAGCGAGGACTACAACTGCATACACCGCAGTTCCGCGCTCTGTGCTCTTCAGTGCGATCAGCTCTTTGACGTCAGCGGCGTGCGTAGGAGCAGCACCCCGATCACGATTGATCGTGTGCCGAACCCGATTCAAGCGTTTCACAGCCGGATCATCGGTGGCGGACGCTGGAGGACTAGTTGATCTCCACGCTAGGAGGGCATCGCTAACCAACTTGGGTGGTGACGGATAGCTGTTGCCCAACCACTTCGGCTTGTCGAGTCCGACAAGCGCATCATCCAGTGTTCGTTGGTCTGCAGAGCGTCTGTCGAACGGGTTCCATCCCACGATCGACTCCTACCTTGTCTCGTCACATTGCATGACGTTGCTATGCCGCATGCGCGGGAAATACAACCACCGAGCCGTCGGACTCCTGCACGATCTCGACTGCTACGTCGGAGAGCTCATCTCCGGTCTCCAGTCCGACGCCGAGTGCACGAACGCGGTACGCAGCATCAAGGAGTTTGTCGACTTCGCTTGCCCTGAATACCACATCACGCACACCGTGTGAACGATCGAGTTCAAGTGAGGAAAGATTGGACAGCAGATCCCGTATTCCGCTTTCGAGTTTCGAGACGCGAGTCAGATCAGACCTCAGCGCCTGCGTGAAGTTCTCGAACACATTGCCCTCGTTCATCTGCGCATGCTCGACCGCCTGCAGGATGATGATTCGCTTCTTCAAGGCGATAGCGAGTGCAGCAATCTCCAAGTGCAGGCGGAACTCTCCTCCTTCCTCATCGATCCCCTTGAACGAAGCCTTGAGCGGGCCGAGCTCGATTCGACGCCCCGCACGCTCAGAAAGCACGTTCTGCCACCGAGTTAGTCGGGATTCGGCAGTGGTCATCGCTGTGCTGATGGCATAAGACGCCGAATCAAGACCGATCGATGCGCCGACTCTGCCGTGATCCAGGAGAATCGCGGTGGCTTTCTCGATAGCGTCGACGCAGGCGTTCAACGCGTTACGTTCGCGAGACAGTTCATCATCAACCAATTTCTCGAGCAGGTTCGTGATCTTCTCGAGAGTTTCGGCGCGCTTCCTCTCAGCTTGCACACTCAATCCGGCGGCGACGGCCATAAGGACTAACGGGGCAGCAACAGTCATCGCTCCCGCTGCTCCGACTGCAACGCCTGCCGTGGCAGCCGAGCCTCCGACTGCGCCGCCGGCCACTGGAACGTAGGACGCGTGCGCAACAATTCCGGAACGACCCACAAGTGCACTGTGGACGCCTCCCACTTTGGACACCATCGGCTTGACGAGTCCGCTGCCCATCTGGCTCGCGACCTTGGCCGGAACGGTCATGCGATACAACGTTTCCCCCCCGACCTCGGACGTCACCTTGGGAGTGCTTTTGACAAGCTGCGCCAGTTGAGTCGCTAGCGGACTGGTGCTGATCAAGCGCATCCCGCCCGTACGATCCACACCTTTAGGCACGTCATGCGCTTCGAGAGTCGCCACCGGCGAGTCCGCCATCGAGGCCAGAACCGTGCGCAATTCAGTCAACCGAGCGGACGTCAAACTTCCCTCGCTTGCCATCAATGCGTTCGATGTCGGCTGCGTCGCCAACGACCACACGGGAACTACGACATCGTTCGTCGCCATCAAAGACCTCCTGAGTCGCCGTCAGGCTATCCGAGCCACCCGACAGGGTGAGTCCGTATGCCAGCAAGGCCGCGCACCGACCTCTATAGCCAAGGCAAGAGAAGAACGGACTACTCGATCGACCGCACGGCTGCTGGGCATCTGGCTCGAGACAGCAGTCCACGTTGTTGACCGCCTGGCAGCCCATCGGTCCGGCTGAAGACCGGTCGAGGTGTCCCGCGCACGAGGGACACCCCGGGTCCTGATCACGCTGTGCGCTCACAAGGAGTCGGTATCGGCGCCACTCTGTTGGCGCGGCCCTGACGTCAGCGCGGTATGAGCTCACATACGACGCCGGAGTGATCGCTCAGACGCAGGTCGCCCATCGTTCCCGGCCACGTGCGAACGTCGACGCAGTCGAGATCCGAAGCGATGTGGTCGATCAGCTGACCGTCATCAGTGCTGCCGGCGGTATGGCACGTCCACCGTTCCATGACTTCGGTGAGACGGTCGGCTACCCGAATCGGTTGCTTGGCTCGCGGGATCTTCTGGTTGAAATCCCCGGCAACGATGACTGGCACAGATACATCGAAGGTGCCGATCACATCCTCGATCTGGTCCAGGCATTCGAGGTGTTCGGACCACGCAGCGGCATCGCGGCGACCAGTGCTCACGTGGGCGCGAGACCAGGGTATGCACACCGCGAGCAACCTGACCGGACCGATAGGGGTCTCGGTCAGCGCGGTCACCACACGTCCCGCACCGCCTCCACTATCGATCCGACGCACCTCTGCGAGTGGCTGCCGGGAGTACACCAGGACCTTGCGACGGGCCGGTTCGATCGCGTATCCCCAGTCGCCACCGGCATCGAGGGTGTACCCGTCGCCAGGAAGAAGGTCTTGGCGCCCCTCCGTCACAACAAAGATGTCTGCCGCCGTTCCCTCCAGACGATTCCGAACCTCTGCACCCCGCCGGCCGCGAGTCGTGGCCCATTCGACGTTCCAGGTGGCAACGGTGATTCGGGCAGCACTCACGCTATGCAGTGTAAGCGGGCCGATTTGATTTTCAGTGCTCGACTAACTGCCCTCACTCGACGATCAGCACATCCAACCGCCGAGGCCCGTGGACACCCTCCACCCTGTTCAGCTCGATGTCACTAGTCGCACTCGGACCGCTGATGAAGGTCAGCGGCCGAGTGGCGTCCAGCACCGCGAAGGCCTGCGGCACCGTGTCCACCACCTGGTCGGCGCGGACGATGCAGATGTGATGGTCGGGCACCAGTGTCAAAGCTCTACGACCCTGGGCGACAGACGCATCGAGCACGATCGTTCCTGTTGCCGCGATCCCCACCGCGCAGCCGGTGATCACCGCGTCGAGAGCATCGAGTTGGTCGATCGACAGGCCCTCGTCCGGAACCACCGCTATGCCGTCAACCCAAGCAGAGGGCAGATCGGCGGGTACGACCGCTCGACCATCACCGAGCAACGACGCCACCGTGCCGGCGATCTCCGCCTCGGAGATCCGGTAAACCTGTGCCCGGTAGTCATCGATCGTTTCAGCGAAGCGATCGACGTTCCCCGGCCCGACCAGAGCCGCTCGGTCGTAGTCCCGCGGAACATCGACGCCGGCAACCCCACCTGCGGTTGCGGCACGAATGCGCTCGAGTATTTCCGACTTCGCATTCATGATTCGTCCTCGTGCGTTCGTGCCCACCACTGGCGGAACGTTTCCTTCGGAGGGGCCGGCATGTTACGGCTGGTGGTCCACAACGATCCGGGGAACGGAAGCGACTCGATGTGGCCCTTCTTCCCGGCCAGCAGGCGTCCGACTCCCGCAGCCTTCTCGGCCATCCCAAATCGCTTCGGCGAGTTCATCGTCCACCCCGCCGCCCGCATCGCGATCTCCTGCGCGCCGGGGATGCCGCCGCGTTCGGAGTCGACCTGCTCCGCCCGAAGGTGCACCAGAATTTCCGGGATATTGATACGCACCGGGCACGCGTCGAAACATGCCCCGCACAGTGACGACGCATACGGCAGTGAGGCATTGGGATCGTCGTGGCCGGTAGTACCCGTGAGCTGCGGGGAGAGGATCGCACCGATCGGGCCCGGATACACCGACCCGTACGCGTGCCCACCGGTCCGCTCGTAGACCGGGCACACGTTCAAGCATGCGCTGCACCGGATGCAGTTGAGGGCGGCGCGGCCCACCTCGTCGGCAAGCACGTTGGTTCTGCCGTTGTCGATGAGCACCAGGTGGAAGTTCTGCGGACCGTCGCCCTCGTGCACCCCGGTCCACATGGAGGTGTACGGGTTCATCCGCTCGGCCGTGGACGAGCGGGGAAGCAGCTGCATGAATACTTCGAGGTCCGCGAAGGTCGGGACCAGCTTCTCGATGCCCATCAGTGTGATGAGGGTGTCGGGCAGCGTCAGACACATGCGCCCGTTGCCTTCGGACTCGACGACGGCGAGCGTCCCCGTCTCGGCGACACCGAAGTTTGCGCCACTGATGGCCACCTTCGCCGACAGGAACTTCCGTCGTAGGTGCTCCCGTGCCGCCATGGCCAGTTCGCGCGGCTCATCGGTGATGGCAGCGTCGACACCGGGCATGCGACGCAGGAAGATTTCGCGAATCTCCGCCCGGTTGCGGTGAATTGCGGGAACCAGGATGTGACTGGGCTTGTCGTCACCCAGCTGGACGATGAGCTCGGCCAGGTCGGTCTCGATCGCGGCGATGCCCTCGGCTTCGAGGTACTCGTTCAGGCCGGTCTCCTGGGTGGCCATGGACTTAACCTTGACCACCTCGTCACTGCACGTGGCTTTGACCAGGTCGGTGATGATGCGGTTGGCCTCGTCGGCGTCGCGTGCCCAGTGCACCACCCCCCCGCGGGCGGTGACGTTGGCTTCGAGCTGTTCGAGGAGCTCGGGCAGCCTCGACATCACGTCGGTCTTGAGGGCACTCCCGGCGAGGCGCAGTTCCTCCCAGTCATCGCACTCCGCAACAGCTCCCAGCCGCTTCTCACGAATGGTCTTGGTCGCGGCCCCGACGTTGCGCCGCATCTGAGTGTCCTGCAGAGCGCGCTTGGCTGCCTTCGGGAAGCTCTCCTCGCCGCGAATATTGCCGATGCCGGGCGAGCCCAGGAACGTTGTCATCGTGCCTCCGTCGATGCCAGGATCTCGGCCAGGTGAACAGTTTTGACGCCGGTGCGCAGACGGGACAGTCCACCACCGATGTGCATGAGGCACGAGGAATCTCCGGCGCTGCACACCTCGGCACCGGTGGAGAGGACGTTGGCCATCTTGTCCGACAACATCGCCGTCGAGGTCTCCGAATTCTTCAACGCGAACGTTCCGCCGAAGCCGCAGCACGACTCGGCCTGGGGCAGTTCGACCAGCGTCATGCCGCGCACGTTGCGCAGCAGTTCGAGGGGCTTGTCGCCGACGCGCAGCATTCTCAGCGAATGACATGTGGGGTGGTAGGTGACGCGGTGCGGGTAGTAGGCGCCGACGTCGGTGACACCGAGGACGTCGACGAGCAGTTCGGACAGCTCGTAGGTGCGTCCGGCGATGATCTCGGCGCGCGTGGCCAGGTCCTCGTCACCGGCGCGGCGGGCGACCATCGCGTGCTGGTGACGGACCGATCCGACACAGGAACCGGATGGTGCGACGGCGACGTCCCACGACGACTTCTCGAAGACCTCGACATGGTGACGCACCAAGGGTGCGGCCTCCTTGAGGTAGCCGGTGTTGACGTGCATCTGGCCGCAGCACGTCTGATCCGACGGGAAGACGACGGTGTGACCGAGCCGTTCGAGCAGTGAGACAGTCGCTTTCGCTGACTCGGGGAAGAGTGCGTCCGCCAGACAGGTGGCGAACAGGGCTATCCGCATGGAGCCTCCAGAGCGTGTGGTCTGACCACAGTAACCCCTGTGGTCGGACCACACCAGCTATTCTCCGACAATGCGCGCACACGAGGTGGTTCTCCATCGCATCGAACAGGACTTGGCGGCGGCACGACTCCGTGTCGGCGATCGACTGCCGGCCGAGCGCGCACTCGCGGAGGAACTGGGCGTCGGCCGGAGCTCGGTTCGTGAGGCCATCCGGGTGCTGGAGGCAATGGGCGTGGTGAAGACGTCGGTCGGGTCCGGTCCCGATGCGGGCGCGATCGTCGTGGCCGATCCCGCCACGTCCATTGGCTCGGCACTGCGGCTGCACATGGCCACGCAGTTCCTGCCCATCGCCGACGTGGTGCAGACGCGCGTGCTGCTCGAGTCGTGGGCGCTACGCGAAGCCGCGACGCGCACCCCCGACCTCAGTGCCATCGACGAGCTACTGGACCGAATGGACGACCAGAGCTTGGAACCCGACCAGTTCCACCGCCTCGACGCCGAGCTGCACGTACGGTTTGCCGGGCTGGCCGGCAACGTGCTGATCGAGGCGATGATGACCTCGCTCCGCGACTCTATCCACGGCTACGTCATGGACGCCGTTCCGATGCTCGACGACTGGTCGGCCGTCGCCGTGAACCTCCGGTGCGAGCACCGCGGCATCGTCGACGCGTTGCGCCAAGGCCACGGCGCGAAGGCCGCCACCCTGGCGCGCGAGCACATCGAGGGGTTCTACGGATTGATGCGGCTCGACTAGCTCAGCGCACCGTGGCCGGCTCCGGCAGCGCCATCCCCCGCTCCCCCATCACGTCGCGCAGGCGGTCGGGGTAGTCGGTGATGATGCCGTCGACACCCATGTCCATCAGGGCCGCCATGGTTGCGGGATCGTCCACCGTCCACGGCACGACACGGACCCCGGCGGAATGCGCTGACGCCACCATCTTGGGTGTCACGTAGAACTCGAAGCCCGGGTCGCCCACCACTCCCTTCTGCGGGGTGCCCTGGACGGGCGAGAGGGCGTGGGCGCCGAACGACTGCACCGCCGCCACAGGATCACCGTCGAAGTCATCGATGTCGAGACCACCCAGCCATGGGGACGCTCCGGGTTCCCCGACTTCGAGGAAGTCTGGCTCCGTGAGCGCGACCAGGCGCACCGACGGGTCGACTGCTTTCACCGCGAGGAGAGCGCCCCAGTCGAAACTCTGGATGGTGGTGCGATCGAGCAGTCCCGCCGCTCCGACCGAGGCGAGCACCACGTCGGCGAACTGCCCACGGGGCGCCGTCTCGGTGGGCGCTGCCGCTTCCACCTTGGTCTCGATGTTCAGCTGCACCGTGGAGTCGTACGAGTTCACCAGCGCGAGCACCTCGTCGAGGGTCGGAATTCCGGCATCTGTCGCCACTCGCTGTTCCGGGTAGCCGTCGAGCTGCGCCACACCGCAATTGAGGGTTCGCACCTGCGCCAGCGTCAGGGTGTTCACGTACTTCCCGACGTAGGGAAGCTCGGGATCGCCGTCGGTCGCAGGCCGGGTGTCACGGCACTTCGCGTCCGACACCTTCCGGTCGTGCGTGACGACGGCGATGCCGTCCTCGGTGATCTGCGCGTCCATCTCGAGTGTGGTGACGCCGAGCTCGAGGGCGTTGGTGAACGAGGCGAGCGTGCTCTCGGTGACCAGCCCGAGGCCGCCGCGGTGCGCCTGGAGGTCGAAGCCGTCGAGCGGCTGCGCGTTCTCGGTCTCCTGCGTGGAGCAGGCCGCCAGCGCCATACACATCGAGACGGTCAGCAGCACTCGTCGCATCGCCATGACCCCCACGCTAAGCCGGGAAGGTGAACGCTCGATGGATCAGCGCGCGCGCCACGCCTGATCGGTCGACCCTCGCACCACCAACGACGGCTCGAAGGTGAGCTGCCGGAACTCGTGAGCGCCCGACGCCGAGACCTGCTCGAGCAGTAGTTCGGCTGCAGCCCTGCCTAATTCGGCCCGCGGCTGCGAGATGGACGTGAGGGGAACTGCTGCACCCGCGGCGTAGTCGATGTCGTCGTACCCGACGATGGCCAGGTCTTCCGGCACACGCACGCCGCGGTGCACACATTCCTGCAGCACCCCCAGCGCCAGCAGGTCGTTCGCGCACACGACCCCGGTCGGCGGGGCGTCGGTCATGTCGAAGATCTGAGCGGCGGCTCGTGCACCGGCCTCGATGGACAACGACGTCGACCACACCGTCGACATGCGGGTGCTGGCCGACTCGGCGACAGCCGTGAGGGCGCCGGAGCGGCGGTCGCGCACCTGCCGAATGCTGTCCGGGCCGCCGACGTAGACCAGGGTGCGGTGTCCCAGATCCATGAGATGCCGCGCAGCCAAACGCCCTCCGAGAACGTCGTCGACCGCGACCGACGATCTGCCGGGGGCGTGCGACCCGCGATCGAGCAACACCACCGGGGTGCCCTGGCGGTCGAGGTTGTCGAGCATCGGCACGTTCTCGCCCACGGGACTGAGCAGGATGCCCTGCACGCGCTGCTCCATGAGCAGGCGAAGCTGACGGTTCTCGCGCTCCTCGGACTCGCCGCTGCCGACGATCACGGTCAACAGATCGTTCACGTCCGCGACGGATTCGGCACCGGCTGCCACGTCGAGGAAGAACGGGTTCCGGGCGTCGAGGACCACGACGGCAAGCATGCGGGACTGGCCGGCTCGAAGCTGGCGGGCCGCGTCGTTACGCACGAATCCGAGCTGCGCGATGGCCGCCTCGACGCGCTCACGGGTGGCGGCGGAGACCATGTCGGGCTTGTTCAGGACATTGCTGATGGTGCCCATGGACACTCCCGCGAGAGCGGCGACCTCCCGCATGCTCGCTGCCACGATCGCCCCCCTTCGATGCCGTTACCGTCGCCATTGAATCGGTTTACCGACGATGACGCAACCGAACGGCGTTCTCGAACCCACCGAGCCGAGCCACGGGGCGTCAGTTCGTGGCCGATCCTCATCGTTGCTGCTCAAAGCTCGGTACATCACGGTTCGGTAACGCTCTGTCGTGATCCGGGTCACGGGGTTGACCAGTGGCCCCCGTCACTTCTATGTTCACGGGGCTGAATGAACCGATTCAATTCGAGCCGGTTCGGTCCGACGGAGGTCCCATCCATGAGCGTCCCCAGTGCGACGACGCCCACCGCAGTTCCCCTGCTCGAAGTCCGTGACGTCACCAAGTCGTTCGGAAGCGTCGCCGCCGTCTCCGGGGTGTCCTTTCCGCTCTACGGCGGTGAAGCGCACGCACTCGTGGGCGAGAACGGTGCCGGCAAGTCCACCATCGTCAAGATGCTGGCCGGTGTGCACAAGCCGGACACCGGCACGCTGCTCGCGGGCAGCACCCCGATCACGCTCGACTCCCCCGCCGCCGCGAAGGCCGAGGGCATCGCCGTCATCTACCAGGAGCCGACGCTGTTCCCGGACCTGACTATCGCCGAGAACATCTACATCGGTGCCCAGCCCACCTCGCGCGGCCGGATGATCGACCGCGGCGCCATGAACACCGCCGCCGAAGCCCTGTTCACTCGCTTAGGTGTTCCGATGGATCCGAACCGGCTCGCCAGCGGACTGTCCATCGCCGACCAGCAGCTCGTCGAGATCGCCAAAGCGCTGTCCACCAAGGCGTCCGTCATTGTCATGGACGAGCCCACCGCCGCGCTGTCGGGTAACGAGGTCGCCCGCCTCTTCAAGGTCGCTCGCTCCCTGTGCGCCGACGGAGCTGCCGTGCTGTTCATCTCGCACCGCTTCGAAGAGATCTTCGACCTCTGCCAGCGCGTCACCGTCATGCGCGACGGCAAGCACATCTCGACCGCACCCCTGGCCGGACTCACCGTCGACGACCTGATCAAGCAGATGGTCGGCCGCGAACTCGGCGCCCTGTTTCCCAAGCTCGACGTCGTGCCCGGTGCCGTCATCCTCGAGGTCGAGAACCTCACGCGTGCCGGGGTGTTCACCGACGTCAGCTTCCAGGTGCGTGCCGGTGAGATCGTGGCGCTCGCCGGCCTGGTCGGCGCCGGACGCTCCGAGGTCATGCAGGCCGTGTTCGGAGTCGACCCTCGTGACTCCGGCAGCGTGAAGGTCCGCGGCAAGGAGCTCAAGCCGGGCAATCCCAAGGCCGCCATGCGCGCCGGCATCGCCCTTGTACCCGAGGACCGTCGCCAGCAGGGCCTCATCCCCGAGATGTCGATCGAGCGCAATGCGACGCTCACGCGCTCACAGGCGTTGTCGCGCTTCGGGTTCCTCGTCGGTGGTGGCGAGCGCCGCTCGGCCCAGGAATGGACGAAGAAACTGCAGACCAAGTTCTCGCGCATCACCGACCCTGTCGGCACCCTGTCCGGCGGCAACCAGCAGAAGGTGGTGCTGGCCAAGTGGCTCGCCACCGACCCGATCGTTCTCATCGTCGACGAGCCCACCCGCGGCATCGACGTCGGCACCAAAGCCGAAGTCCACAAGATCATCTCGCGTCTCGCCAGCGAAGGAGTCGCCGTCGTCATGATCTCCTCGGAACTGCCGGAGGTCCTCGGTATGGCCGACCGCGTGCTCGTCATGCGCGAAGGCCGCATCGCCGCGGAGATCGATCGCGATCATGCCACCGAGGAATCGGTCATGTTCGCCGCCATGGGATCGGAGTCCGCAGCATGACCGTCACCACCCAGACCGCCCCGGCGGCCGACCCGCTCAAGCCTGTCACCAAGGACGGGAGCTCGCTGGTCGAGAAGATCCTGAGAATGCGCTCGTTGGGCATCCTCGGCGCGCTCGTCGTCCTCATCGCTGTGACCGCGGCGACCAACAGCTCGTTCCTGTCCGGTCAGAGCATCCGCGACCTGCTGCTCGCCGCGTCGATCATCGCCGTGCTGGCCGTCGGTCAGACCGTCGTCATGATCACCAAGAACATCGACCTCTCCGTCGGTTCGGTGCTGGGCCTCTCCGCGTTCGCCGCGGGATCGGTCATGAAGGCCGGCTCGCCGATCGTGCTCGGCATCCTCGCGGGCATCGTCGTCGGCACGCTGTGCGGAGTCTTCAACGCGCTACTCGTCCGCTACGGCGGCGTTCCCGCCCTGGTGGTCACGCTCGGCACCATGTACATCTTCCGCGGCATCGCCTTCTTCTGGGCGGGCGGCGAGCAGATCACCGCCGACGAGATGCCCGGCTCCTTCCTCGATCTCGGCACGGCCAGCGTTCTCGGACTCCCCGTCCTGGTGATCGTCGCCGTCATCGCACTCGTGGGTGCGGGCATCTACCTCGGCCGATACCGCAGCGGCCGCGACCTCTACGCCATCGGGTCCAACGGTCACGCCGCCGAACTCGCCGGCATCTCCGTCGGCAAGCGAACGCTGGGGGCCTTCGCCTTCTCCGGCGCCATGGCCGGTATCGCCGGAGTCATGTTCGCCGCCCGCTTCGGCACCGTCGACGCGGCAGCCGGCACCGGCTACGAACTCAACGTCATCGCGGCCTGCGTCGTCGGCGGCGTAGCCGTCGTCGGCGGTGTCGGCACCGTGTGGGGAGCCGCCCTCGGCGCCCTGCTGCTGACCACCATCAACAGCTCGCTCCCGGTCCTGCAGATCGATCAGTTCTGGCAGCAGGCGATCGTCGGCGCGCTCATCCTCATCGCCATCGCGGCGGATCGCATCGCGGCCGTGCGTGCCGCCCAGCAACTTCGGAAGAGGAGCGCTCATGTCGAGTGATCTCGCCACCCGTCCCGACGCCCCCGCACCGACCGTGCAGCAGGGCAGTCGCATCCGGGAGCTGCTGGCCAGCTGGGACACCGCAGTCATCTTCCTGACCATCGTCGTCGTGCTCGGTGCGTCGGTGATGAACCCCGACTTCGGCAGCGCCACCAATTTCACGTTCCTGGTACTCGACCTCGCGCCGATCTTCCTCATCGCCCTGCCGATGACGCTGATCATCGTCACCGGCGAGATCGACCTCTCCGTCGCCAGCACTCTCGGTCTGAGCGGCGGGGCAATGGGTTGGATGTGGAACAACGGCTTCACCATCGAGGCCATCGTCCCGATGTGCATCCTGCTCGGCGCACTGCTCGGCGCGCTCAACGGATTCCTCGTCGCCACGCTCGGTCTGCCGTCCCTCGCCGTCACGATCGGCACGCTCGCGCTCTTCCGCGGACTCGCCTTCGTCCTGTTGGGTGACACGGCCGTGTCCAACTTCCCGCGTGCTTACACCTCGTGGGTCACCGGCACACTGGGTGACTCGTCGGTTCCCAATCTCGCTGTGCCACTGGTCATCCTCGCGGTAGTGTTCGGCGCGGTCCTGCAGTTCACCTCGCTCGGCCGCAACATCTACGCCACCGGCGCCAGTGCCACAGCCGCGAAGTTCGCCGGCATCAACGGCAACCGCATCAAGTTCTGGCTCTACGTCGTCGCCGGAGCGGTCGCCGCCCTGGCCGGTGTCCTGTGGAGCCTGCGCTACTCGAGTGCTCGTGCCGACAACGGTGCCGGCCTCGAACTGTCCGTCGTCGCCGCAGTCCTTCTCGGTGGCGTCTCGATCTTCGGAGGCAAGGGCCGGCTCGTCGGCGTTCTCGCCGCCGTCGTCCTCCTCGCGGCACTGCAGAACGCACTGCGTCTCGAGGACATCTCCAACGAAGCACTCACCGTCGTCACCGGCGTCCTGCTCATCGTCGCCGTCCTCCTGCCCAACCTCATCAAGGCAGTCCGCACCTCCTCGGACCGTCGCAAAGCCGTCGCACGACTCTGATCCACCCCCTTCCCGAAAGGTCCACCATGTCCCGCACCTCCCGGCGCCTCGCTCTGGCGCCGCTGGCCGGCATCGCCGCCCTGTCTCTCGTCCTCACCGCCTGCGGTGGCACGACGCAGGAGTCGGCCTCCGAGTCCTCCGACAGCGGAAGCCGCGTCACCGGCACCGCCAACCCCGACGCCGAGATCCAGGACGGCCTCAAGATCGGCTTCCTGCCCAAGCAGCTCAACAACCCGTACTCCGACATCGAGGTCGCCGGTGGCGAGAAGGCAGTCGGCGAGTTCGGTGGCGAGTACAAGCTCGTCGGCCCCAACGACGCCAGCGCATCGTCGCAGGTGTCCTACATCAATACCCTGATCCAGCAGAACCAGAACGTCATCGCGATCGCTGCGAACGACCCCAACGCGGTGTGCCCCTCGCTGAACCAGGCGCGTGACGCCGGCGTCAAGGTCGTCACCTTCGACTCCGACGCCGACAAGAGCTGCCGCGACCTGTTCATCAACCAGGCCACTACCGAAGGCGTCGGCGAATCGCTGGCGAAGATGACCAGCGACCAGATCGGCGGATCCGGCAAGATCGCCATCCTGTCCGCAACTCCCAACGCCACCAACCAGAATGCGTGGATCGAGGTGCTGAAGGAGCAGCTCGCGTCGAACCCGGAGTACAAGGACATCGAGCTCGTCACCACTGTGTACGGCAACGACGACGACCAGAAGTCCTTCCAGGAGACCCAGGGTCTGCTGCAGACCTACCCGGACCTGAAGGCCATCGTCTCCCCCACTACCGTCGGCATTTCCGCTGCCGCCCGCTACATCTCGGGCTCGTCGTACAAGGACAAGATCGTCCTCACCGGACTCGGCACGCCGAACCAGATGCGTGAGTACGTCAAGAACGGCACCGTGAAGCAGTTCGCGCTGTGGGATCCCACCGACATCGGCTACCTCGCCGCCTACGCCGGTGCAGCCCTGTCGTCCGGTCAGATCACCGGCGCCGAAGGTGAGAAGTTCACCGCGGGCGAGCTCGGCGAATACACCATCGGTGTCGACGGCGAACTAGTCCTCGGACCGCCCACGGTCTTCGACTCCGCCAATATCGACCAGTACAACTTCTGACATGGACCGGTACTGCTTCACGCTGCAGCTCAGGCCGGAATCGGTTCCCGAGTACTCCCGTCGTCACGCCGAGGTGTGGCCCGAGATGCTCGAAGCACTGAAAGCCAACGGCTGGAACAACTATTCCCTGCACATCCGTGACGACGGCCTGATCGTCGGCTACGTCGAAAGCCCGGACCTGGGGGCGGCGCAGGCAGCGATGAGCAGTACCGACGTCAACGCACGGTGGCAGGCCCAGATGGCTCCGTTCTTCACGGGCCTCGGGTCTGCCACCCCCGACGAAGGATTCGTGCTGCTGCGCGAACTCTTCCACCTCGAGACTCAACTCCGCGAAGGTCACCCATCATGAGCACCACAGCAGTTCAGGACATCTCGGCCCTCGCCGACTTCGGTATCGAGGTGCCCAGCTGGGCCTACGGAAACTCCGGAACCCGCTTCAAGGTCTTCTCCACCGCCGGCGTGCCCCGCACCCCGTTCGAGAAGGTCGCCGACGCCGCCGAGGTCAACCGCGTCACCGGCGCAGCTCCCCGCGTCTCGCTGCACATTCCGTGGGACAAGGTCGACGACTACTCCGCGCTCGCCTCCTTCGCCGCCGAGAACGGCGTCGCACTGGGAGCCGTGAATTCGAACGTCTTCCAGGACGACGACTACAAGCTCGGGTCACTGACCAACGCCGACAAACGGATTCGCGCCAAGGCCGTTGCCCACCACCTCGAGTGCGTAGACGTCATGCGTGCAACCGGCTCGAAGACCCTCAAGCTGTGGCTCCCCGACGGCACCAACTACGCCGGGCAGGACTCCATCCGTGCGCGCCAGGACCGCCTCGCCGAGTCGCTGCAGGAGATCTACGCCGGCCTCGACGACGACCACACACTGCTCATCGAATACAAGTTCTTCGAGCCGTACTTCTACACGACCGACATCCCGGACTGGGGCACGTCGCTGCTGCACTGCCTCGCCCTCGGAGACAAGGCGAAGGTGGTCCTCGACACCGGGCACCACGCGCCGGGCACCAACATCGAATTCATCGTCACGCAGCTCATCCGACAGAACAAGCTGGGCGCCTTCGACTTCAACTCCCGCAACTACGCCGACGACGACCTCATCGTCGGTGCCGCGGACCCGTTCCAGCTGTTCCGCATCATGCACGAGATCGTCGCCTCCGATGCCCACCTCCCCTCGTCCGGCATCAACTTCATGCTCGACCAGTGCCACAACATCGAGCCGAAGATCCCCGGCCAGATCCGCTCGATCATGAACGTGCAGGAAGCCACCGCGAAAGCGTTGCTCATCGATGCGTCGGCTCTCGAGAAGGCGCAGATCGACGGCGACATCCTCGGTGCCCACGCGGTACTCATGGACGCCTACAACACCGATGTCCGGGGGCTGCTCGGTGATCTGCGGGAGTCCCGCGGCATCGACCGTGACCCCGTCGCCGCCTTCGCCCGCTCCGGGTACATGGAACGCGTCGAAGCCGAGCGCGTCGGCGGACAGCAAGCGAGCTGGGGAGCCTGATGGGCCTGGAGCGGACGGTTCCGAGGAAGACTCGCCTGGGTCTGGTGTCGGGCGGACTGGGTGCTTACTGGCCACAGTTCCCCGGTCTCCTGGAGACGTTGCAGCAGTCCGCTCGCTACGTCACCGAGCGGTTCGAGAAGCAGGACTGCGTCGTGGTCGATGCCGGCTTCGTCTCCGATGCAACGGAATCTGCCTCTGCGGCCGAGAAGTTGCGAGTTGCCGATTGCGACCTCGTCGTCGTATTCCTGACGACGTATCTCACGTCGTCGATGGTGCTGCCCATCGCGCAACGAGTCGATGCCCCGGTGTTGTTGATCGATCTGCAACCCACCGAGGCCATGGACCACGCCACCACGGGCACCGGCGAATGGCTCGCGTACTGCGGTCAGTGCCCGCTCCCCGAGGTGGCGAACGTGTTCCGTCGCAGCGGTATCGACTTCCGCTCCGTCTCGGGCTATCTCCACGACGAGAACGCGTGGTCCCGCATCGAGGCATGGGTGGGAGCCGCGTCGGCGCGCGCTGCGCTGCGACACTCCCGGCTCGGCCTGATGGGGCATCTGTATCCGGGCATGCTGGACATCTCGACCGACATGACCCTGCTGTCGTCGCAGTTCGGCGCCCACGTCGAGGTACTGGAATTCGACGACCTGCGGGTGCGTGTCCAGAGCGTCACCGACGCACAGGTGGACGAGCGACTCGAACTCGCGCGCAGCGTCTTCCACCTCGACGACTCCGTCGTGAACGACGACTTCGCGTGGGGCGCTCGCGTATCGGTCGGCCTCGATGCCCTCGTGGACGACTTCGGACTCGACGCCATGGCGTACTACCACCGCGGACTCGACGGCGAACTGCACGAACGTCTCGGCGCCGGCATGATTCTGGGCGCCTCGCTGCTCACAGCCCGCGGAATTCCGTTGGCCGGCGAATACGACATCCGCACCGCCGTCGCCATGCTGATCGCGGACCGCCTGGGCGCCGGTGGGTCTTTCACCGAGCTTCAGGCACTGAACTTCCGAGACGGTGTCGTCGAGATGGGGCACGACGGGCCCGCCCACCTCCAGGTGTCGGCCGGCGAGCCTCTGCTCCGCGGCCTCGGCGTCTATCACGGGAAGCGTGGATACGGCGTCAGCGTCGAGTTCGACGTACAGCCCGGGCCCGTGACGACCTTCGCCATCGGACAGAACCGTGACGGCTCGTTCACGTTCATCACCTCCGAGGGCACCGTTGTCCCCGGGCCTCTGCTGCAGATCGGCAACACCACGTCCCGCGTCGATTTCGGGCGCGATCCCGGCGAGTGGACGGACGAGTGGAGTGCCACCGGCACCGGCCACCACTGGGCACTGTGCGTCGGGCACCGCGCCAAGGACATCAAGGCCGCAGCAGAGCTGCTCGGCATTTCCTACACCAGCGTCTAGACCTACTCAGGAGAACCACTGTGACGACGATCGACGATCTGATCGCCCGGTCCAACAGACTCGGCGCCGATGCGCGCAACACCAACTACGCGGGCGGCAACACCTCCGCGAAGGGAACCGAGACCGACCCGGTCACCGGTGAGGACGTGGAACTGCTGTGGGTCAAGGGATCCGGCGGTGACCTGGGCACGCTGAAGCCCGCCGGGCTCGCCGCGTTGCGACTCGACCGCGTCCGCGCCCTGAAGGACGTATACCCCGGCGTCGACCGCGAAGACGAGATGGTCGCCGCCTTCGACTACTGCCTGCACGGCAAGGGCGGCGCCGCACCGTCCATCGACACCGCGATGCACGGACTGGTCGAGGCGGCTCACGTCGACCATCTGCACCCCGACTCGGGCATCGCACTCGCGACCGCGGCCGACGGGGAAGAGCTGACCCGCAAGTGCTTCGGCGACCGTGTGGTGTGGGTGCCGTGGCGTCGCCCGGGCTTCCAGCTCGGCCTGGACATCGCCGAGATCGCCGAGAAGAACCCGCAAGCGATCGGGTGCATCCTCGGTGGACACGGGATCACCGCATGGGGTGCGACCAGCTCCGAGAGCGAGGAGCGGTCTCTCGAGATCATTCGGACCGCCGAGCAGTTCCTTGCCGACAACGGTCGCTCGGAGCCCTTCGGATCCCCGCTGACGGGTTTCGAGGCACTGCCGGAGGACGATCGACGCACCCGCGCCGCGGCCCTGTTCCCGCTGATCCGCGGGCTCGCGTCGACCGACCGCCCGCAGGTGGGCCACATCGACGACAGCGACGTCGTCCTCGACTTCCTCGCCTCGTCCGAGCATCCGCGCCTCGCCGCACTCGGGACGTCGTGCCCCGACCACTTCCTGCGCACCAAGGTGCGCCCGATGGTGCTCGACCTCCCGACGACTGCATCGTTGGAGGACGTGTCGGCTCGACTCCGTGAGCTCCACGTCGCGTACCGCGAGGACTACGCCCGCTACTACTCGGAGCACGCCGAGGCCGACAGTCCCGCCATGCGCGGCGCTGATCCCGCCATCGTGCTGATCCCCGGCGTCGGCATGTTCTCCTTCGGAGCCAACAAGCAGACCGCCCGCGTCGCCGGCGAGTTCTACATCAACGCCATCAACGTGATGCGCGGTGCTGAATCCGTCTCGACCTACGCCCCCATCGACGAGCGCGAGAAGTTCCGCATCGAGTACTGGGCACTCGAAGAGGCGAAGCTCGCCCGGATGCCCGCACCCAAGCCGCTGGCCACCCGGATCGCACTGGTGACCGGCGCCGCGTCGGGCATCGGCAAGGCAATCGCGCAGCGTCTGGCAGCCGAGGGTGCGTGCGTCGTGATCGCCGACCTCGACGCCGCGAAAGCTGCCGCTGCCGCTGCCGAGATCGGTGGCACCGACGTGGCCGTGGGCATCGCCGCCGACGTCACCGACGAAGGACAGATCGCCGCCGGGTTCGCCGACGCCGTGCTGGCCTTCGGTGGAGTGGACCTCGTCGTCAACAACGCCGGACTGTCCATCTCCAAGCCGCTGCTCGAGACCACCGTCAAGGACTGGGATCTGCAGCACGACGTCATGGCACGCGGATCCTTCCTCGTCTCCCGCGAGGCGGCTCGCATCATGATCGAGCAGGGCCTGGGCGGCGACATCGTCTACATCTCGTCGAAGAACTCGGTGTTCGCCGGACCCAACAACATCGCGTACTCGGCGACGAAAGCCGATCAGGCACATCAGGTTCGGCTACTCGCCGCCGAGCTAGGTGACCACGGCATTCGCGTCAACGGCATCAACCCCGACGGCGTGGTCCGCGGTTCGGGCATCTTCGCGGGCGGCTGGGGCGCCAAGCGTGCCGCGGTCTACGGCGTCGAGGAGGAGAAGCTGGGCGAGTACTACGCGCAGCGCACGCTGCTCAAGCGCGAGGTGCTGCCCGAGCACGTCGCCAACGCGGTGTTCGCCTTGACCGGTGGAGAACTGACCCACACGACCGGGTTGCACATCCCGGTCGATGCGGGTGTCGCGGCCGCGTTCCTGCGCTGATGGGGGCATTCGCGGCGGTAGATCTGGGGGCGTCGAGCGGTCGTGTGATGCTGGGGCGCGTGGTCGACGGTCGGGTGGATCTGACGGAGATCGCGCGGTTCGAGAACCGGCCTGTGCGTCTCGGTGGATCGCTGCACTGGAACATCCTCGCGCTGTATCAGGGTGTGCTCGACGGATTGCGGTCGCTGGTCGACCGGTTGGACGGCGAGCCGTTGACGTCCGTCGGCATCGACACGTGGGCGGTCGATTACGCCCTTCTCGATGCCGACGGGCGCATGCTCGGCATCCCGTTCCACTACCGCGACTCCCGCACCGATGGCGAGCACGAGGACCTGTTCTCTCGCAGCGGTATTGCTTCGCTGCCGTTCAACACGGTGTACCAGTTGCTGGCCGAGTCGCCCGATACTCTGAGCGTCGCCAGGCGCCTGCTCATGGTCCCGGACCTGTTGGCGTACTGGCTCACCGGCGTCGCTCGAGGCGAGGTGACCAATGCGTCGACAACCGGGCTCCTCGACCCACATACCCGCGCATGGGACCGCTCCTCGATCGCCTCGCTGGGCCTGAAGGCCGACCTGTTCCCTGAGCTCGTCGCTCCAGGGATGCCCATCGGACCGCTCACCGCCGACGTCGCCGCCGTGGTGGGCACCGAGTCGTCGGTCGTTGCAGTCGGCACGCACGACACCGCGTCGGCCATCGTGGCGATCCCGGCTGCGACACCGAACTTCGCGTACATCGCGTCGGGCACCTGGTCGCTGGTGGGAGTCGAGACGCAGGAGCCTGTGGTGACGTCTGCGGCCCGAGACGGGGGGTTCACCAACGAGGCCGGTGTCGACGGCACCGTGCGACTGCTCCGCAACGTCATGGGTATGTGGCTGGTGCAGGAGTCGTTGCGGCAGTGGGAGCGTGATGGTCTCGAGCTGTCGCTCGGCGCACTGCTCGTCGAGGCTGCCGGTCTGCCCGCGTCGTCGGTCATCGATCCCGACCTCCCGGTGTTCCTGCCACCAGGCGACATGCCGGCGCGAATTGCCGCCGAGTGCCTCGCGGCCGGGGTGCCGGTTCCGACGACTCCTGCGGAATTCGTGCGCTGCATCGTGGACAGCCTCGCGGCGGCCTACGCTCGCTCGGTGCGTCTGGCCGGAGAGCTCGCAGGCATCGACGTCGAGGTGGTGCACATCGTCGGAGGCGGTTCGCAGAACGCGCTGCTGTGCCAACTCACTGCCGATACCACCGGTTTGCCGGTAGTCGCGGGACCGGTCGAGGGATCCGCCCTGGGCAACGTGCTGGTGCAGGCCCGGGCGGCCGGTGTGGTGAGCGGCGGTCTCGCCGACCTGCGGCGGGTGGTGCGGAACTCGTTCGAGTTGGTGGAGTACTTGCCGACGCGGTGATCGTGTGCAGTGATCCGCGCTGTCCGCGGATTACTGCACAGGATCCGTTGTGCGGCTCGCCGCGGGTGGTGCGGGAGTTGAGGAGGTTGCGGCGTCGATCCAGACCCGCAGGTCGTCGTCGAACTCCAGAGCTGCCGCGTTCACGGAAATCCACCCCTGTCCCATCGACCTGCCCGCGCCCATCTGAGCGCGGCGAGCTCCCGGGCGTCCGACGTAGTCGTCATCGCGATCGCGCGGTACCCGCACCAGCAATGCTCCGCCGCCGTTGCCGACGGATACGACCATCTTCCCGTCGACCATGAACGCCAGCCCGCCGAACATCGCTTTCTCGGTCACGGTGGACCTGGCGGACAACGCAGCGCGAACCCTGTCCTCGAGGTCGGCGTCACGAGCCATGGGAAAACTGTACGACACCTCCCGACGCGCCGGAAGGTGCGCGGAGCCGCGGATTGCACGGGTGAGCGCACCGTCGCGACGACTCCGGTGCAGAAATCTTCGGCCAGCGATGATTTCTGCACCGGATCTCACACCAATCCGCTGGGACCTTCGAACGTGAACCCGCGCGCTTCGAGTTCGGCGAGGCGCCGCTCGCCCTTCTCTGTGATGCACGCCCGAACGACCTCGGAAATCGTCAGTGCCGTTCGATCCGGCGCCGTCAGGTAGCCGACCTCACCTGCATGCCCCTCTGCGATGCGGCGCATGGCCTCATCCAGATCGACGTCCCATTCCTCCCACCCGACCTCGTTGGCCGCTAGGGCGCCGAGTGTCATCAACCCCGACTCGACAAGCGACCTGATGACGACTGCCGTCTGCTCCGACGTCGTCGACGGCCCCATGGACTGGATCGTGTAATACATGAATTCCCAGAACGTGATCCAGTCGTCGTCCAACTGGACCAACAGGTTGAACTCGAGTTGTTCGTCGTTCATCGCTCATCCGCCTTGATCATTCGTCCACACACACATTGCGGGGGCGAACGTCCGCGATCAACCGACTGCCGATGCGGTGCAGAACTGTTCGCTCAGCGACTGCTTCTGCACCGGATCTCACAGCAGTCCGCTACGGGTCTCGAACTGACCGATCGTGTTGTCCCATGTCATGCCCTGGACCTCGAGCTCCGCGAGCCGACGCTCACCCTTCTCCGTGATGCTTCCGCGAAAGACTTCGCAGCCCATCAGGTCGAGGTCTTGCTCTGCGGCCAGGTAACCGTCGCTTTTGCCATGCCCCTCGGCGATCCGCCTCATCGACTCGTCGGTGTCGGCCGTCCACTCTTCCCAACCAGTGTCGTTGTCTGCGAGGGCACCGAATGTCATCAACCCCGAGTCGGCGAACCAGCGGATGACATCAGCCACTTCGTCGAGCGGGGTGTGCCATCCTCGAAACGCGCGCACCTTTGCGACAAAGCTCCACAGCGACGTCCAATCGTCGTCCAAATCCAGAAGTAGTCGAAACTCGATCCCGGTCTCGACCTTCATCGCACATGCACCTTGATCACGTCGCCGCCTCCTGGTCTTTGGATGTCGATCACGGGTCCACCTGACTTGCTACCGACCCGGAGCTGAATCATTGTGCCGTCCGGTAATACATAGCGCTCCAGTATTTTCTCGTTTCCTCCGGTGCTGGCGGCCTGGCCCTCCTGCGCAAGGTCGTCGAATAACGTCCTCACGTCATCACCGGAATCCACCTGCCTCACCGCACGCTGCCTACCTTGCTCGGTCTCATCCGCGAGAACCTTCTCGACACCCGCCGCATCGACCGGCCCCGCATCCTGGAAGAAGCTGTCCGGCAGCGCGTCGTGGATTGCATCCCACGCATCCATGCCGAACCGGTCGACCAGTGCGAAGGCCATCGCGCCGACGGACAGCACACCGGCCGCGATCATCGCGTGCACGGCCGCTTCCACCGCCCAGGCCAGGCCGATCGCGAGGGGGACGAAGTGGCGTGGTTCGCCGTCGAGAAGTGCAGCGGACGCGTCGTCGATGGATCGCGCCGCCGACTCGTCCGCGTCGATCAGTGCCTGTACATGCGCAGCGATGTCCGCCGCGTGGGCGGCACCGTTGTCAGCGGTGCTGACCACCGACCAGTCCGGTGCGACGAGGCAACCGTCCGCCTCGGCCACGACGACAGCGTCGAGGAGTGCCTCGCGAGCAACGGCGATGGCAGAAGCACCGTCGCTAATTGCGCGCTCGAGCGCACGCAGCTGAGTCGTCCGGCGTTGCGCTGCAGCACAATCACGTCCGAGACGACCTACCGCAGCATCGCCGGCCGCACCCTGCCACGCCTCGCGCAGATCTACACGGCTGCGGTCGATCGCCGTTGCGCGAGATTCCAGAACCGACGCTCCGTCGCCGATCCACGCTGCGTCGATCCGCACGCTGCCGGGATCCCATGACGCCACCACTTCTCGGTGCGGCGCGAGCTCAGCGACCTCCACGCAGGATCCCCTCCAGCCGTGCGGCATTAGCCGAGTCCGCATCGGCGTAACCCACGGCAGCAATGTCCAGCGATCGCGCCGTCGCGGAGAAACCCGCGACAAGATCGTTCAGCGCCGACACCGCTCGTGCCTCGGCCCGGGCCAGTGCGGCCGCGGTCGAGGCACCGGGTAGAGCGTTCACACCGCGCGGCAGCACACCGATCTGCTCAGCCTCGCCGAGGACACTTCGACTCGCGGCCCGCATGGCCCCCACATCAGCGACGACGAACGTCATCGTTCCCACCCCCTTGTGGGGTAGGACGCGTCAGTCGCACGGCGCGTTCCACTATCGGCGTTTGCGCTGCTCACGCCGCATCAGGCGTAGTGTTCGCCGTATCGGAGCCACCTGGTTCCCTTGATCAAGGGGCTGACACCATGGCTGACAAGTCTCCGCGCAACTCGATGACACAGAAATCGGGTAAGTCGCTGAAGGAAAAGCGACTGGACAAGAAAACGAAGGCCGCGGGCACCATTGCCGCCGACGACGCCTCCGCAGCGGTGAACAAGAAGAAGCGCTGACTGCCCGATCGTGGACTCCCACTCCCGCCCAGCGGTGGCGGAAGTCCACGATCGTCCGGTAGCAGCTCACCCCGTGGGGTATACCGAAGGATGAGCGAAGAAGCGCGCCGCAATGACGGTGACAACGAAGGTCCCGTCGAAGAGGAACTGGAAGAGAGTTTCGACGCGGTCGTCACCGAGGGTGCCGAGCGTCTGCACCGCACCGTTCGCGCCGTCATAGTCACAGGGCTGTTCGGCGGTCTCGAAGTGGCCCTCGGTGTAATGGCCTACCTTGCTGTGCTCGACGAGACGGGCAGCCATCTCCTCGCCGGACTGGCGTTCGGGATCGGGCTCGTCGCAATCTATCTCGCGCACAGCGAGCTCTTCACCGAGGACTTCCTCATGCCCGTCGCCGCAGTGGTCTCGAAGGACGGCACCCCGGCGCAACTCGCGAAACTCTGGATCGGCACCCTGTTGGCCAACCTGGTCGGTGGATGGGGAGTCATGTGGCTTGTCGCGCAGGCATTCCCGCAGTGGCTCACCGTGTTGTCCGAGTCAGCGCACCACTTCGTCGACGCCCCCCTGAACACCCAGTCGATCTGCCTGGCGATCCTCGGTGGCAGCACCATGACACTGCTGACGAGGATGCAGCAGGGAACCACATCGGACGTTGCCCGCATCATCGCGGCCATGGCGGCCGGCTTCCTGCTGGCGGGCCTACAGCTGTTCCACTCGATCCTGGACTCGCTGTTGATCTTCGGCGCCATTCACGCCGGCGCGGACGTGGACTACCGGCAGTGGATCGAATGGTTCGGCTATACGGTCGGTTTCAACATCGTCGGTGGCGTGATGCTCGTGACGGCGCTGCGCCTCGTGCGCACCAAGGAACTGGTGAAGTCGGAACGCAACAACGAAGCCGCCTGAGACAGCAGAACACCCTCCCCAGTCGACTGGGGAGGGTGTTCTGGTCGTACTGGGTGTTTAGCCGCCGACGCCCACACGCACGTCGGGAGCCCCGAGCCGTGCGGCATCGGCGGTCTCGTCGTCCGGCTGTGCCTGCGATTCGCGTTCTGCCGCAACGCGCTTGCGGTAGTGCTCGATCTCGTCGGACACGTGCTGCTCGTCCCACCCGAGGATCGGTGCGACCAGTGCGGCCACCTCGGATGCGGCGGCTTCGCCGCGGTCGGCCAGCTCGATCGACACGCGGATGCGCCGCGTCAGGATGTCGTCGAGGTGCTGCGCACCCTCGTGGCTCGCGGCGTAGACGGCCTCTGCCTTGAGGTAATCCGGTGCATTCTCCAGGGGCTTACCGAGCTCCGGGTTCTGATCGATCAGCTCGAGAACCTCACCGACCAGGGTGCCGTAGCGCCCGAGCAGGTGCTCCATCCGGCCGACACGCATCCCGGCGCGCTCGGCCGCGAGCTGACGGGAGTTCCAGGCGCCGAAGTAGCCGTCGGCACCGACGAGTGGAATCTTCTCGGTGACGCACTCCGGAACCTTGCGCTCCATGTTGTGCACCGCGGAGTCGACCGCATCCTTCGCCATGACCCGGTACGTCGTGTACTTGCCGCCGGCGATGACGGTGAGGCCACGCACGGGGCTGGAGACGGCGTGCTCGCGGGACAGCGTGCTGGTGGAGTCGGACTCGCCGTACAGCAACGGACGCAGACCGGCGTAGACACCGACGACGTCCTTGTGATCGAGCGGATCCTGCAGCAGCTTGTTGACGTGCCCGAGGATGTAATCGATGTCGCTCTTGCTGGCCGCGGGATGCGCCAGGTCGAGCTTCCAGTCGGTGTCGGTGGTGCCGATGATCCAGTGGCTCCCCCACGGGATCACGAACAGCAGCGACTTCTCGGTGCGGGTGATGATGCCCGTCGAGCTGTTGATGCGGTTGCGCGGCACCACGAGGTGCACGCCCTTGGACGCGCGAACCTGGAACTGTCCGCGGCCGCCGACCATCTCCTGGATCTCGTCGGTCCACACACCGGCAGCGTTGATGACCTGCTTGGCGTGGATCTCGAACGACTCACCCGACTCGAGGTCCGTCGCGACGACGCCGATGACACGGTCGTCCTCACGCAGGAAGCCGGTGACGCGAGTGCTGTTGGCGCACAACGCTCCGTAGGCCGCCGCGGTGCGGGCGATCATCATGGTGTGGCGGGCGTCGTCGACCTGGCCCTCGTAGAAGCGCACGGCACCGCGGATGGCGGAGCGCTTGCCCGACGGGAAGGACTCCAGCGTCTTCTTCTTGCCCAGGTGCTTGTGGTGAGAGGGCACTCCGCGGCCCGCGCCCATCACGTCGTAGACACCGATACCGAGGCCGACGTACGGCCGGTCGATGATCTTCTCGAGCGGATAGATGAACGGCACGGGGCGTGCGAGGTGCGGGCACAGGTCGTTGAGGACCAGCGACCGCTCCTTGAGCGCCTCGAAGACCAGCGCGAAGTTGAACTGCTCGAGGTAGCGCAGGCCACCGTGGAACAGCTTGCTGGACCGGCTGGACGTTCCGGCGGCGTAGTCACGCGCTTCGACGAGACCGACCTTGAGACCGCGGGTGACCGCGTCGAGTGCAGCACCCGTCCCGACGACGCCGCCGCCGATGACGAGGACGTCCATCTCCTCGGTGGCGAGACGTCGGAGTGCTTCCTTGCGGGCTTCGGGGCTGAGAGCTGTTGTGGTGGAATTCATTCGGCATCGACCCAATCGAGTGTTCGTGTGACGGCTTTCTTCCAACCGGCGTAGAGCTTGTCTCGCTCCGCGTCATCCATGGACGGTGTCCACGTCTTGTCCTCGGCCCAGTTCTCGCGGATCTCGTCCTCGCTCGCCCAGAATCCGACAGCAAGGCCCGCCGCGTACGCCGCGCCCAGTGCAGTGGTCTCTGCGACCACCGGCCGGACGACATCCACGTTCAGGATGTCGGACTGGAACTGCATCAGCAGCTCATTTACCACCATACCGCCGTCGACCTTGAGCACCTCGAGGTCGACGCCCGAATCGGCGTTCATGGCCTCGATGACCTCGCGTGTCTGGTAGGCGGTGGCCTCGAGCACGGCTCGTGCCAGGTGGCCCTTGTTGACGAATCGGGTGAGTCCGACGATGGCGCCGCGGGCGTCGGAGCGCCAGTGCGGAGCGAACAGACCGGAGAACGCGGGCACGAAGTAGGCGCCGCCGTTGTCGTCCACGGAGCGGGCATCGACCTCGATATCTGCTGCGGTGGAGATCATTCCGAGGTTGTCACGCAGCCACTGCACCAGCGATCCGGTGACGGCGATGGAACCCTCGAGGGCGTACACCGTCGGCTGGTCGCCGATCTTGTAGCAGACCGTGGTGAGCAGTCCGTTCTTGCTCATCACCTTGTCGGTGCCTGTGTTCAAGAGCACGAAGTTGCCTGTGCCATAGGTGTTCTTCGCCTCACCGGGCGAGAGGCACGCCTGGCCGAACGTGGCGGCCTGCTGGTCACCGAGGATGCCGGCGATGGGGACACCGCTGAGCGAACCGCGCTCGCGGACGTTGCCGTACACCTCGGACGAGCTGCGGATCTCCGGGAGCATGGACATCGGGATGCCCATGTCCGCACAGATGCCCTCGTCCCAGGACAGAGTGTCCAGGTCCATGAGTAGTGTGCGCGAGGCGTTGGTGGGGTCCGTGTAGTGCAGACCCCCGTCGGTACCGCCGGTCATGTTCCACAGGACCCAGGTGTCCATGTTGCCGAAGCACAGCTCTCCGGCGTCCGCCTTCTCCTGCGCACCCTCGACGTTGTCGAGAATCCACTTGACCTTGGGGCCCGAGAAGTAGGTCGCGAGCGGCAGACCGGTCTTCGCGGTGTACTTGCTCGCGTCGCCGCCGCCAAGCTTGGTGACGATACGGTCGGTGCGGGTGTCCTGCCAGACGATGGCGTTGTAGACGGGCTTGCCGGTGGAGCGTTCCCACACCAGCGCGGTCTCGCGCTGATTGGTGATGCCCACGGCCGCGATGTCCTTGGGTGTGAGGTCGGCTGCCGCGAGTGCGCCCGCGGAAACGCTACGGACGTTGTTCCAGATCTCGACGGCGTCGTGTTCGACCCAGCCTGCCTGCGGGAAGATCTGCTTGTGCTCGCGCTGGTCGGCGGCCACGACGGTGCCCTTGTGATCGAAGATCATGCACCGGGTCGAGGTGGTGCCCTGATCGATCGCTGCGACGTAACGGGTTTCGGTCATGAGTGGTTCTCCTGGGTAGTGGAGTGGACGATCACGCGGACTTCTCGGGCAGACGGCTGGGCTCTTGCTCGTCGTCGCCGTCAGGATCGGCCGGCAGGAACCGGCCCACCAGGTTGTCGTAGAGCAGCACGCCGATCGGGCCGCCGATGATGGGCCCGACGATCGGCACCCAGAAGTAGAGGCTTCCGTACTGATCTCGCCATGCCCCACCGTATCCCGTGATGAACGACGCCAGGCGGGGTCCGAAATCACGAGCCGGGTTGATCGCGTATCCGGCGTTGGTGCCCCACGCGAAGCCGATGGCCACCACGATGAATCCGATGATGAGCGGCGCCATGTTGGACAGGGGCGGGCTGTTGCGGGTGTCGGTCACGGCAACGATGAGGAACAGCAGGATCGCGGTGCCGATGATCTGGTCGATCAGCGCGGAGCCGAGGCTGACGGGCAGCGTGCCGTTACCCGGGAGCGTCGAGAAGATCGTCTGGGTGGCAGTTGTGTGCTCGGGGTCGATCGCGTTGAGCATGTCGTTGTAGTTCCACCGCACCAGCAAGGCGGCCACGAAGGCGCCGAGTGTCTGAGCGAGGGCGTACGGCGCGACCTTCGACCACGCGAAGCCTCGGAACAACGCGAAAGACAGCGTGACCGCGGGATTGAGGTGGGCGCCGGTGGCGCGGCCGGCGACGTAGACGCCGAACATGACACCCAGGCCCCAGGCCCAGGCGATGGAGTCGTGGTCGCCGAGGCTTCCCGACTCACCACCGGAGACCACCTGCGCGACGACGCCGGCACCGAACAGAATGAGGATCATCGTTCCCGCGAATTCGGCTGCCATTTCTGCCGGCAACCCCCACTTCGCGCGCTTGTCCGCCATGCACAGCCTCCTGGTAGTTGTGGTGCATATTTGTGATGCACGCCATAAGAACTCGGTGAAGGCAATGCTAGGTGACATGCACGTCGGCGCAAAGCGCGTGCACATATGTGCAAATGCGACTCGATCCAGGTACCGAAGTGGCCGGATCATGGTTTAGCGTGAGGTGGTGTCGGAGCTGAACATGCACGGGGAACACCTGATCCCCGACGCGACGGATCCGCGCACCACGGACGCCGTGCAGGCTGCGCGGCTCTACTACTTCCAGGACTTGACGATGGCGGCGATCGGCCGCGAAATGGGTGTCTCCCGCAGCACGGTGTCCCGCCTCATCACGTTCGCCCGCACGTCGGGACTGGTGGAGATCAAGATCAGCACTGCCTTGGGCCAAGCGCCCGGACTCGAGCGCGCGTTCGCCGATCGCTACGGCGTTCGGGCTCACGTCGTGCCTGTTCCGGAGACGGTGAGCGACGTCGATCGCCTCGACCGGGTCGCCATGTTCGCGGGCCGATTGCTGACGACGTTCTTCGCCTCCGACATGGTCATGGGCGTTGCGTGGGGTACGACGGTGAGCGCGGTCAGTCGACACCTCGCCCCGAAGCGCACCCACAACTCGCACGTCGTGCAGCTCAACGGCGCCGCCAACACACGCACCACCGGAGTGTCCTACGCGACGGACATCGTGCGTACCGTCGCTGACGCGTACGGCGCTCTGCCGCAGGGCTTTCCGGTGCCCGCGTTCTTCGACTACCCGGAGACTCGGCAGATGCTCTGGCGCGAGCGCAGCATCAAGCGCGTTCTGGATCTCCAGGAGCGCATGGACCTCGCGGTCTTCAGCATCGGCGTCCACGGCGGTGCCGTGCCGAGCCACGTCTACAGCGCGGGCTACCTGGAGAAGTCGGATCTCGAGGAACTCGACCGGGACGGAGTCGTGGGCGACATCGCCACCGTCTTCCTCCGCTCCGACGGCAGTTACGACCGCATCGCGCTGAACGATCGTGCGAGCGGCCCACGACTCGACCGGCTCAAAGCTGTTCCACGGCGAGTGTGCATCGTCGCGGGCGAGTACAAGCTCACCGCACTGCGAGCCGCCCTCGCGGGCAAGATCGTCACCGACCTCGTGATCGACGACCTCAGCGCGGCAACACTGTTGCAGGCGTAGGTCAGCTCTTCTTCTTCGTCCCGGGCAGGATGCCTGCGGAGATGACGGCCTTGACGTAGGGCCGTGCGGAGGCGATGAGCTCCTCCGCATCGTCGACACCACGCCACGCCGCGGACGCCATGACGTCGGTCCGGTCCTCGATGTGGCGGTCGAGTGCGACGCCGTCGTCCGTCAGGATCTCGACGCCGTCGGCTGACGTGAGCAGACCACGCGCGGCGAGCTGCTCGGCCGCGGAGTCCCACTGCTCGTCCGACCACTCGCGCGTCAGCTGTGTGATGCGGCGTCCCAGCACACGCCGTGCACCGGGTTCCGGGTGCTGAGCCTCGTGGAAGACGCAGGCCTCGACCGGGTTCAACTGGGCATCGAGCAGTGCCGCGAGATGGCCGTCGCCGCGCCATTCCCTCAATACTGCGATCGCATGCCACAACTGCAGGTGCGGAGCATCGGGCGCCGACGACTGATGCCACGCTGCGGACAGTGGGCGGCCGGCGAAGGTGAGCGTGTCGCCGATGCCGTGCAGGCGGTCGGCCAGCGACGTGAGGCCCGGGTCGGTGGCCAACTCTCCCAGCGCCTGTCCGAGAACTGTGTCCAGCGCCGCCCATCGGCGTTCGGCGACGGCGTCGAGGCCGGCAGCGATCGCGGCCGGCCAGGCGCGCCCGACGAGCACCGGGCTGAAGCTGTAGAACGCGGCCGCGACGACGTCGGCAGCGCACGGTCCCATCGGCTGAGCCCGGGAACCGACGTACCAGGCGTGTCCGTCGAGGCCGGTGTCCTTCCCTGCATTCCCGAGCTCCGGGTTGAAGTAGGCCGAGATGTGGAAGGGCTCGAACGTGCGGTACGCAGCGCGGGCGTGGGCAGCTGCCGTGGAGTCGGTCATGGGTCGAACCTACTGGGCGCGGTGTACCGCGGGACCCCCGAATCGACGACAGCGCTGGACACTCCCTGGTGGGAGTGCCCAGCGCTGTCCGGAATGCGGTGTCAGGACGCCGATGCCTCGAGCGAGGTCTGCTCACCGGTGTTCTCGGCCTGCGCGATGCTGATCTTGCGCGGCGCGGCGCGCTCGGACAGCGGGATGTGCACGGAGAGAACACCGTTGTCGTACGACGCGGTGATGCGCTCGGTGTCGATGCCGTCACCCAGCGCGAGCTGACGCCGGTAGGTGCCCGTGAAGCGCTCCGAGGTGAGCCACTGCCGGGAGTCGCCGCTCGGCGCCGAACGGTGGGCCGTCACCGTGAGGGTTCCACGGTCGACGTCGAGGTCGATCGAGCCCGGATCCACACCGGGAAGGTCGGCGTCGAGAACGTAATGGTCGTCGACCTTGTACAGATCCATCGGCATGAACCGCGGCGAACGGTCGGTGCCCGACCCGGCTCCCAGCAAGCTCGAGGTCATGGCGTCGAGATCACGGAAAGGATCGAAGCGAAGCACAGCAACACACCTCCTGATATCTCGTGGATACCGAGCCCGTCATGCTCGGCTCCTCTGTGCGTGACAACGAATTTAGCACTCGGAACCGGAGAGTGCCAAGTACTTTCTCGAAGATTTTTGTCCCGAAGATGCACTCGCAGAGCAGGACTGGTGAGCGACAGGTACGGAGCCCGCCCGGCGGCTAGGCTGATTGAAGTGCGCGAAACGGACACCGCCGTTTCCGGAAGAAAGGCCTCTCACCCATGGCGATCGATTACACCAAAAGGCCGTCCACCCCCGCCCCGGCAGCGGGCGGCGTCAATCTGAGCAAGGTGACGCTGTCGAAGGCAGCGCCGACGGTGAACCTGGCCAAGAAGGGCGAGAGCCAGGGCGCCATGCGCGTCAACCTCAACTGGTCGCAGGGCGCGGCCGCACCCGAACCGAAGAAGAAGGGCTTCCTGGCCAAGCTCGCCGCCGCGTCGTACGGCACCGGCGGGGTGGACCTCGACCTCGGCTGCCTCTACGAGCTGGCCGACGGGTCGAAGGGAGTCATCCAGGCACTGGGCAAGAGCTTCGGCGCGCTGGAGAGCGCACCGTTCATCCAGCTCGACGGCGACGACCGCTCCGGATCCGTCACGGGCGGCGAGAACATGCACATCAACCTCGCGCGGCCCGACGCCTTCAAGCGGGTCCTCATCTTCGCGATGATCTACGACGGCGCACCGAACTGGGCCGCGGTCGACGGCGTCGTCACGCTGTTCCCCACCAGCGGCCCGCAGGTGGAGGTGCGTCTGGACTCCGACAACAACTCCGCCCGCATCTGCTCGATCGCGCTGATCCAGAACACCGGCCAGGGCATCACGGTCACCCGTGAGGTCGAGTACATCCAGGGCAGCCAGGCGGACTTGGACAAGAAGTACGGCTGGGGCATGCGCTGGGCGGCCGGGCGCAAGTAGTCAGCCCGTCAGGCAGCGCACGAAGTTCTTCACGCTCGCGGTCTCGTGTCGGCCCTCGACCCGCACGAGGGAGATGGTCCGCTCGACGGTCGGTGACAGCGGGGCGTGATGCAGCCCGGCAAATTCCATCATCGGCAGAACGAGTTGCGGGACGGCGGTGACTCCGAGGCCCGCCGCGACCAGCCCGGCGACGGCACCGACGTTCTGCGCGTGCATCACCGGGCCCGTGCGGACGTCAGCGTCGTCGAGCGCACGGGCGACGGGTCCGGCGATGCTGCTCTGCGCCCCGAAGGCGATGAACGACTCGCCGGCCAGTTCCGCCCACTCGATGCGCTCCCGGCCGTCGAAGGGGTGACCGGCGGCGAACGCGCAGTGGAACGAGTCCGTGGTCAGAGTTCGGTGGACCAGTCCGGGTTCGGTCGTCGGTGCCGAGACCAGCGCCATGTCCACGGTGCCGTTCAGCAGGTCGGTCAGCGCTTCCTGTCGCAGCCCGTCCCGGATTTCGAGCAGTACGTCCGGGTGGTCCCGCCGGAACTGCACCACATAGGGCGGAAGGAACGTCGCGGCGAGCGAGGGAAGGCACGCGACCGACACGGCCCCGCGATCCCCGGTCACGAAACGGCCGATCTGGGCAAGCCCCTCGTCGAAGTCCTGCACCATCTTCCGCGCGTATTGCGTGACGGCGACACCATCGGGCGTCACGACGACTCTTCGGGTCGTCCGCTCGAACAGCGTGACATCGAGCCGGCGCTCCGCCTCCGCGACGGATCTGCTGAGTGAGGACTGCACCATGCCGAGCGCCGACGCTGCGGCCGTGAAGCTCTCGTGGTCGGCGATCGCGACGATGCAGCGGAGGTGCGTCATCCCCAAGTTGAGGTTCACCCATCGAGTCTATGCATGGGCGCCATCAATGCATCGGCAATTGATATTGGACTTGCAATTGTGATGTGAGCAACATGTGACGAAGTCCTTGAAGGAGGTCACATGGTTGCCGCGCTCGGCTTCGCCACGATCGTCACGTTTCTGGCACTGACATTCACCCGACGGGTGTCGGTGCTGGTGGCCCTCGTACTGGTCCCCATCGGTTTCGCACTCATCGGCGGCTTCGGCGCCGACCTCGGCGACATGATTGCGGAGGGCCTGATCAAGGTCGCCCCGGTCGCCATCATGATCGCGTTCGCGGTGCTGTACTTCAGCCTGATGGTCGACCAGGGTCTCTTCGACCCCGCAATCCGCCGCGTCGTGCGGTGGGCCGGAGGCAGCCCGACCAAGATCGCCGTCGGCACCGCCGTCCTGACGTTGATGGTCGCGCTCGACGGTGACGGCACCTCGACCTTCCTCATCATGGTCTCCGCGATGCTGCCGATCTACCAGCGCATCGGAATGCGGCCGCTCGCGCTCACCGGCATCATCGCCCTGTCCGCCGGCATCATGAACATCATCCCGTGGGGCGGCCCGACGGTGCGCGCCATGGCGGCCCTCGACGCGACGAGCGCCGACATCTTCACGCCCGTCATCCCGGCCATGGCCGCGGGCATCGTGTGGGTGCTGTTCTCCGCGTTCATGATCGGCCGCATGGAAAGCAAGCGGATCGGCGCTCTGACGGAAACCGTCACACCCGTGAAGGCCGGCCCCGGTACGCCCCATGTCGACGACTTGCCGGTCCGCACCACGGTGCATCCCGCCGTCATGGCATTCAACGTCGTGCTGACACTGGTGCTGCTGGTCATCCTGCTGTTCCAGCTGGCCCCGCTGCAGGTGGCGTTCGCCATTGCCTTCGCCCTGGCCGTCCTGGTCAACAAGCCGAGGTGGTCGGCGCAGCAGGAAGTGTTCGCCAAGCACGGCGGCAACGTCACGATGGTGGTCGTCATGATCCTCGCTGCGGGCGTGCTCACCGGAGTCCTCAACGGCACCGGCATGATCACCGCGATGGCGGAAACCTTCGTGTCCTGGATCCCAGACTCCTTCGGTTCCTCCATCCCCGTCATCACCGCGATCACATCGATGCCGCTGAGCCTGGTCTTCACTCCTGACGCCTACTACTTCGGTGTGCTCCCGGTTCTCGCCGAGACCACGACCTCGTTCGGCGGCGATCCGATGGAGACCGGCCGCGCCGCCATCCTCGGCCAGATGACCACCGGCTTCCCGCTCAGTCCGCTGACCGCAGCGACGTTCGTGCTGATCGGCATGACGAAGGTGGAACTGGGCAAGCACCAGCGCTTCATCTTCGGGTGGGCGTTCGGCACCACCATCGTCATGACCGTGGTGGCCCTCCTGACGGGAGCGATCTCGCTGTGAAGAAGACGATTCGCCTCGGCGCCGGCTCCGGGTTCTCCGGCGATCGCATCGATCCCGCCGTGACTCTGGCCGAACACGGAGATCTCGACTACCTCATCTTCGAGTGCCTCGGAGAACGCACTGTCGCGGCCGGCAATGCGCGTCGACTCGCCGACCCCGACTCCGGATACGACACCCTGCTCCTGGCTCGCATGAAAGCCGTTCTGCCTCACGTTCTCCGGCGAGGCACCACCGTCATCACCAACGGCGGCGCAGCGAATCCCCTCGCCGCGGCGCGCCGAATCGCGAGCAGTGTCGGCGACCGTGCGCGCGTCGCCGCAGTGACCGGTGACGACGTCCTCGAGGCGGTGCGTGCACTCGATCCCGACGTCTGGGAGACCGGTAAACCACTCTCGGCGCATCCCGAGAGGCTCGTGTGCGCGAACGCCTACATCGGTGCCGACGCGGTGGTGCCGGCACTGACAGCCGGTGCCGACATCGTCGTGACGGGCCGACTCGCCGACCCGTCGCTGTACGTCGCGCCGCTCGTCCACGAGTTCGGCTGGGATCTCGGCGATGCCGACATCATCGGCGCAGCGACGGCGGTGGGACACCTGCTGGAATGCGCGGGGCAACTGACCGGCGGCTATTACGCGGATCCGGTCACCAAGCCCGTTCCGGGTCTGGCTGATCTGGGATTCCCCTACGCAGACGTGTCCGCGGACGCCGCAGCTGTCTTCGGCAAAGTCGACGGAACCGGTGGGATGCTCACCACGCGTACGGCAACCGAGCAATTGCTGTACGAGGTCGGCGACCCCACCACGTATCTGACGCCGGACGTCACGGCCGATTTCGGCGCGGTGACCTTCGAGCAGGTCGGACCGGACAGGGTGTCCCTCACCGGCGCCACCGGTCGCATCCGACCGGACGACCTCAAGGTGACGCTCGGCTTCCTTGACGGGTGGATCGGCGAAGGCCAGATCAGCTACGCGGGACCTCGCGCGTACGAGCGCGCCCAACTCGCCGCGGACATCGTCACGCAGCGCCTCGCCGACATCCACGGATTCGACCCGGACGGTGTGACCGTGGAATTGATAGGCGCCGGTGCAGCATTCCGAGGTCTCGACACGGACACAGGGTCGATCGAAGTACGGCTCCGCGTCACCGGTCGAGCGGGGTCACGGGAGGATGCCGACGTGGTCGGGTGGGAAGTGGAGAGTCTGTACACCAACGGTCCTGCCGGCGGAGGCGGTGCACGGCGGTCCTGTGCGGAGGTCCTGTGCATTCGATCGACATCGCTTCCACGGCACCTGGTGCACACCGAGGTTCACCTGATGGAGGGCACACGATGATCATCGACGACCTGGCCGACGTCCGCACCGGGGACAAAGGCGACACCCTCATCCTCTCGGTCTTCGCGAGGGATGCAGCGTCGTTCGACATACTGGCCCGGGATCTGACCCTTGATGCCGTCGTCGCGCATTACGGCAACCGCACCATCCGAGCGCCACGACGAACCGTGCTGGCGACCGTTCTGGCCGTGGTCTTCGAGCTACCGGGACAACTCGGCGGCGGAGTCACCGGCTCGGCGGAACTGGACGGGCACGGCAAGGCACTGAGCTATCACCTGTTGGGGCTCGAGGTCTGACCCGCCGTCAGGGCGCCGGCAGCACCTGCGTGAAGAGAACCGCCCCGGCACCGTCGCACAGGTTCACCGTCAGCGACCGCGAGTCCTTGTCGATCAGCACCTCCCCGAAGTGCTGGAAGGTATCGAGCGGTGAGGCATTCGGCTCCGGCGGCGCGTGCACGAACACCGCCTCCGGCCCGAACGTGGGGTCGAGGTCGTTCGGCCCGAACGCACCCGCGTTCAGCGGACCGCTCACGAACTCCCAGAACTCGCGGAACTCCTGGTAGGCGGCGCGCTCGGGTGAATACCGATGCGCCGCCGTGTAATGCACGTCAGCGGTGAGCCACACGGTGCCGGTGACGTCGTTCCGATCGATCGCGGTAAGCACCTGCGCGATGTCGGTCTCCCTGCCGAGCGGGGCACCCGGATCCCCGTTGCCGACGCCCTCCTGCGCGGTCTTCCCGTCCGGCACCACGAGCCCCAGCGGGAGGTCGTTGGCGATGACCTTCCAGGTGGCGGACGAGCGGGACAACTCGTCGATCAGCCACCTCCGCTGAGCATCTCCGAGGATTTCCCCGGTCGCGGCGGTGTTGGCACTGTTCGCATCCTTGTAGCTCCGCATGTCCAGGACGAAGACGTCGAGCAGCGGACCGTACGCGATCTTCCGGTACACCCGCCCGTCGACGGCCTCGGCGGAGGCGACGGGAAGCCACTCGTGAAATGCCTGCAAGGCCCGCTGCGACAACAGGTTCACATCTTTCACGGTGTACTGCTCGAGGTCGAGAATCTCACCGGGATACCAGTTGTTGACGGTCTCGTGGTCGTCCCACTGCACCACCTGTGCGACCGAGGAGTTGAAGCGTCGGTAGTTGTCGTCGGTGAGGTTGTACGCGTACTGCCCGCGATACTCGTCAAGGGTCTCCGCGACCTTCGACTTGGCCTCGGACATCGTGTTCCGCCACACCCGGCCGTCGGGCAGCGTGACACTCTCCTCGAGCGGACCGTCGGCGTAGACGACATCGCCGCTGTGCAGGAACAGGTCCGGTTCCCGATCGGCCATCGCTCCGAAGATGGTCATGCCGCCGATGTCGGGGTTTATCCCGTAGCCCTGCCCGGCCGTGTCCCCGCCCCACAGGAGGCGGATGTTCGACGGGCTGTCCGGAGCCGTGGAGAACACTCCGGTGACGGGCTCCGACGTGGCGCCGTCCTCGCCCTCCAGCGTCACGCGGTAGTGCACTCGCTGCCCCGCCGGCAGACCCGTGAGGCGCAGCACGCCGGTGCCGTCGGACTGCGGTGTGAGGAGAGGCCCGCGCGTCGTCGTGACGGAGGAGAACGCGTCGGTGGCCGACGTGTCGACGACCATCGTCGCGGGCGTGTCCGACCGTGCCCAGACGAGCGCACCGTCGGCCCGCACGTCACCGCTCGCGACGCCGTGGGTGAGCGTCGGGCGAGCGCGAACCAACGCTGGACCGGTGTTGCAGGCTAGCAAGGGCGCCGCCGCTGCACCCAGAGCTGCATAGCGGAACAGGGATCGTCTCGACATCTGCATGGCTCGCACGGTGCCGGATCGACGTGAACGCGCAGTGTCTCCCGGGAGGACAGTCGGCTGTCAGCGACCGAGTTCGTCCGCGATGGCAAGCACGCCGATGTGCACTTCCTCGAAACTGGTGCTCAGCGGGCTCAGTCCCAGCCGAATCCCGCGCGGTGCCCGGAAGTCGGGGATGACGCCGCGCTTCCACAACCGCGCCGTCACCTCGCGGAAGTCGGGGTGGTCCAGCGTGACGTGTCCCCCTCGCTCCGCCGAGTCCTCCGGAGATGCGATCTCCACTCCGAGAGGCACGAGATGTTCTCGGACCAGTTCGAGCGCGAACTCCGTCAGCGCAACGGATTTGGCGCGGATAGCACTCATGCCGGCCTCGTCGATCATCTCGAGCGTGTCCTGCATGGCAATCATGCCGAGCACCGGCGGCGTCCCGCTGACGACGCGTCGGATACCCGCCGCGGGCTCGTATCCCTGCTCCATGGCGAAGGCGTCGGCGCGGCCCATCCAACCCCAGATCGGCTGGTCGAAGTGCTGTTGGTGCTCCTGCCGGACATACGCGAACGCCGGCGAGCCGGGCCCGCCGTTCAGGTACTTGTAGGTACATCCGACAGCGAGGTCGACGCCCCATTCGTCGAGGTGCAGCGGCACCGATCCCACGGAGTGCGACAGGTCGAGAATCAGCAGGGCACCCACGTCATGGGCAACGCGCGCGGCGGCGGGAGCGTCCGCCAGGAAGCCGGAACGGTAGGCGACGTGGCTGAGCAGGACGAACGCCGTGCGTTCGGTGACGACGTCGGCGATATCGGCGGTCCGAACGCCCGACCTACGGTCCGACTCGATCCACACGAGCGTCAGACCGAGCTCCGATGCGATGGATTCGAGGACGTATCGATCGGTCGGGAAGTTGTCGCGATCGAGGACGATTTCGGTGCGTCCCGGTCGCAACGCTGCGGCGCCGCGGGCAATCTTGTAGAGCATGACCGTCGTCGAGTCACCGATGGTGGTCTCCCCGGCCGCCGCACCGAGCGCAACGCGGCCGAGCCTGTCGCCCTGCGTGATCGGCAGATCGAACCACTCCTCGTCCCATCCACGGATCAACCTGCCTCCCCACGCCTGCGCCATGAAACGGGTGACGCGCTCGATGCTCGCCGTCGTGGGCCGACCGAGCGAGTTACCGTCGAGGTAGGCGACGACGGGATCGGCGTCGTCCGTGTGAAATCGAGAACGGTACTCACGCAGAGGATCCTGTGCGTCGAGGTCTGCTGCGGTCATGAACGTCCGATCTCGGTGCGTGCGGCGAACAACTCGGGGAAGAACGTCAGTTCGAGGGCGCGCTGGAGGAAGCCGACACCGCTCGAACCCCCGGTGCCCGACTTGAATCCGATCGTCCGGAGCACCGTGCGCATGTGCCGGAACCGCCACAATTGGAAGTTCTCCTCCAGGTCGACGAATTCTTCGAATGCCTCGTAGGCGGACCAGTTCTCGGTCGGATTCTCGTAGACGTGCGTGATGAGCGGCATCAGGTCGTCGTTGCGGGAGTAGGGCGCGGTGACAACGCGGTGCAGCGCACTGGCCGGGACGTCATGGCCGGCACGTGCCAGGCAGCTCCACAACGCATCGTAGACACTGGGTTCCTGGTGCAGACGAGTCAGCAGATCGGTTGCAGCAGCGTCGGATTCGAACACCGTGAGCATCGCGTCGTTCTTGTTGCCGAGCACGAATTCCACCGCGCGGTACTGCGCGGACTGGAACCCGGAGGAGTTCCCGAGGAAGCCGCGGAACTGGGCATACTCGGTGGGTGTGAGCGTCGCGAGTACCGACCATTGTTCGGTCAGCGTCTTCTGAATGTGCTTGACCCGGGCGACACATTTGAGCGCGAAACCGAGGTCGTCGACATCGAACGCATCGCGCGCCGCAAGAAGTTCGTGCAGGACCAGCTTGAACCACAGCTCGGTGGTCTGATGCTGGATGATGAACAGCATCTCGTCGTGGTGCTCGGGAACGCTGACCGGCTTCTGAGCAGCGAGCAGGGTATCGAGATCGAGGTACGCCCCGTAACTCATCCGCTCGCGGAAGTCCGTGACGATGTCCTTCTCGATGGCGCGCTCGTCCATTGCTCCTCTTCCGTCGATTCCCCCGAGCCTAGGACGTAGATTCGAAGGATGAGCGATTCCTCGGAACGAATCGACGTCGTCCTGCACCCGGACACCGTTCGAGACCTCGGCACGGTCACCGACTTGGTGCAGTCCGCGCTCGCCGCGCGCGGCGCCACCGGCGCGGTCCACGTGTCGGACGACGTCTCCGTGGCCTCCGGTGACGTGATCGTGGTTCCGGCCCCGGGCGGACGCGTCGACACGCAGGCGAGCGACCGGTGTGTGGTGCGTGTCGACTACGGCTACGTGGCGACGGACCTCTCGCCGGGGCTGCACTCGCACATCCGTGGCCGCGGACTCGGCGGGCTGCGGTACGCCGTCGACAGGATTCACCATCACCGACTGCACCCGGCGACCGTCTTCTCGTATGGGGAGCACCCCGAACAGTTCGCCGAGGTGCGGGGGATGAGCGGGCCGGTCGTCGCCCTGATCCACGGCGGCTATTGGCGGGCACCGTGGCGACTCGACTCGCTCGACGCCGCGGCCATCGATCTCGCCGACCGCGGCTACACCACCTGGAACGTCGAGTACCGCACACCCGACGAACACGGGTGGGAGACGACGACGGCGGATGTCGCCGCGGCCCTGAAGCATGCTGGTGCGCAGGCCGTCATCGGCCATTCAGCAGGAGGTCAGCTGGCGTTGCGCTGGGCCGCCGACGCCCGTCCCGCGCTGGCCGTGAGTCTCGCCGGAGTCCTCGACCTTCAGATCGCCGACGACCGCGGCCTGGGTGACGGCGCGGTGCGTGCAGCCCTCGGCTCGCGGTACACGGATGCTCACGCCGAGTCCTCCCCCAGAGCGCGACTGCAACTCGGGGTTCCACAGATCGTGGTGGTCGCGGCGTCGGACGATCCGAACCTGAACGACATCGGCCGCGAGTACGTCACGGCAGCATCGGCCGCAGGTGACGATGTCACGCTTGTCGAGGGCCCTGGAGACCACTTCAGTGTCGTCGACCCACGGTCGCAGATCTGGCCTGACATCGTGGAGCGGATCGAGGGACGTCTTCCCCGCTGATCGTCACTCGTGCGCGGTGTACTCCGCGTCGGTGACGGGGTCCATCCACACGACGACGTCGTGCTCGTCGTCGCCCTCGTTGATGGTGAGATGCACCATCAGACGATCGGGTGCGGCGCCGTGCCAGTGCACCTCGTCGGCCTCGAACAGCACGCGGTCGCCGGGACGGATGACCTCGACCGGCCCACCCTGCCGCTGGCACAGACCGACGCCCTCGGTGACGAACACCGTCTGGCTCAGCGAGTGGCGGTGCCAGTGCGTACGCGCCCCCGGCATGAAGTGGACCAGGTTGGCGGAGACCCGCGACGGGGTCGGAGCTGCGGCAACGGCGTCGATGTAGACGTCGCCGGTGAACCAGTCGACCGGACCCTTGGTGGTCGCGATCGAGCTTCGGGTGATCTGCATGCGCGGTTCCTCTCGTCGGTGGTGCTGGTGTCCAGCATTCGCGGTGCCGGTCCTCGGGGGAAGTCCCTGCCGAGGAGCGCCCCGACAGAGCACCCCGGTCGTCTAGGTGAACAGGGCGTCCAGGATCGCAGCCTTGTCGGCAGCGCTCTGCGGATGCGTCAGCATGCCCTCGACAGCGAACACCACGACCTTGGTCCGCGCGACGATCCGCTCCTCGGCGACGCCGACGTGGCGCAGTTCCTCCGCGACCAGCGCATCGGCCATGGCATGGAAACCGTTGTGCCACTCGTCGATCGGAGCCGACACCGCAGCGCGGGCGTGAACGGTGTCCACCAACCGGTGGTAGCGCTCGAGTTCGGTCACCACCCACGTCAGCCGTTCCTGCGGTGACGTCACCTCCAGCTCCGCGAAGCGCGTCAACGCCGTCGCCGTGATCTCGGTGAGGGCGGCGACGAGCAGTTCGTCCTTGTCGGAGAAGTACCAGTAGATGGTGTTGGGCGTGACGCCGGCGCTCTGCGCTATCCGGCTCAGCGGGGTGCCGTCGAATCCGGCCTCGACGAACAGGGCCGTCGCGGCGTCGACGATCTCGGCCCGTTTTTCTTCCCGATCCTGCGGACGTCTGTTCCGAGGCATGCGGCCACTCTATCTTGATGCGCGATCAAGACGCTGCTACGTTCCCTTGAACGCCAATCAAGAGGAGCCCACATGCACGACACCGTTCGCGACGACCTGTGGTTCGACTCCGGGTCCGATCGCTGCGCGATCTCGGTCCTTCGACCGTCCGGGCTCACCGGTACCGCGCCGGTCATCGTCATGGCCCACGGCTTCGGATCGGTGCGCGCGTTGCGCCTCCCCGCCTACGCTGACCAGTTCGTGCAGGCGGGCTACGTCGTCGCGATGTTCGACTACCGGCACTTCGGCGACAGTGAAGGAACTCCGCGACAGCTCCTGGACGTGCGCAGGCAGCTCGAGGACTGGCGCAACGCGCTGGCCTTCGCCCGGCTACTCGACGGCGTCGACCCCGACCGCGTCGTCGCATGGGGCACCTCGTTCGGCGGGGGCCATGTCCTCACCCTGGCGGGCACGGGCGAACGACTGACCGCGATCATCGCGCAGGTCCCGCACGTGGACGGCATCGCCGCCGTGCGCTCCGCCGGCCTGCGCCAGACCCTGCGTCTCGCACCGGCAGCCCTCTCGGACCAGATCCGGGCTCTGCTCGGTCGCGAGCCCCGCTACATCGACTCGATCGGCGAACCCGGTGCCCTCGCCGCCATGGTCTCGCCCGACGCCGCCGTCGGACGTGACCGCCTTCTCGAGGCGTCGGGACTGCAGACCGGTGACTACCCCGAGACGGTCGCCGCCCGCATCCTGCTCCACATCGGCCTGTACTCGCCGGGGAAGACGGCCGCGAACATTCAGTGCCCCGCCCTCGTCCAGATCGCCACGAACGACGCCATCACCCCGACGGACATCGCGCTGCGCACCGCACGAAAGATCCCACGCGCCACCGTGGTGACGTACGAGGGCGGACACTTCGATCCCTACGTCGAGCCGCTCTTCCCCCGGATCATCGCCGACCAGCTGGCGTTTCTTCGCGACGTCGTGCCGGTCGCCAGGTGAGCAGAAGCGCCAGCGCCAGAAGCAGTTCGGCGATGTCGCCGCCGTAGTACATCAGCTCGCCGGCGCCCTGGCGCTGATCGGCGGGAACCGGAATCTGCACGAGGAGTCCCGCGTACATCAGCTGCGACAGGACAGCATGACCCAGGATTGCCGCCCCGAGTATCCAGAGTCGGGTGGGTACCGAAGGCCGATGCGGTGCCGGGTCGGGGCCGGCGACGACCCACGCGAACAGGTATCCCGCCAGGAAGAAGTGCGCGTGCACCAGCAGGTGCAGCGCCGTGTTGTGCGTCGTCGCCTCGTACAGCGGGGTGAAGTACAGCAGCGCGAGACCACCGAGGTTCAGGGCCAGCGCTACGACCGGATTCGCGATCACGTGCACCGGCCGCGAGCGCAGGACACGTCCGATGGCGCGGCCGGTCGACGACGATACCGAGCGCAGCACCAGCGTCATCGGGGCACCGAGTACCAGCGCCAACGGCGCGTACATACCGAGAAGCAGGTGCTGATGCATGTGGCCGCGGAAGTCGCCGTCCGGGTAGGGCGACAGTGCGGGGACCACGGCGAGGACGAGGAGCCCGATGCCGACGAGGAAGCTCACCGTGCGCCACGAATTCCATCCCCGCGGCTCACGCCTGCAGCGCTCCGCCGCAACGACATATACGGCTGCCACCACGACGAGGATCACGACCGGTCCGAGACCACCGCTGCCGTGATGGGTGTCGTGCGCGAGCATCATCGCGATCGACGTGTGCTGCGCTGCATGAGCCGGCCGCCGGCGATCAGGAGGACACCGAGGGCGAGGAAGCCGAGGTCCCACCACAGTTGACTCGGACCGCTGCGAACGTGGTGGATGCCGAGGACGTGGTGGTCGACGATGCCCTCGACCAGGTTGAACAGGCCCCACCCGACCAGAACCCACCCCCAGAGCACTCGCGATGCCCACACCCGCCCGCGCGATCCGGTGACACGCGAATACAGCATTCCGAGACCCAGTAGGACGGCGAGCCAGGTGACCGTGTGGAAGACGCCGTCCCACAGCGTGTTGATCTGAAGGCCGTGGACGGTGTCGACGGGATAAGGCTGCAGGCCGATGTTGTCGTCGCCCGAACTGCTCAGCAGGTGGTGCCACTGCAGAATTTGGTGCAGCAGAATTCCGTCGACGAAACCGCCCAGGCCCACACCGAGCACGATGCCGGGCAGGGTGATGCCGCGATCGGGTGAGACGCGTCGCGGACGTTCCGAGGTGACCGTGCGCAGGGCGGTACCCGGCGGCAGGGCCTCGAAACGACGCGGCTACTTGCGGCTGGGCGGCTGCAGGAACTTCATGGCGCCGCGCAGGACCGGCTCGGGCACCTTGTCCTTGGCCGCCATCGCCTTGTCCATCACCTTCGTGCGCGTCTCGGTTCCGCGGCCGAACGCCTTATTGAGCGCCGACCCTTCGGCATCCATCTGTACGTGCAGCGGCGGAGCGCCGTCCTGCTGCGCGATCGCATTGCTGATGACGACGCGCTGGATCTCGCTGGTGCCTTCGAAGATGGTGTACAGCTTCGCGTCCCGATACCACTTTTCGACGGGGTGATCGGTGATGTAGCCCCACCCGCCCATCGTCTGGATCGCCCGCTCGGTGGAGGCCACCGCGACCTCGGTGGCGGCGAGCTTGGCCATCGAGCCCTCGCCACGCTCGAAGGCCACACCCGTGGCGGCCATCCAACTGGCGCGCCACGTCAACAGTCGCGCCGCGTCGATACGCATGGCGAGGTCCGCCAACGGGAAGGCGATGCCCTGATTGTCGATGATCGGCGACCCGAACGCCTCACGCTCGTTGGCGTACTTCGTCGCGTATTCCAAAGAGGCACGGGCGATTCCGAGGGCCTGAGCGGCCACCATCGGTCGTGTCTGCTCGAGTGCGCCGAGAGTGGCGGAGCGACCTCTGATTCCGGTCTTCTCAGCCTCGCGCGCCTTGGCCAGCTTGTGCTCGAGCTTGTCGAGGCCGCCCAGGAGGTTGGCGCCGGGGATGCGGACACTGTTGAACTTCAGCTCCGCGGTGTGGGATGCACGGCACCCCAGCTTGTCGAGCTTGCGCACGAGTTCCAGTCCGGGCGTTCCGCCGGGGACGATGAAGAGCGCCTGACCCTTGTGACCGAGTTCGGGATCGACGTTGGCATTGACGACGTGGACGTCCGCGATGCCGCCGTTGCCGATCCACATCTTGTGGCCGTCGATGATCCAGTCGTCACCGTCCTGCCGCGCGGTGGTCCGCAGGTTGCGAACGTCGCTGCCGCCCTCGGGTTCGGAGATCGCGAGCGCCGCCAACTTCAGATCGTCCGGGGTGCCGAAGCACTGCGGTGCCCATTCGAGCATCTGATCCGGAGTCGCGGCCTGGCCGATGGCGGAGAGCGCGAGTGCCGGCATCACCACGGCCAAACCGATTCCGGCACAACCCCAGAAGAGTTCCTCCATGAACACCGGCAGGGACAGACCCGTCGGATCACCGATGAGGTCGCGGTAGAACAGTGGCGAGTAGAAGCCGGCACGGGCAGCTTCCTGCAGCACCGGCCAGGGGAACTCCTGCTCCTTGTCGTAGTGCTGCGCAACAGGCCGCACCACGTTCTCGGCGAAATCGTGCGCCCTGCCGACCAGCTCGTGCTGCGCGGGCGTCAGTGTCAGATCGAAGCTCATGATGTCCCCCCAGGACCTCGTTTAGCCCAGGCATACCCGGGTAGGGCGAGTGTTACACGTCACTGGTCTGCACGGTTGGGGCCCATCGGCTCCGTTATGCCTGATTGTGGACGTTCACCCCGCTGAGCGGTGGCCGACGACTGGGGCAACGTTGGGCACAGTCCAGCCTGATAGTGGAACTTGGGCCCCGGAAACCGGGGTCTGAAGTACACGATTTTTGTGGACAGAGCTGGCCCGCGGTGGGGGCTCCGTCCAGCTCGATCGTGGACGTCCACCACCGCCCAGCGGTGGCAGAAGTCCACAAACCAGCGGGTGGGCTTGTCCGACGACTGGGACAACGTTGGGCACAGTCCAACCTGATAGCGGAACTTGGACCCCGGAAACCGGGGTCTCGGTTCCACTATCTTCGTCGACAGAGCTGGCCCGCAGTGTTGGGCTCAGTACAGCTCGATCGTGGACGTCCACCACCGCCCAGCGGTGGCAGAAGTCCACAACCAGCGTGCGGGCGGCCGTGTCCGACGACTGCGGCAACGCTGGCCACAGTCCAGCCTGATAGTGGAACCTGGACCCCGGAAACCGGGGTCCAGATTCCACTATTTTCGTCGGCGAAGCTCCGCATCGTGGGCCGGCCCGACGACGGAACCGGTTGCCCGCGCGGCGCGTCCTAGATGGTGTGCGATGGATTCGAGCTGGCCTAGCCGCGACGGCGGTCGTGCTGACCGGTGGGTGCTCGACCGGTGTTGCCGGAACACCGGTCGCCGAGCTCTGGGATCCGTGCACTATCCCGAGCGAAGCGATCGAAGCAGCCGGGGTGCATCCAGAAGTGGTCTCTGATGACTACATCGGACTGGACCAAGAGGACTGGAATATTTGTACCTTTCGCCAGGATTGGTACTTCCTCAGCATTCAATCGACGCTACACACGTATCAGGAGTTGCTACAAAACCCCCTCGTGACTGGCTTCGCTGATGCACTCGTAGGCAACCGGCAGGCAGTGACGTACCACCGCTTCGATGACACAACCGGCGATGACTGCAGCTTGGGATTCGAGTACGCACAAGGACTGATAGTCCTCAATGTTTCTGCAACTGGCATAGAGGTTCGCGAAGCCGAGACATGCCCCCTTGTTCAACAGATCGCCGAGACGCTGCAAGTCGAATTTCCCAAGTGAGGATGTGCTGTGACGGATAGCTTGGCAGTGTCGGCGGAAGCTGCGGACAAGTGCGCGCAGGCGTGCAACTCGTTCGCATCTCAGATCGCGACACTCCGCACCGAAGTCGAGCGTATGGGCTCACTTGGCGGGTTCGGGACCCTCCCCTCAGGCATCGCCCTGCAGAAGAAGTATTCCGAACTGGCGGTAGGTGGACCGGGGAGCCTGTCGGCCATGCTCCAGGCACATATCACCGTCGCGACCAACCTGGCAGCCACGTTCACCGAGATCGGGAGAAACTACGTCGCGACGGATGATGCTGTGGCGCAGCTGATCACAGCTCCGCGCTGACTATCCCTTCAGCGCATCGAGGTTGGTCTTCAGCAGCATGACGTTGTAGTCCGACCAACGGGACGCGGTGAAGTAGAGGTCGCTGCCGCTCGATTTCGGATGAATGTACGGCGCGTAGATGCCGCCGACAGTCTCGCCACGTCCGAGCAAGGTGGTCGGGCCGCTCCACGGGCCTTCCGGGTTCACAGCCGTGCGCGCGACGATGGATCCCTGCGTCTCGTCGCCATACAGCATCACGTACTTCTGCAGGTAGTCGTTCCAGGCAACGCTGAGCTCACTGACCGGTTCCTGGACGACCTTCTTCGAATCCTCGACCTTGGTCGACCAGGGGGCCGCCGGATCACCGGTGGCGTACTCGTACTTGGTCAGGTCGAGTATGTCGGCCGGCTTCACCCGTGCGACGAAGGCAGCGCCGAAACGGCCGTTGGGCGTTCCGAACTGGTAGAGGAAGCCGTCGCGCCCCTTCGCGTAGGCGTTCATCTGGAACCTGCCGTTGGCTTCGTTGACCTGCGCGACACCGGGAATGGTGACGCCCTTGTTGACGCGGATCGTCAACGGATCCGTAGCCCACGTCTGACCGTTGTCACGGGAGACCGCGATGGCGGAGAAGTTGGTGACCCACCGTCCGGGAGCTCCCCAGCTCTGCACGGACATGTAGTTCAAATACTGCACCCCGTCGATGGCGATCGCCGCCGTGGGAATCGTGGTGGCCTCGACCTCGGGAAGTCCGAGACTGGGCACGATCTGCCTCGAGTAGCGCGGCGCATCGGAGGTTACGACCGAACCCGACGACGTGTTGCCGGGGACGGCGTCCGGGATGGTGATGCCGTCGGCAAGGTTGGAGTCGTCGGAACGTAGGAGCAGGTTGTTGCGCCACTGCTGGCCGCTCACGGAGCAGTTGCCGAACGAATCGCCGAAGGCCATCAACGTCTGACCGGCGCCGTTGTCCCAGCTGATGCCGAGGTCGGTGCCGGAGATGCCGAATCGGTCGTACGTGTTGTTGGCACTGACGGGACCGGTCACCCACCCGACGGACTGCGTGTTCGCACTGCGGATCGGCGCGAGGGGCTGCTGCGTCCCCCGCGGGTTGCTGCCACCACCGCCGCTCGAACCGCTACTGCCGAAGAAGTTGCCGAGGATCGACGACCCTGGCCCACCGAGTCCACCGCACGGCTCCGCGGATGCGACCGGCGCGGCGAGCACGCTCATTCCGCTGACGACCATGGTGACCGCAGCCCCCACTGCAATCCGCCGAGTAAGTCCGTGCATGTTCCGACCCCCACCGATCGTCTGTGTTGCTCACGTGACACGTGTGACTGATGTGGTGAGTGTTACCGACAAAAAGGCATGCCGCAACCGGTCGGTCGTGTCGGTTCTTGACTTTCGTGAATTACATGGATGCGATTCGCCGCGGGAGAAACTCTAGGCGGGAGGGGCCGGTGCGCCCCCGACGAACGCACCGGCACGAGGGCCCGCGTCGGTCGGCGACCTCGACTTCCCAGTGTGGCACTCGGCGCACATCGGCGCCGAAATCAGCTATCCGAGCTGCCGCGCGTGCACGCTGTCCAGCACCAGCAGGGCGGCGCCCTGCACGACGACCGCCGCGCCGTGACCGATGGCGTCGTCACGCGTCAGCCGGCCCGTGAACGACGGCGTCCGATACGCGAGATGGGCGCCCACAGCGATATAGACGACGTCGAGGCCGGTGTTGATCCACAGAGTCCTGCGGAGCTTCGCGGCCTCGACCTCGGATTTCCGTGCTGCCCCGATGCCGGCGATGGCGAGATCGATGGCTCCCCACCCCGCCGACTGCAGCCCGAACGCGCGGACCGCGGAACTCGGCCCGGCGACAGCGGCAACCGTTCCGCCGACGACGCTCGCGCCGCCCCACCACGCCAATCGACGGCCGAGCTTCTGTGCAACATCGCGAGCAGGAGTCATGGGACCAGTGTGCCCGGCGAGACCGTGACGTCAGACGATGCCGGCGTCATGGAGTGACCGCACCTCCTCGCCGCTGTATCCGAACTCCCCCAGAACGGCGTCGGTGTCGGCTCCGTGCCTTCGTCCGGTATGCCGGATGCTGCCCGGGCTCTCCCCCATCCGCCACATGACGTTCTGCATCCGCACCGGACCCAGATCGTCGTCGTCGACAGTCGTCACCATCTCGATGGCGTTGACCTGTGGGTCGTCGAGAAGCTCGCTCGGCTTGTACACCGGGGCGACGGCCGCGCCCGCTGCTTCGAACGCCGCGATGACGTCGTCCCGCGTGCGTTCACCGATCCAGCCACCCACGTAGCCGTCGAGCAGATCCGCGTGGGCAGCCCGTTGCCGGCCGGTGGCGAACCACGGCTCGTCGAGCACCTCGGGGTGGCCGACCAACCTCAGAACTCGTTCAGCGATGGAGTTGGCGCTGGTCGAGATGGCCAACCAGTGTCCGTCCATCGTCTTGTAGAGATTGCGCGGCGAGTTGTTGCTGGATCGGTTGCCGGTGCGCTCCTGATCGATGCCCAACTGATCGGCATAGATGACGCCGGGCCCGACGGCCGTCATGATGGGACTGAGCAGATCGAGATCGATCTCCTGACCCTTCCCCGTCTTCACCCGGTGCAGCAACGCCATGGACACCGCCGAGGATCCCGCGATGCCCGCCAGCGAATCCGCGAGTCCGAACGCCGGAAGTGTCGGCGGACCGTCGGCGGAGCCCGTCAGATGCGCGAAGCCGCTCATCGACTCGACCAAGGTGCCGAAGGCTGGACGCGAGGAGTACGGGCCCGTCTGACCGAAACCGGTGACCCGCAACAAGATCAGGCCCGGATTGATCGCGGACAGGACGTCGTATCCCAGTCCCCACTTCTCGAAGGTGCCGGGCCGGAAGTTCTCGACGACGACGTCGGACTCGGCGACCATCTTCTTGAACACCTCGGCGCCCTCGGGCTTGCCGAGATTCAGCGTCATTCCGCGCTTGTTCCGGCTGACCATGGTCCACCACAGCGGGTGGCCGTCCTTGTCCAGGCCGTGACCGCGCATCCCGTCGGGCTTGGTGGGGTGCTCGATCTTGATGACGTCTGCACCGAAGTCACCGAGGATCTGCGCGACCAGCGGCCCCGCGAGAATTGTCGACGCGTCGAGTACCCGGATTCCCTCGAGCGGGCCGGTCACTTGTAGGGCCTGTGCAGGTAGCGGCCGGTCGGCTCCCCTGCCACGGACCCGTTGTCGAGCACGCGATGTCCACGCACGAATGTGTCGGTGACCTTGGCACCCAACTCGAACCCTTCGAAGGGGGTGTACTCCTGCGTCGACTCGGAGTCCTCGGGACGCACTGTCCACGTGTGGTCGGGATCGACGAGGGCGAGGTCCGCGTCCATGCCGACGGCGATCTCACCCTTGCCCGGAAGTCCGTACCGGCGAGCGGGATTGAGAGAGGTGAGCTCGGCGATACGGCGCCAGCTCAGCCCACGCTTGCGGCCCTCGCTGACCAGTCCCGGCAGCAGGTACTCGGCGCCGCCGAATCCGGACTTGGCGGCGAAGATGTCGCCGCGGTCCTCGGCGAACTTCTTCTCGTCCTTGCAGCAGGCATGGTCACTGACCACCCAGTCGATGTCGCCGCCGAGCAGGTGCTCCCACAGTGCCTCGACGTCGTCGCGCGGGCGCAGCGGCGGGTTGACCTTGCCGCCCAGACCGTAGGCGGTGTCGATGTCGGCGAGCAGGTGACCGATGGTGACCTCGCGACGGAAGTTCACGTGCGGGAACGCCTTCGCCATCCGCATCGCGGCAGTGAGGGCCTTCCGGGAGGAGAGGTGCAGCAAATTGATGTTGGGCAGCTGCGTCTCGTCGGCGAGGAACGACGCGATGGTGACCGCGAGGCCCTCGGAATGCGGCGGCCGGGAGGCGCTGTAGGCGGCGAGACCGGTGAGCGTTCCTTCCTCCTCGACGAGCTTGGTGTATGCGCTCATGATCTCGGCGGTCTCGCAGTGCAGCGACAGCGAGATGTGATCCGCCTTGTCGCCGAGCTGCTCACGGGCCGCCTGGATGCCGCGCATGACGAACTCGAAGTGAGCGAGGTCGTAGCGCTCACCCTCGGGAGTCATCAGGAATTCGCTCTGGTCGGTCGAGCGGCCGTGCAGACCGTGGCTGCCGTAGAACATGAAGATCTTGAACGACGTCACACCGTGATCGGTTATGAGCGAGGGGATCTCGGCGATGTGCTCCTTCGACATCGGCGCCAGGTGGTACGCGTAGTCGACGAACGGCTTGCCCTCGGTGGCCTCGAGCACCGTCGGAAAGACGTCGGCGTACGAGCCGCCGGTGTTCATGTAGTACTGGCCGGTGCGCATGTAGGACAGCGACGTGGTCACGCCGCCCTGCACGCAGGCGCGGGATTCGGTGTAGGCGTCTTCGCCCAGCGGGTTGTAGATACCCCAATGCTGGTGTGCGTCGACAACTCCGGGGAAGGCGACCTTGCCGGCCGCGTCGATGACCGTGTCGGCCTCGGCGGCGTCGATTCCGGCCTCGATCCGGGTGAACTTGCCGTCTTCGACGAGCAGGTCCAGGAATTCGCCGTCCTCGGGATGATCGGCGCCCGGACGTACGACTCGGGCGTTGGTGATCAGAAGCTTCGTCATGACAATCCTTCTCTAGTGATGGGAGTCGGCCGCGACACCGGCGGCCAGATACGCGAGTCCGAGGGCAGGGAGCAGACCGTTCCCTGCGAGGTAGCCGGCGGCGCCGTGACCGGAGATGCCCATGGCAGCGCCCCCGGACGCGAAGAGCCCGTCGATGGCCGTGCCGTCTGGGCGGAGTACCCGAGCGGTGCCGTCGACGACGAGACCGCCCTGGGTGTGGAACAGCGCCGGCACGATGCGCACGGCGGCGTACGGGGCGGTGAGCTGATGCTCGAACGAGCTGCGGCCGAACGGATCCGGCGCCTCGCCGCGAGCGTAGCGCTGCACTGCCGCCATCTCCTCGACCACCGCCTCGACGGGCAGACCGGTCGCGGCGGCCAACGCGGACAGGTCGTCCGCCCAGACGACGGCACCGGATTCCACCGTCTGGCGGAAGTCGGTGAAGGACAGGCACTTGTCGTGGATGTCCTTGTCGATGACGATCCAGCCCTCGGAATCCGGCCGGGCCGCCAGATGGGCGGCGTACTCCGAATAGCCCGTCGTCTCGTCTCCGAAGCGACGGCCCGTCACGTCCAGTACGACGCCGCCGTGCATGATCGTCGCCCACCCGACCAAGGTCGACGCCTTCTTCGACAGCGCGGCGTGGCCTTGATACGAGTCGAGGTAGGCCGAGGCCGCACCGAGCCGATCACCGATGGCCAGTGCATCGCCGCGCGAGTACTCGCTGCCGTGGTACCGAGCGTCGGCGATCTCCGGAACATGCTCGGCGACGCGGTCGTGATCGCCGCCGTACCCGTTGGTGGCCAACAGGACTGCACCTGTCGGGATCGCTTCGGTTGTGCCGTCGGGCAGTGTGACGACAGCACCGCGGACGCGACCGTCCTCGACGACGACATCGGTGAGGCGCGCCGGGGAGAGCACATCGATGCGAGGGTTCTCTGTCACCGCCCGCACCAGGTGGTCGAGCAGAATGCTGCCGTGTCGACCCTCGACGGTGTGGCAGCGCAGGGCCGAGTGACCCGGGTATGCGAAGTCGGTCACCAACGTGAGTGGGATGGACAGATGGTCCGCCATCCATTCGACCAGTGGGGCACTGACATCGGCCAGAGCCTGCGCCAGATCACGGTCCGCGGAACCCTTGGTCTTGCGCATCACGTCGTCGACGAACGTCGCCGGCGAATCCTCGATCCCCGCGTCACGCTGCCAACGCGATCCGGCACCGGGAATCATGGCGGTCGACATCGCGGTGTTGTTGCCCCGCTTGAAGTGTTCGCTGGCCTCGACCACCAGAACATCGAGTCCCAGCTCGGCCGCACGCAGGGCCGCGACGAGGCCTCCGCCGGCGCCCGCGACGACCAGATCGGGACCGTCCTCGCTCATGCCGCCGCCTCGAGATCGGCGGTCAGCGCCAACAGTCGGAGCGCGGTGGCCGTCGGGTCGACGACCAGAGGTCGAGTGCGTGGCCCCGTCAGATCGACTGCGGAGCACGCGTTGATGGCTACCGAACTCGACAGCCGCTGTGCGTGAACGGTGACTGCATCGGCCCATGCTTGTGAATCGGCGATGTCGTCGAACGAGAGGTCCATGACCGTGGTCGGTTCGGCATCGATGCCGTACCCGGCCAGCCGACGGTCCAATTCCGCAGCGATCGCCCCGTTCCGCGCGAGTGCGCCGATGCGGTGACCCTGGGATGCGTAGAACGACGCGGTCAGCCGGGACAAGCCGAACATCGGCCGGGTGAAGGAGTCGAACCGGTCGGCGCACGGGTCCAGGACACAGTCCGGGAGGAAGCCGTCGAAGCCCTCCGGGTCGGCAGTGGTGAAGGCCTCCGTCAGCACTGCCTCGGACCGTCGGACATCCGCCTCGGTGTCCAGAGCGCGGGGAGCGTCCGGGCCGATGTTGCGGAGGACGACGGTCAGTCCGGCGGGGCTCAGGGCGTCATAACGCTCCTGGCGGCGGCGGAACTCGGTGAAGTCGACGTGGATGGGGGTGTATGCGAGCAATCGCACGGGGAAACTCCTGACGAGAGATGCGGCATCAGATGCCGAGGTACGCCGCCTTGACACGATCGTCGTGGGCGAGCTCTGCACCGGTACCGGTGAGCACGATGGTTCCGCTCTCGATGACATAGGCACGGTCCGAGATCGCGAGTGCCTGAGCTGCGTTCTGCTCGACGATCAGCACCGTCACACCGGTTTCCCGGATGCGCACGATGGCGTCGAGTACCTCGGCAGCGAGCTTGGGTGCGAGACCCACCGACGGCTCGTCGAGGGTGAGCACCCGCGGCTTCGACATCATCGCGCGACCGATGGCCAGCATCTGCTGCTGACCGCCGGACATGGTGTCCGCGCGTTGAGTCCGTCGTTCCGCGAGGATCGGGAACAGTTCGAACACTCGGTCCAGCGACTCCTTCATGGAGCCGCGCTTCTGGGTGTAGGCGCCCATCTCGAGGTTCTCCGACACCGGCAGGCTGCCGAACAGGGCTCGGTCCTGCGCGACGTGCACCAGACCGGACTTGACGATCCTGTCGGCGCGATTGCCACTGATGTCGGTGCCGTCGAGCACGATTCGCCCTTTGGACGGTGCCACCAGACCCGACAGCGCACGCAGAGTCGTCGTCTTGCCGGCACCGTTCGCGCCGATGAGGGAGACGATCTCGTTCTTGTCGAGGTGCATCGTGACGCCGTGCAGGATCTCGAGCCGCCGGTAGCCGGCGTGAAGATCGTCGATCTCGAGCATCATGCGCTCTCCTCACCCAGGTAGGCCTCGACGACGCGATGGTCCTCGATCACGGTGCGTGGATCCCCCGCCGTCAGAACCGCGCCTTCGTGCATGACGACGAGACGCTCCGACAGGGCCATGACCGCAGCCATGATGTGTTCGACGAACAGGACTGTCTGCCCGCCGCTGTGCAGCGATCGCAGCAGGTCGATCATCGGGGCACGTTCTGCCGGAACGAGTCCCGCCAGAACCTCGTCGAGAAGCACGACGCGTGGTTCCATCGCCAGTGCTCGCGCCAACTCGAGACGCTTGAGTCCCGCGGTGGACATGGTCGACACCTTGCCGCCCACCTGATCCGAGAGCTGCACCCGATCGAGGACTTCGAGTGCGTGGCGACGAGCATCGCCGCGGGACTTGCGCTTCGACAGCGCGGCGATGGTCACGTTCTCGAGAACCGACATCGACTCGAACGGCCGCATCAGCTGGAATGTGCGCACCAGTCCGGCACGCGCGATCCTGTCCGCAGGCCATCCGGTGATGTCGGTGCCGTCGAAGATCACCCGTCCCGACGTGGGCGGCTGCTCGCCGGCCAGAAGGGAGAACAGGGTGGTCTTCCCGGCCCCGTTGGGGCCGATGATTCCGAGGAACTGCTCGTCCGGGACGTCGATGCTGACGTCGCGCACCGCGTGGATGCCGGAGAACGATTTGCTCAGATTCTCGATACTGAGGACGCTCACTTGCGCCACCTCTCGCGAATCGTGCCGAAGATCCCCTTGGGCAGGAAGATCACGATCAGGATCAGGATCACCGAGTACACGGCCACATCCAGACCGATGGAGCCCTGGAGGAACTCGAGGAACGCCGGGGGGTTCCGCAGCAGCTGGTTGATCAGCTCCGACAGCGGTCCGATGACCGCGGCGCCGAGAACCGGTCCCCAGATGGTGCCGATGCCGCCGATGACGGCCGGCACGATGGCCTCCACGGACACCGCGGACCCGAAGGCCTGCTCAGGTCCGACGAAGAAGTAGTACTGCACGTAGTACACGCCGGCGACGGCGGTCAGCGCGCAACTCGCTGCGACGGCGATCAAGCGGTACTTCATCGTGTCGATACCCAATGAGGCTGCGGCGGTGGCGTCGTCACGGATGGCCTGCACGTACTGACCGGGCCGCGATCGGACGTAGAAGATGGTGCCGAGTACGGCCAGCGCCAGGATCACGAGCGGGATCCAGATGTAGTTGGGACTTCCCTTCTCGAACTGCAGCATCCACCACGAATCACGCGGCAGGATCGGCACATTGAAGCCCTCGGTCTTATTGAAGACCTCGAGGTTCTGCACCAGCAGCAGGAACATCTGCGCGAACGCGAACGTCGCGAGGGCGAAATACGATCCGGCGAGCCGGTAGCGCAGGCACAGATACGCGATCAGCGTGCCCACGGCGGCGGACAGCACGGCGGCGACGAGCATCGAGATCCACGGCGAGATGCCGTGTTCCACCAGCAGGTAGGCCCCCGTGTAGGCGCCGATGCCGAAGAACGCGGCGTGGCCGAAGCTGAACATTCCGCCGAACCCGCTCATGAGGTTCCAGCCGACGGCCATGACCGCGAAGATCAGTGTCCGCACGGCCACGGTCTGCGCCTGCTCACCCAGAACCAGCGGGAACGCAGCGACGACGACGAAACCGATGACGAGAGTGAGCAGTTGGCGCCGGAGCCACGTGTCCTTCAGACGAGTCTCCGGCGGCGCGGATGCGGGTGTCGTGGTGGTCATCGGCGTCCTCCGTACAGTCCTTCGGGCTTGAGAAAGAGCACCATGACGAACACCGCGAACACGAGGATCAGCGAGCCGGTACCGGGGAGGTAGAGCGCACCCACGGTCTGCACGAGGCCGATGACGATGCCCCCGACCATGGCTCCGACGACACTGCCCAGCCCGCCGAGGACGACGATCACGAACGCGAGGATCGTGAACTGCTCACCCACCGACGGCGTGAGCGAGGTGAACGGCGTCATCAACCCGCCGGCCACCGCGACACAGGCCGCGCCGATACCGAACGTCAACGCGTACACCCGGCCGATGTCGACTCCGACCAGCTTGGCGCCTTCCGAGTTGGACGCGACAGCGCGGATGGACAACCCCAGTCGTGTTCGCTCGAGCACCGACTTCAGCGCGATCGCGACGACCGCAGCACCGATGAAGGCGAGCACCCGCGGCCAGGCCGCGACCGTCCCGAAGATCGACAGCGAGCCGTCGACCGGCGCCGCAACGGATTTGGGGCGTCCACCGAAAACCATCAACAACACGTTGATGATCAGCAGCGACAGTCCGAGCGTCACCAACAGTGGGCCCTCGTGACTGCCGCCGATGGTGAGCTTGGTCAGCAGCGTCGCCTGGACGACCATGCCGAAGACGAACATCACCGGCACTGCCAGCAGCGTCGCAAGGTAGACGGGCAACCCGGCCGTCGACAGTGCGTAGACGATGTACATCGCGAGCGTGAGCATGGCGCCCTGGGCGAAGTTGACGATGCCCAGCACACCGAAGATGAGCGTGAGTCCGACGGAGATCAGCGCGTACACGCCGCCCAGCAGCAGCCCGGAGACGATGGCCTGACCCACCAGGCCCTGGTCCTTGCCGCCGACGAAGAAGACGACGGCGAGGATGATCACCAGGGCCCCTCCGACCGCGACGCCGGGATTGACTGCGCGGCGGCTCTTCTCCGCGGCGGCACCCTCGGCGACTACCGTCACCGGCCCGCTCCGACAGGGAACTCGATCGCGTCGGTGGCGAACTCGTCCGGGAACACCTGGGCGACCTGACCGTCCTTCACCTGCATGACGATGACCGTCGCGTTGGTGTTCTGGCCGGTCTCGTCGAACTGGATGGGACCTGAGAAGGCGAGCAACGGATCCTCGATGGTGACGCCGGAGATGGCTTCGCGCAACGCTTCCGGGTCTGCATCCGCACCGTCGTCCAGGCCTGCGGCGATGACCTCGACCGCCTGGTACGACAGCATGGCTGCAGTCTCCATGGGGCGGCCGTACTTCTCCTCGAACCGCGACCGGATGTCGTTGACGCGGTCGCTGGTGGCGTCGAAGTGGTAGTTCGCCGACAGCACGCCCTCACCGGCAGCACCGGCGGCTGCGGGGAACGAGCTGTCGTCGAACGCGCCGTTGGCAATTCCGTAGACGCCCTTGACGTTCACGTTCAGCTGCTGCACCGCGTTGGCGATGAGCAGACCGTCCGGGTAGTACCCCGTGGCGACGATGACGTCCGGGTTGGACACGGCCGCTTCCCGCACCTGGGTGGTGGCGTCGGAGAAGTTCGTGGCCGGGTAAGTGATCTCCTGGACCGACGAGATGCCCTGGTTCGCGGCTTCCTTCTCGAACGCGTCGAACACGCTGTCGCCGAAGGACCCTTCGATGTGCAGGTAGGAGACTCGGTCGATGGCCTGACCGGTCTGCTCCTCGATCGCGGCGAGCGCCTTCGCGCCGTCCGTGCCCATGCTCGACGCATTGGGCTGGATCCGGAACGCGTACTGGTAGCCCTGATCGAGGATCTTGTCGTCGACGGCGACGTCGATGACCAGCGGGACGCGCGAACGCTCGGCGACCGAGGCGACGTTCTGCGTGACGTCGCTCTGGTAGGTGCCCACCAGGGCCACGGCGCCGTCGTCGATGAGCCGCTGCGCTTCGCTCTGCCCGACCTCGGCCTTTCCCTGGCTGTCACCCGTCACCAGCTCCAGCGTGCGACCGTCCATGGAGGCGATGCCGCCGGCGGCGTTGATGTCGTCGACCGCCAGTGCCGCACCGTCGTTCATCAGCCCGCCGACTCCGGCGAGTGCGCCCGTGGTGGGGTGGACGGCTCCGATCTTGATCGGACCCGAACCGTCGGAGCCCGAGGAGGATCCGCATGCGGCGGTGCCCAGTAGGGCTACCGCGGCGAGAACGCCTACGACTTTTCTCATGATTGGATCTGCCTTCCGCGCCGACCGTGGCGACGACTCAAAGAAACCGTGTGGCAAAAGGACACGTTCTGTGTTCCGCTCAGCGCACCACCGAAGTGGCACCTGATCCCCCTTGCATCTGAGTATGGCACGGCTCACTGGGTCAGAACAGGCTCTTTGATGACTTTCTTGTTACGGGTATGGTTCGCTCAGCGGAACGCTCCGAAGCCGCGCGGGCGTTCGCACGATGTGGAAGGTTAGCCATATGGCACCGACTCCCAGCTCGAAGGTCGTACTCGAGTCCACCGGAACCGAATCCGCGGATCGAGTCGCGGACGTCCTGCTCGCCTTCTCCCAGTCCGACCGCGCACTGGGGGTCTCGGAACTGGCCCGCCGCCTCGACCTGAGCAAGGCCGTCGTCCACCGAATCCTGCAGTCGCTCTCGTCCCGATCCATCGTCCAACCGGTCACCGGGGAATCCACGTACTCGCTGGGGCCCGCCGCCATCGGCCTGGGCACGAAGGCGTGGAGCCAACTCGACGTCAGGTCCATCGCCGCACCGATTCTGCGGCGCCTGCGCGCGGAAACACGGGAGACCGCGACGCTGTCCGTCCTCGTCGGCCACCGACGCGTCTACCTCGACCAGTACGAGAGCCCACAGGAAGTGAAGATGGTGGTCGAGATCGGACCCCAGTATCCGCTGCACTCCGGTGCATCGAGTCGCGCGATCCTGGCATTCCTCCCCCAGCACTATGCCGACGAGGCGTTCGAGGAACTGAGCGGAACCACTCCCGACACCGACCGCTCGATCTTCCTGTCGCGGCTCGCCGAGATCCGCGACATCGGCTACGGCACCTCGATCAACGAGCGCAACACCGGCGCCGCGTCCATCGCCGCGCCGTTCTTCGACGCGGCGGGCCACGTCCTGGGGTCGGTCAGCTCGTCCGGGCCCGCGTTCCGCTATTCCTCGACGGCCGACGACGATCACGCCGTCCACGCAGGTCAGGTACTCGCCGCGGCGCATGCCATCACGCAGAGCCTCGAGGCCAGGGCTACCCGATGACGCGTCGTGTGCCCCGGTCCTTCCTGTACGTGCCGGCCGTCAAACCGGCTCTCTTCGACAAGGCCGCGGCAGGCCCCGCGGACGCGATCATCATCGACCTCGAAGACGCGGTTCCGCTCACCCACAAGGACACTGCACGTGCCGACGTCTCCCGATGGTTGGACACACGACCCGACGCGCGCGCCGAGATCTGGATTCGCGTGACTCCCGAATTCCTCCGCGAGGATCTCGCCGCGGCTGCGAGGCCCGGAGTCGCCGGCATCATCGTCGCGAAGTGTTCGGCTACGTCGTTGTCCGACGCCGACGACTTGCTGGCCGGCACCGACATCGCCCTGGTCGGGCTCATCGAGACGGCGGCGAGCCTTCGCGACATCCCGGCGATGGCGTCCCGGCCACGGGTGCAGACGTTCGGGATCGGTGAGGTGGACCTTCTCGCGGACCTGCGCATCACCCGTGGCGACACCACCCGTCACGTCGTCGACGCGATACGGACCGATGTGGTGATCGGCTGCGCCGCAGCGGGTCTCGATGCACCGATCGCGCCCACGTCGACCGACTTCCGCAATCTCGACGCGTTCGTCGCCACCACCCAGCAGTTCGTCGACATGGGCTTCCGGTCCCGGACAGCGGTGCATCCGACACAAGTCCCGGTGATCAACGCAGCCCTGACACCGTCACCGGACGACGTGCGCCGGGCGGAGCGCCTCGTCGAACTGTTCGACGCCGCGGCCGGAGGTCCGACCGTCGACGACGACGGAAGATTCGTCGACGAGGCCGTCGTGCGCGGAGCCAGGGAGATCCTGGCCCGCGCCTGATCAACTCGACGGACGAGCCGCCGGCCCGAGCCGACGAAGTGGGTCGAGGAGTGTTCCTACGTCGGTGATGCCGGGGAGTGTGGCGCACAGGGCGGCGAAATCCGTTGCCGCCGAATCCTGCAGCAGCCCGGTGACGTTGGCGGTGAACTTCGCGCGGACGTCGTCGAAGGACAACGGTCGGTCCGGCCCTCCACGGGTCGTCAGGACCTCCTCGACGACGGTGGCGCCGTCGTGGAGATGAGCCGTCAGCACAGCCGGGAACTGATGCGGGAAGATCGCATCGCAGCGCTCATCCGGGACCACGTCGACGCGCGCCATGATCTCTCGCCGCTGCGTCGACGTCGCCTTCTCGTCGGTGTAGTCGTCGAGAGCTGCTCCGAGTCCCCCACCGCCGAGCATTCCCACCGCCACGGCGTACGGGCCGCTGAACTGTGCCATGTACCCCGTCTGCGGGGTCCGCTTCACCTCGATGGGCTCACCGATGGTGCGAAGGTTGGCGGCCGGCACCCCCAGAACGTACTGACGTACGTCGTCCGGGGTGATGCCCCGGTTCCTCAGTGCCGCAGCCGCATCGATGGCCGCATGCGTGAAGTGATTCGCCGGATAGGGCTTGAAGAAGATGCCGGGTGCCGCCCAGTGATCACCGAGCCCGTCCGTGATCTCCTCACCGCGACCCGACTGGTGTAGCCACGCCTGGAAGAACCCGAACCGGCCCTCCAGCACGGTCGGGGGGCCGGTGATGCCGTGACGTGCCAGCCCGGCGGCGGACACCGCGGAGTGCGCCGCCCATCCACAGTGCAGGCGTTTGACCGTGCCACCCGTCCGATTCGCTTCGATGATGCCGGCCGCCATCGACGCGGCGATACCCAGCGCGTCGACGATTCCGTCGGCCGATGCGCCTCCGATGACGGCCGCAGCGACGGCGCCGCCCATGGCTCCACAGATGGACGTCGCATGTTGGCCGTGCTCGAAGAACACGGAATTCTTGGTTTCCGGGTCGAAGCCCGCCATACCCAGGCGCACGCAGACCTCGAGGCCGATCGCGATGCCGCGCACGAGATCACGGCCGGTCGCTCCATGGTGCTGGGCAGCAGCGAGTGCCGCCGGAACCACGCTCGCGCTCGGGTGCAGCACCGACGGAAGGTGCGTGTCGTCGAAGTCGAGTGAATGGGCCAACACTCCGTTCACGAACGCGGCCAGCGTCGGGGGGAGGTTTTCCCGCACGCCGACGGCGGACGCGACGGCGTTGCCGCCTTGTTCCGTGGCCCACGAGATGGCGGCCTTGCTCGTCTCCAGCGCCGTCGCGGCGACGGCAATACCGAGGGTGTCGAGGACTCGCAGGCCGACGCTGTCGACGACGTCCGCCGGCAGCGAATCGAAGGTCGAGTCGACGGCGAAGCGTGCCAGATGCTGCGCCAGCGTGGTGTCCGTCATGCCGACACCACCGCGAGCGGACGGACCGGCGAGCCCGTTGCTCCGAAGATGTTGAGCGGCACCAGGACGAACGTGAACTCGTACGTCCGGGTGCGCGCCAACTCCTCGAGGTCGAGAGCCTCGATGATGTAGATGCCACTCTCCACGAGCAACACTCGGTGCGCCGGCAGCAGCGCGTGGCCGCCTCCGGGAGCGAGCCTCTCGAAGGCGATGGTGTCCGCACCCGCTGCATGGATGTTGCGGGCCGCGAGCCACGTCGCGCCGGCCTCGCTCACTCCGGGAACACCCGACGGTCCCCCGACATACGGCTGACCCTCGTCGAAGATCTGCGCCCATCCGCTGCGGATGAGGACGACGTCCCCGGCACGAATCTCGACTTCTTCCGCGGCGCAGGCGGATTCGAGGTCGTCGACGGTGATCTCCTCGCCGCCTTCCAGACGATCGACGCCCCGGACGCTCGGGATGTCCAGCAGGACACCGCGTCGCATCATCGGGGCGATGGTGTGCACTCCGAGTTCGACGTACTTGCCGCCGATCCCGGCCTCGACCGCGTCGACTCCGCCGTGCATCTTGCCGTCGTGCGACACGTGAGCGAGCGCATCGATGTGGGTGCCGACGTGCGTGCCCGTGGTGATCATGTCGTTCGCCGCGCTACCGCCGTCAGCACGCGTCATGTCACCGTGCCGACGCGGCAAGGTGTGCCAGAACTGCGGGTGATTCGGCGACTGCGGCATGCCCACGCGGAGCTGGCGACCGAGATCCACCGTACGAATACCGGCCGTGACGGCCTCGAGAAGTCTGTCCGACATGAGCTGTGTATCTCCTCTAGCTGAGCCGACCGGGGTTCCTGTTCCGCTGAGCGGAATCGCTGACGCAGCGGTTCCGATGGCAGTCAGACTAACAGGAGCAGCGGTTTCACGGCGGCTATCTTGACCGCCCTGCGCAGCGTGCTTAGCGTTACCCGCATGAGCCCCGCAGAGACGTTCCGATCAGCGGAACGCATCCACGACGCCGTCGACAGGTTGGCAGCCTTCGCGACAGCCCTCGAGGACCGGTCGATCGCACACGACACCCGAGTCGGCACCGTTCTGCTGGATCTCCTGGGGGTCACGCTGGCGGGCGCGCGAACCCCCGAGGTGACGGCGATGACGGCCCGATGGCGGTCCGAGCCGGGCAGTTCGTCGACGATCGGGCGCGCGGTCACGACGACGGCGGAGACCGCGTCGTACCTCGACGCCGTCGCGTCGTGCTGCCTGGAACTGGACGAGGGAAACAAGTACGCGGCGGGTCATCCGGCAGCGCACGTCGTTCCGGCAGCCATCGCCGCGACACGCCTCGCCGACGGACCTGTGCCGGGCACCCGATTCCTCGCCGCCGTCGTGGCGGGGTACGAGGTGGCCACCCGATTCGGCGCGGCCCTGACACGCGATCCTCGCTGGCACACGCACGGCCATTGGGGTGCGACGGGCGCCGCGACCGCCGCCGCGGTGATCTGGCAACTCGACGCCGACCGCACTGCGGCCGCGATCGACGCATCGACCGCCCTGGTGCACGTGGCGCCGTGGGATGTGGTGCTGGCCGGGAACTTCGCCCGCAATCTCTGGATCGGCGGTGCCGTGCGCGCCGGTCTGGACGCGGCGCGACTGGCAGCCTCAGGACTGGTGCACAACAGCGGGGCTGCCTCGTCGACACTCGGCGACATCGTCGGTTCTCTCGATCCGGTCGCGCTGTCCCTCGATCCGGACGGTGTCTTCGCCATCGATCAGGGGTACGCCAAGCGTCACGCGAGCTGTTCGTACACGCACGCCGCGGTGGACACCGTCTACGGATTGCGTCCGTCGTTCGCCGCTCGACACGTCGCCGCAGTACATGTCCGCACGCACGCATTGGCCGAGCCGCTGTTCCAAAGACACCCGGAGACACGACTCGAAGCGATGTTCTCGTTGCCCTTCGTCGTGGCTGCGGCGATGACGAACGACCGGATCGACGCGGACGCACTGACACCGCAGACGGACTCCTTCCGCCGTGCCGAGGACTTCAGTGCGCGTGTGCACGTCGAGTCGTCGCCGGATCTCACCCGCCTGCTCCCCGATCGACGCGCCGCGGAAGTCGACGTCGTCCTGACGACGGGCGAGGTGCTGTCGGCCGGGACGCCCAACCCCGTGGGCGACGTGGACCATTTCCCCCTCGACGACGCGCAGGTGCTGGCCAAGATCGAGCAACTCGTCGGCAGGAAGGACGCCGCGACGATCGATCGTGTCGTCGCGGACCTCGCGGGATCGACGGATGTCGCGGAGATCCTGCGCGCGCTGCCGTGACCTCACGTCCTGCTGCGGACGGTGTACACATACCGACCAGCCTGTAACACTGCGGGCGTCGACGGCGACGTGAGTGTGACCCGTCGCTTCCATCTCCGAGGATCTTCTTCCATGTCGAACGCGTACCCCCCGCCCTACCAGCCTCCCCACGTCGAGACGCGGAAGAAGGGCAACCGGGGCAAGATCACCGCTGCCGTCGCAGCATTCGTCGGCTTGTCCGTCATCGGACTCGGCGCCATGCAGGACCCCGAGACCGTCGACGCCAGCGCCGAGACCGTCATCACCACCACGACGTCGGTACCCACCACGACCTCCGCGCGCCCGACGACCACGACTCCGCGGAGCACCACGACGACGACCACCTCGGCCACCACGACCGAAGAGACCGTCACCGTGTACGCGCCACCTCCGACCACGGAACCCGCGTACACCGAGCCCGTGTACGTCGAGACGCCGTATGTCGACGTCCCCGACATCGACCGTGCGTACGTCCCCGCGCCCGTTCCGTTCGTCGCCCCCGCCCCGATCCCGGCACCCGCGCCCTACGTCGAGGAGTCGTCGGGTTCGGCGTATTACAAGAACTGCTCGGCCGCGAAGGCTGCCGGCGCCGCACCCGTCTACGCGGGCGACCCCGGATACGGATCGCACCTCGATCGCGACGGCGACGGCGTGGGCTGCGAAAACTGACTCAGCGCACGCTGGTCAACACACCGACCGCGGGCTTGGCGGTGCCGTCGGCGCGGTAGATCCCGAAGTAGTTCTCCTTGTCGGGATCGACCGTGGTCAGCGGGGCCCGGTCGGTGGTCTCGTAGAAGAAGATCGGCCCGGCCCAGCTGTAGGACAGCCGGTTGTCGACGGCTTGCCGGTAGGCGGTGGTCTGGTCCTGCTCGGTGAGGCTGGGATCTCCGGCCGTCGCCGCGCCCGCTTCCGTCATGACGATGAGTTTCCCGGCGTCACCGTTCTCGGTCATGATCGTGCGCGCACTCTTCTGGTAGATCGCACCCTGAGCATCGGTGAAGTCGACGCTCATCTGAGACCACGCATTCCAGTCCGCAGTGTCGTTCGGCATCGCAGGCGCCGTGTACGGGTGCCACCCGACGGCGTCGAAGTAGTTCTTCGCTCCCGCGTCGTACATCTGGTCGAGGTAGGTGAGCGGGGAGATCGCGTGCCCTTCCGGGCTCTGCCCCGTCGTTCCGTACGGCGACAGCCCGGCGGCGACGATGCTGATGGAGCTGTACGTGGCGGCCTTCATCTTGGGATACGCGGCCTTCAGCAGGTCGACGTAGCCCTGCACGTTCGGCTTCCCGGTGACCGGGTCCGCCCAGAACATCCACAGATTCGGTTCGTTCCACACCTCGTACGACCGGACACCCTGCGGCGCATACCTGCTGACGACTTTCGCGGCGAACGTGGCGTAGTCGTTCGGATTCGTCGGAGGTGTGCTGCCGTCGGCCGTGGTCCGCGCCCACGGCGGTGTCTTCTGGATCAGCAGCAGCACGTTGAGCGACTTCGCCTTGGCTGCGGCCACCGCGCCGTCGGGACCCGCCCAGTTGAACGATGTGCGGCCGCCGTCCTGGACGTACCACCAGTCGATCTCGATCCGGACCCACTTGGCGCCGGTACCCGCCACCCGTGCCGCCTGAGTTTTCTGCACCGCCGAACTGGCACGGAAGTCGATGCCGTTGAGACCGATTCCTTGGCGGCCCACGTACGAACTGGCCGCCGAGGCGTCCGGGACGCTCAGCGACGCGATCACCATCGCCGCCACGACCACTATCTGCGCAACTCGTCTACCCATGTGCATGACGGCACTCCCCGAGCGATGCGGCTACCGCGGACGCGCGGGAACTCACGAGTCAGAAGTACCACCAGTCACATCAGTCACACGTGTAACACGCCGAACCTCGGTTCGATCACCTCAACTCGCGTTTGAGCAGCTTGCCGCTCTGGTTACGCGGCAGTTCGTCCATGAACCGCACCTGCTTCGGAATCTTGAACGGTGCGATGCGGCCCGACACGTGCTCGACGATCTCCTCCGCGGTCACCGTGTGACCGTCCTTCACCGTGACCACGGCGGTGATCGCCTCGATCCACTTGTCGTCGGGAACGCCGATGACGGCCACCTCCGCAACAGCGGGATGGGTGTAGATCGCGTCCTCCACCTCGCGGGAGGCGACCAGGATCCCGCCGGTGTTGATGACGTCCTTGATGCGGTCCACCACGGTCACGAATCCCTCGGCGTCGCGGGTCACCAGGTCTCCGGAGTGGAACCAGCCGTCGCGGAACGCCTCGGCTGTGGCGTCGGGGTTGTCCCAGTACCCGTCGCACAACTGCGGCGAACGGTAGAGAATCTCTCCCGGTTCACCGTCCTCCACGTCCTCACCGTCGGCACTCACCACGCGCGTTTCGACGAAGAACACCGCCCGTCCACACGACGCGGGGCGCTCGTCGTGCTCCTCGGGTTGCAGCACCGTCGCGAGCGGCCCGATCTCGGATTGGCCGAAACAGTTGTAGAACTTCAGCTCCGGGTACCGCGTCCGGAGCCGTTCGAGCACCGTGACCGGCATGATCGACGCTCCGTACTGGGCCTTCCTCAACGACGACAGGTCCCGACTGTCGAGATCGGGGTGACCGGCCAACGGCACCCACACCGTCGGCGCCAGGAAGAGCGACCCGATGCGTTCGGCCTCCACCCGGCGCAGGATCTCCGCGACGTCGGGCTTGGCCATCAGGCGGACCGTCGCCCCCACCGACAGGTACGGCAGAGCGAAGACATGCATCCCGGCGGAGTGGTAGAGCGGCATCGCGATCAACGGCGCATCGTCGGAGCCGAAGGACAGTGCGAGAACCGACGACACGTATTCGCTGACGAGAGCGCCGTGAGACATCATCGCGCCCTTGGGTTTCGACGTCGTCCCGGACGTGTAGAGCAACTGCGCCAGATCCGAGGTGCGGACCGTGGGAAGTGACACGTCTGCGTCGGGGAGGTCGGTAAGCGTCTGCAGAGACAGCACCCTGTCCAGCGCCAGCCCGTCACGGACCGCGGCGACGGCCAATTCCAGAGCATCATCGACGAGCAGTGCGCGCGCTCCCGACTGACGGACGAGGTAGGTCAACTCGTCTTCGACTAACGCGTAGTTGATCGGCACGTGGACGAGGCCGGCTCGCGAGCACGCGAGGAAACCCACGATGTAGGAGTCCGAATTCGTGCCGTACGCCGCTACTCGGTCTCCCGGACGCAGACCTGTCGACACCAGGTGCCGTGCCACGCGGGAGACCACGCCGTCGAGCTCCGCGTAGGTGTGGGTGCGGCCGTCGAACTCCAGCGCGGGCCTGTCCGGGTGACGACGCGCCGATCGCGTCAGGATTCCGTCGACCGTGCTCGCGCGAACATCAGCTGTCATACCCCGGACACTAGAGACATCCGCCCGACGGGAACAGTCCCCACGGGCTCAGCTGCGGCCGAGTCGCGCGCTCACGATCGGACCCAGAACGGCCCACTCGTCGGCCGTGATCACCGAGGGATTCGACTGTTGCGGGGACCGCAGGACCTCGAGTGCGTCCAGCCCTGCGGTGACGGCACACTCCGCGGCAGTCAGCGGTTCGTCGAACGTCCGGATACGGGTGGGAACGTGCAGTCGCCGATCGTGCGGATCGTGCATGTCGACAGCTGGTCCGAGGACTGTTCCGAGTCCCCAGAAACCCCGTGTCGGGTGGGCACCCGAGGCATTGCTGACCCACAGCAGAACCGGTTGACCCTCACCCATGAGCCGGGACCGGTAGTTGGGCGCGACGCACCACTCGCCGCCCGCATCACCGGTCGCCAGCAGCGCGACGGCGTCGGTCCGCCGCGGATTGCACTTGATCACCCAGGCACCGAGCGTTCGACGGGTGATTCTGTCCATGCGCGCGTTCCCCCGAGTTTCTGTGAAGTAGCAGTAACATTGTGCTCGAAAATGGGTATAAGTCAGTGACTGACCCACTTATCGAGGACATGTGATGCCAGCACATCGGCGCCCGACCCGCACCGGACGACGCCTGACGCTGATCGGCGCCGCGGTGGTCGTCCTGGCCGGCGCCGCGACGACGACCATGGTGCTGGGCGACGGCGTGACCGCCGACGCCTCGGACGTTCCGACACCCGCGAGGCAGTCGTCCATCGGCACTCCCGTCCCCACCATCGACACCCCGGCCGTGGTGACCGCGGCGGGAGAACGGATCGCCGCCGCCGAACCCGTCGACGCCTTCGCACAGATCATGGAGATGGCGGGCTTCCCGACGGATGCGGACACCGCCGCGTTCATGGACACCTCGGTCACCGCGATCTGCCGTGACCTCGCCGTCGGTCGCACCGGCGTCGACATCCTGGCCGAGACAGCCGATCGCACCCGAGCCCGCGGGTGGACCGACGAACAGTCCGACGGACTCGTCTACATCGGTGTCGCCTCGGAATGCTCTGCCTACTCGTACCTGCTGCCCTGAGCCGCGCAGGTCACCCCCGCAACTGACGCGCGCCGTCCCACCCCTCCGGCCGAGGAGCCGACGACGTCCACGGACAGCCCTGCTCGATCCAGCGACGGCGCCACGACTGCGGCGAGACACCGAGATCGTCGTCGGTGACTCCGAACTCGAAGCCGCACGACGGGCATATCTCGTACGACGCACCGGCGTCCGAGTACGGCGGTTCGGCAAGATCCGGATAGTGGCAGATCGGGCAGACGGTGTCGCTCATTCGGTGATGACCCCCGGTTGACGGTCCCAGTACGACGCACCGGAACCAGGCTTGAAGTATGTCTTGGTGATGCCGTCCGGCGTGTACGACGCGAAGGTGTTCGTCTCGGCGTCGTACATCCGGATCGTGCCGTCGGGACCGACCTTCACCTGGTGTGATCCCTCCGTGCGGAACCGCGCCGCGAGGTCGGCGTACTCGTCGGACGACCGCGCTCCGACGTCGGCGCCGTGACGGGCGAAGTGATCGTCGAGCGCCCTGGTGGACGACCACCCGGCAGGCGGGGCCCCGGTACTGCGCTCGACCGCCGCCACGTCCTCGAGGCCGACGGGTACCCGCGACGTCAGGTCCTCGACATCGTCGGTGGCCCGCCGCATGGTCTGCATCGAGGTCTCGTTCCGCCGCATCCGTGCGAACGCGTGCAGCGCATCGATGACCCGGCGAACACGGGCGGCTGTACGGGCGAACCGACCGGCGGCCACCGCAGCCCCGGCCGCGGCCGACAGCCCGGCGGAGACGAAGGCCAATCCGATACCGACCGCGACGGCCGCGGCTTCCTCGAGCGCGAACCGTTCGATCAGGTCCCGGATCTCCCGACGTGCCTCGTCCAGTCGCTCCGCGTAGTCGCGGCAGAGGGCGGCGAGTCCGGAACACGCACCCGCTGCGGCTTCCACCGCGTCGGACAATCGACGCAGATCGCGATGCATGCCGTCGAGCTCCGGCGACCGAACCGCAGCCAGGTCGGACGTAGCCGACAGGATGTCGGAGCGGGCATCGAGCATTGCCTGGCCCAGCACGATCCACTGCCGCGCCGCGTCGCGCAACGCTCCGGTGTCTCCGTTGGGGCACGGCACACCGACCGCGTCGGCGAGCTCGACCGCACCCTGCAGGCCGGGCCCGGAATCCCCCACGGAGCTGGGGTAGTCGAGTTGCCTGGTGGATGCGGGCGCCCTTCCGACCGGCGGCGGCGCCCCCGGGGTCAGCGCATTCGCCTCCGCAGCAGCATGATTGGCGCCGGCCTGCTCGACGAGTCGAGCCGTGACGGAGGTGGCCGAGAAGACGGTGGCGAGGGATCGGCCGAGTTCGGTGACCTGCCCGTCGTACGACGTGCCCCACTGCTCGCCGGCAGCATCGCTTCCTGCCATGCCGGCCCACCGGGCGGCAGCAGCGTGATGAGCGGCAGCCGCATCCGACATGACCTGCTCGGCACGGTAGATCGAGCGCGCCGCGGCAGCGTAGACCTCGGGCGAGACGTCGAGAACCGCCGGAGGCGCCATCAGCGTCGGCCGAACATGAGCAGATTGGCATCGACCGCGGCGGTGTAGGACGAATGTGCCCGCTGCGCAGCACGTCTCATCGACTCGACACCCTCGGTCATGTCGCGGGCGTTCGACGCCCATGCAGCATGCACGGCTCGGTGCGCGTCGGCGGCGGCTCCGTCCCAGGGCAGCGCATCCACCCGTGTCGTCACCTCGGCGAGTGCGCTACGCGTCGTGGCGACCATGTGCGCCAGTCGTGCCACCACCGAGTCCAGCTCCGCCAGATCGGCACGGTAGCCGCTCACGATGCACCCGCGACGGCGGCGGCTGTCGACTCGTCCTGCCGCGCATACGTTGTCGCCGCGACCTCCAGAGTGCGCGCGGACTCGGCGAGAACCGCCACCATTTCTCGTGCACCGTGGTGGACCGCCGCCCAGCCGTCGGCAAACGCGCTCGCGGCGCCGCCGTGCCACGAGGCGGCGATCGCCGCGACAGCCGTTGCCGCATCGGCGATCTCACGCTCGAGATCGCCGGACACCCGCCCCAGTGCTCGACCCACATCCACCATGGCCGGTGTATCGACAGCCGTGTGTTCCATACCGGTCTCCCCCCGAACGACCCGTCGACGCCGTCGATCGACGACGCGTACAGACATGGACGGATTCACGGCCCCGTCGGTTCCCGGCGCGGTGGGACATTCGGATCCCGGACAGACGAATGCGGCGCCTGCCCCTGCAGACGCCGCATTCGGTTGCAGCTCACCGTGCACCGCGGTGACGGTGAACGGTGATCAGTTCAACGCTGCCCCCTCGTTCGAACGAACAGTCCGCAGCATTGGACCGGATATCGTCCGGTGATCAGCGATCGAGCTTGTGCTTCACCGTCTCGGCCAGATCGTGGCCGAAGCTCTGGGCGGCGGACAGACGCTGCTCGGCGATGCGGCGCGGCGCGTTGCGGCGACGGCGCACGAGGACGACGGCGACGATCGCGCCGATGACGGCGGCAATGACGGGCGCGCTGACAGCGGAGGCCTTCTTCACATCGGACGAGTTCGCATCGAAGCTGCGCACCTGCTGGGCGACGTTGTCGGCGGCGTGCTTGGCGCGGTCCGCGACCTCACCGGCCTTGTCCTGCGCCTTGGCAGCGACCTCGTTCGCCTTGTCGGCAGCCTTGTCCGCGACGTCACCTGCCTTGTCGGCAACCTCGTTCGCCTTGTCCGCTGCCTTGTTGGCGGCGTCGTCCGCCTTGCCGGCGACCTTGTTCGCCGCGTGCTCGGTCTTGTCGGCGACGTCGCCCGCCGTGTCCTTCACGGCATCCTTGGCGTCGTCGACCGCTTCGCCGGCCTTGTCGACGGCCTGCTTGCCGTCCGCCTTCGTCTGCTGTGCGGCACCCTCGGTGCGCAGCGAGTCGTCCCCGGTGGTCTCGCCGACCTTCTTCTTCGCGGCGCCTGCGGCCTCGTCGACCTTGTTCTGTGCCTTCTCGATGAAGTCGGCCATGGTGAGCTCCTTTCGACGCGGCCCCTACCGGGCGCGTTCGTGTTCGTATGAAGGTGAGTCGTACCGAGAACGCAGAAGCGTGCACCGCCAGCACATGATCTGGGTCACAGTCGGCGGCAACCTACCGCGTCGACGCGTGTCCGTGCACCACTAGGGTCGGCGCATGGGATCGAATCGACCGTCCAACCGTGGCCAGAAGCGTGCGGCCAAGACCGCAGCACGTCGGCGTCGTCAGACCGGTGCACCCACGGCCTCCACCACCGAACGCGTCCTCGCACGCTTCGTGACCTGGATGGCAGCGCAGGACGGTGCCGGGGACATCGAACCCACCAGGCGTGTCGTCGAGTCGCTCCTGGGCGAACTGACCAGGGTCCACGAGAAGTTCACCCCCACCGCGTGGACACCCGACGACGCCCATCTCGTTCTCGACGCCGCCGAGTCCGTCCTCGCGCAGAACACCGAGGCGAGCGAGGACGCGGCGCTGCACCTGGTGTTCAGCGCCCTGTCCTATCTGACGTTCCTCGACGACGAGGACATCTGGAGCGGCAGCGACGCGGACTACGAGCACTGCATGGAAGACCTCACGGACTTCGTCGACGGAATGCCCGACACCCTCACCCCCGACGACGTCACGCTTCCCGACGTGTCCGCGAGCGACGAGGCGGGCGCCCTCGCGGAACTCGCCGTGATCGGTCGAGTGGATGCGCTACTGGCCTGGTCGTCGACCGGTGCTCCCGTGGACGCACGTGCGGTAGCCGACGCCCTCGGTGTGAACGTCCCCGCCTCCGCGTTCCAGATGCCGGCCGATGTTCCCGAGCTGGCCCACACCTGGAACTGTGCGATCGAGTCCGGTGTCGTCGAGATCTCCGCGAGCGGCGCCGCTCCGGGACCTCTCGCCGCCGACTTCCGCGCCCGCGCTGTCGAGGCGTTGCGTGCGGTGGTCGCTGCCTTCGTGCGGGTGCAGTTGTCCGCCGGCGAGGAGGTGGACGTCTCCGCGTCGGTCGCCGACAGTTTCGTCGCCCAGAGCGTGCTCGCGGCGATGACCCCCGATCCTCCGGAGGGCAACCTCGACGAGAACTACGACGACCTGGAGGGCGAGGACAAGCGCACCGCGGAGCTCGTCACCGCTCGACTGCGCGCCTTCATCGACGAGGGCCTGATCGTCGGCGGCGACGTCCTGCTCGTGCCGCCGCAGCTCCGGCATGCGGTCCTCGACGGAATCGCCGGCGCGGACATCTTCGGAACCGCGGCGGACGACGCCCCGCCCCAGGACTGAGATGAGCGTCGTGGGATCCACCGCTTCGGCGCTGCATGGATCCGCCTCCCACGGGTAGGCCACTGCCGACGAGCGGGGCCACCCGGTCGGGAGAGGACCGCACATGCCGTACGAGGATCACGACCTGGACCTGGACCTGCGCTGGTGGGCCGCCGCGAACTATCTGACCGTCGCGCAGATCTATCTGCAGGACAACACGTTGCTGCGCGAGCCACTGCGAGCCGAGCACATCAAACCTCGACTCCTGGGGCACTGGGGAACCAGCCCCGGACTGTCGATGATCTACACGCTGCTGAACCGACACATTCGACGCACCGACACCGACTGGCTGTACGTCACCGGACCGGGCCACGGCGGTCCGGCCCTGGTCGCGTCCACGTATCTGGAGGGCACTTACAGCGAGATCTACCCGAAGGTCTCGCGGGACGCCGCCGGCGTGCATGTCCTGTGCCGCCAATTCTCCTCACCCGGTGGCATTCCGAGCCATGTCAGCGTGCCCACACGGGCAGCATCCACGAAGGCGGCGAGCTCGGTTACGCGCTGGTGCATGCCGCCGGTGCGGCGTTCGACCGGCCCGACCTGACGGTCGCCTGCGTCATCGGCGACGGTGAGGCGGAAACCGGACCCCTGTCCGCGTCGTGGAAACTACCGGCCTTCCTGAACGCCCGACGCGACGGTGCGGTTCTGCCGATCCTGCACCTGAACGGCGCGAAGATCGCCGGCCCGACCGTGCTCGGCCGCATGTCCGACGAGGACGTGACGAACTATCTGTCGGGACAGGGATGGTCCCCCGTCGTCGTCGAGGGTGACGATCCTCGACACGTCTTCCGCGACTTCGAGCGAGCACTACGGGAGTCCCACACCACCATTCGCGAGATCCAGGATGCTGCCCGGTCCGGCACGGGCGGTCGCGCCCGGTGGCCGGCGATCGTTCTGCGGACACCGAAAGGGTGGACCGGTCCCCACGAGGTCGACGGTGTTCTGGTCGAGGGAACCAATAGGGCACACCAGGTTCCCTTGTCCGGTGTGCGGGACAACCCGGCGCACCTCGAGCTGCTGCGCGAATGGCTCCAGTCGTACCACCCCGAGACGCTGTTCGACGAGAACGGAACGCTGGCACCGGAACTGGCGGCGCTCGCTCCGACCGGTGACAAGCGGATGGGCTCGACTCCCTACGCGAACGGCGGCCGACTCCTGACCCCGCTGACCATTCCGCCGCTCGACGAGTACGCCCTCGACATTCCCTCCCCCGGCACCACGTTCCACGGGACGACGAAGGTCCTCGGTGAGCTGCTGCGAGAGATCTACTCGCGCAACATCACCGACGACGGTGGCGGCACGTTTCGACTCTTCTGCCCCGACGAGACCGCCAGCAACCGCCTCGACGCGGTCTTCGAGGTGACGGATCGGTGCTGGCAGCTTCCCACCACCGAGTGGGACACCGCGCTGTCGGCCGACGGCCGAGTGATGGAGGTGTTGAGCGAGCATCTGTGTCAGGGCTGGCTGGAGGGATACCTGCTGGCGGGCGGCCACGGCATCTTCGCGAGCTACGAAGCGTTCGCGATGGTCAGCGTGTCCATGATGATCCAGCACGTCAAATGGCTCCAGCACGCGCGCGATCTGCGCTGGCGCGAGCCCGTCGCGTCGCTGAACATCCTTCTGACGAGCACGTGCTGGCGCAACGATCACAACGGTTTCTCCCACCAGGGCCCCGGCATGATCGACGCGGCCATCCCGCTGTCCTCCGAGGTGGTGCGGGTGTGGCTGCCGCCGGATGCCAACACGCTTCTGTCGATCTCGGATCACTGCCTGCGCAGCCGGGACCACGTCAACCTCATCGTCGTCGACAAGCAGGAGCACCTGCAGTACCTGACGTTGGAGGAGGCGCACGAGCATTGCGCGCGAGGGGCCTCGATCTGGGAGTGGGCCGGGACCGAGGCGAGGACGACCGGTCCAGCGGAGGTGCCGGACCGCCCGGACATCGTGCTCGCCTGTGCCGGAGACGTTCCGACGCAGGAGATCCTGGCCGCGGCCGAGTTGTTGCGGGAATGGGTTCCGTACCTGCGCGTGCGCGTGGTGAACGTCGTCGATCTGATGGCGCTGATGCCGGTCCCGGACCATCCGCACGGCATGCCCGAAGACAGGTTCGTCGAGCTGTTCACAGCGGACACCGACGTCGTCTTCGGCTTCCACGGCTACTCACGTGCGGTCCACGAACTCATCCACGGGCGTACGGGCGCGGCACGTTTCCACGTGCACGGCTTCAGTGAGCAGGGCACGACCACCACGCCGTTCGACATGGTCGTCGTCAACGAAATGAGCAGGTACCACCTCGTTCTCGACGCCTTGCGACGGGCGAGGCGGGTACCCGAACGCAGTGAGGAACTGGCCGATCACTGCCGGAACCAGTTGGAGCGCCACCGGTCCTACGTCGTCGAGCACCTCGAGGATATGCCGGAGGTCAAGGACTGGACGTGGGGGTCGGTCTAGCGGCACTGACGAATGGCGGGGCGGGGGCGCCGGTCGACGCCCCCGCCA
>NZ_JXQS01000013.1:0-87725 GCF_000834565.1 Rhodococcus sp. MEB064
TTGCTGGCAGCGTCAGACTGCCGGTGCCCAACCGATGCCTCAGACCCGGTGGCACCGGTTCTTCGCCGACCGCAAGAACTCCCGCGGCGGCTTCTCCAAGCTGTTCTTCATCGTGCACCCGGACGGGTACATCGCCTTCCGCCGCGGCTACCGCGTCGGGACCGCGGGAGCGCAGGAGGCCCGCATCGTCGACATCATCGCCGCGACGGACGAGGCGCGCTCGGACCTGTGGCAGGTGATGTGCGGTATCGACCTGGTGGAGACCATCGAGGTGACCCTGCCGGTCGGCGATCCGCTGCTGACGTTGCTCACCGATCGCCGTGTCCCCGCGGTCACGGGCGTCAAGGACGGCCTGTGGGTCCGCCTCATGGACGTTCCCGCGGCCCTCTCCGCCCGCACGTACGCAATCGACACCGATCTCACCATCGGCGTCGAGGACCCGTTCCTGAACGCCGGTGGAGCGTTCCGCTTCGTCTCCCGCGACGGCCACGCGGAAGTGACCCGCACGGACGCCGATCCCGACGTCACGGTGTCGTCGTCGGTGCTCGGCAGCATGTATCTGGGTGCGCACCGGGCGCGTCAGTTCGCCGCCGCGGGACGCGTTGCGGCGACGTCGGAGAAGGCGCTGCACGAGTTCGACCTCGTCTTCGGTACGCCGAGTCAGCCGCAGATCGGCTGGCACTTCTAGACGCTGGCGCCGACCGCCTCGTCGATGCGGTCCACGTGCGTGCGCCGCACCACGAGGGCCGCTCCGAGGCCGGCGAGCAGTGAGACGACGCCGCCCACCACCAAGGGTGCGCGCGGGTCCACGACATCGGCGATCCACCCGAGCAGTGGGCTGCCCAGTGGGGTTCCGCCCAGGAAGCACAGCATGTAGATCCCCATGACGCGTCCACGCATGTCCGAGGGCACCGACGCCTGGAGGATGTTCATGGCGACTGTGCTGAAGGTCAGTTGCACTGCACCGGCGGGGATCAGCATCACGGCGACGGCCCAGAACGCGGGCATCAACCCGGCGAGCGTCTCGAAGACGCCGAAGGCGATGGCGGACAACACGAACAGCCGGATACCGGGCGTCCCGCGTCGCCGTGCGGCCAACGTCGCACCGAACATCGTGCCGACCGCGAGCACCGTCGACAACAGGCCGTAGGCGTCGGCACCCTTGTCGAAGGTGTTGCGCGCGATGACGGACAGACTGAGCGGGAAGTTGATGCCGAACGTCGAGACGACCACCACCGTGCCGAGGATGACGCACAGGTCGGGCCGTCCGGCGACGTACCGGAATCCCTCCCGCACCTGACCTTTCCGACGCGGTGCTCGTTCGACGCGGAACAACTCGTCGGGTCGCATGATCTTCAGTGCGAAGAAGACGGCGACGAACGACGCGGCGTTGACCAGGAAGACCCAGCCCGTACCCACCAGGGTGATCCCGACGCCGGCGATGGCCGGGCCGATGATACGGGCCAGGTTGAAGGTCATCGAATTCAGCCCGATGGCGTTGGGAAGACGTTCCGGTCCGACCATCTCGATGGTGAAGGACTGTCGCACCGGAGCGTCGATCGCCGACGAGCATCCGAGCAGCAACGCGAGGATGTAGACGTGCCAGAGTTCGACGAACCCGCCGACGTCCAGCAGGCCCAGCACCAATCCGAAGACGGCTGCCGCCGCCTGGGTGGCCATCAGCAGTCGACGCTTGTCGTAGCGGTCGGCGAGAACCCCGCCCCACACCGACAGCACCAGGGTGGGTCCGAACTGCAGAGCCATGACGATGCCCACGGCGAAACCGTTGCCTCCGGACAGCTCCAGGACCAGCCAGTCCTGCGCGATCCGCTGCATCCAGGTGCCGATCAGCGAGACGATCTGCCCCGACGCCCACAGCCGGTAGTTACGCGAGTGGAGCGCATCGAAGAGCGACGGGCCGCCCGTCCGGCGATGAAGTAGTTGCACGAAGTATCAATTTACTCCGGTGCGTGTCACTCGGATTCGTTGACGATCGCCGACATGATGTCGACCGCGCGCCTCATCGTTGCCAGCTGCTCGGCATCGAGACCGCGAAGCTGCTCGGTCAGCCACATCTCGCGGGCGTTGACCTCGTCCTCGACGACCTTCCGCCCCGCCTCGGACAGCGAGACGATGATCTGTCGGCCGTCCGTGGGATGCGGCATCCGCTCGACCAGACCGACGTCTCCGAGCGACGCGACGACGCGGGTCATCGACGGCGGTTGGACGCGTTCACGCGCCGCCAGGGTGCCAGGTGTCATGGCCCCGTCCCGCGCGAGGGTGGCCAGTGCCGACAACTGGGTCAGCGTGACCTGACTGGTGCGACGGCCTCGTAGGTGACGTGTCATCCGCACGACGGCGAGAGACAGATCGCCGGCCAGCGCGCGCAGTTCTTGAGGCATCGCATGAGAATACGACATCCGAGCAGGTGGAACCGACTATCGGTCGTGCTGCCCCGCAGCACATCCTGCGGGGATCCGTCAGGTGATGGCGTCCGTGATGGGGCCGAGGGCGAAGTAGGCGACGAACAGCAGCGCGACGATGCCGAGAAGTGGGTGGACACTGCGGATCTTGCCGCGACCGATGGCCAGCACCACCCAGGTGATGAAACCGACGCCGATGCCGTTGGCGATGGAATACGTGAACGGCATGACGACGATGGTGAGGAACGCGGGAAGCGCGACATGGAATTTCGAGAAGTCGATGTCGGCGACCTGACCGATCATCAACGCTCCGACGACGACCAGTGCGGGCGCTGCCGCCTCGATGGGCACCACCGAGTACAGCGGAGTCAGGAACATCGCGGCGAGGAAGAGCACGCCGGTGACCACGTTGGCCAGACCGGTGCGCGCGCCCTCGGCGATGCCGCCGGCGGATTCGACGAACACCGTGTTCGACGACGCCGAGCCCGCGCCGCCCGCCACGGCTCCGAGACCCTCCACCACCAACGCTTTCCCGACGCCGGGAAGAGTGCCGTCCTTGTCGGCGAGACCCGCTTCCTTGCCCAGTCCGGTCATCGTTCCCATGGCGTCGAAGAAGTTCGCGAGGACGAGGGTGAACACCAGCAGGCTGGCCGCGAGGACTCCGATGCGCGTGAATGCGCCGAGAAGATCGACGTTGCCGACGAGGGAGAGGTCCGGGAGTTCGACCACGACGTCCGGCAGGGAGGGGACGCTGAGGTTCCATCCCTTCGGATTGACGCCCTGCGACGCACCGGTGTCGGTGATCGCCTCGACGATCGCGGCCACGACGGTGGTGACGACGATGCCGATAAGCAGGCCGCCGCGAACCCGGCGTGCCACGAGGACGCCCATGAGCAGCAGTCCGAAGACGAAGGTCGCCGTCGGCCACGATGCGATGGACCCGTCGATACCCAGGCCGACGGGCACGGTCGTTCCGGCGATGTCGGGCACGCGTCGGACGAATCCGGCGTCGACGAGCCCGATGAGCGCGATGAAGGCACCGATTCCGGCCGCGATGGCGGCCTTGAGTTCCTTCGGTATCGCCTCGAACACCGCGGTGCGGAATCCCGTCAATGCGAGCACCACGATGATGATGCCGTCGATGACGACCAGGCCCATGGCCTCGGCCCAGGTGACCTGCGGCGCGATGGTGACGGCGAGAAGAGTGTTGATCCCGAGTCCCGCTGCGATGGCGAACGGGTAGTTGGCGATCACGCCGAACAGGATGCTCATGACGCCGGCGACGAGCGCTGTCACGGCGGCGACCTGGGGCACCGGCAGGATGTCGCCCAGGACGTCGGTCTTGGCGGCCGCGTCGTCGGGCGAGAAGCTGCCGAGGATCAGCGGATTGAGAACCACGATGTAGGCCATCGCCACGAAGGTGACGACACCGCCGCGTACTTCCGCCGACAGCGAGGATCCGCGCTCGGTGATCTTGAAGTACGAATCGACTCGCCGGAAGGAACCGGCGCGGGACAACGCTCGAGACATGAGGTGGAGACTAAAGCACGACCGGCGTCGGCGCCGTGTCGGCCGCGAGTAGCGTCAGCGCCGTGCCGACACAGCCGCATGCGACTCCCTCTCCCCCGCCCGGACTTCCGGCGCGATGGACCGATCCCGCACCCGTGCTCGCGGCCGGAACGGGCCTCTTCCTCGTCGCGGCGATCCTGTGCACGATCGTCGACTCCTGGTCGGGCGCTGCACCGACCTGCTGGGTGGGAACCGTTCTGGGCGCGTTGGGGTTCGGCCTCTTCGCCCTCCAGCGCCGCGCGGCTCGCAGTGGTCGGCGGACGGCTCAGAAGGGCCTCGTCGCACCCCCGGACGCCTCCGACGTGTGACCCGGGCTACACCGAAAATGCCTCTGACGTGCGCAAACTCACCCCTGTCGAGGTTGAGTAACACGAACGTAACGTGGAGGATGGGTTATGTCAGATACGACATCCATTCAGCGTCAATGTCCGGAGTGAACACCACAGTGAAGTACGTCGAAAGTTTCCTCAACCGCCGCCGCCACGTTCGGGCCCTGCGCGATCTCTACGCGCGTGCCGACAACGTCGGTAGCCCCGCGATGCGTGACGAGCTCCTCGTCATCGCCCAGCGCGAGCGCTGATCAGCCTCAGCACCAGCACGATCCCCGCGGCGCCGAACGCCGCCCCGAGAGCCCACCCGGCGACCACGTCGGTGAGCCAGTGGGCACCGAGGTAGACGCGGGAGAACCCGATGAGCAGCGATGCCGCCGTGACCACGGCGGCCGCTGCTCTCGTTCGTTTCCGGGGTAGGTCCATCCGCGCCAGGGCGCACACCACCGCGGCGGCGAACATCGCCGACATCATCGCGTGGCCCGACGGGAACGAGAACGTCGAGATGTCGACGAGCCTCTCGGGAAGCGGAGGTCGGTCCCTGCGGAACGTGTACTTGAGCGCGTTCATCAGCCCCCACCCGAGGAGCATCGTCACCACCAGCGCGAGCGCATGCGGCCTCGCGCCGCGGGTCACGAACCACACCGCGACAGCGATCGTGGCCAGGGCGACGCCCCCTGTGCTCCCGACCGTCGTGATCGCCGTGACGATGTCCGTGACGACGGGGTCGCGGTGATCGACCATCCAGTCGAGCACCGCCTGATCGGGCCACCGTGCGGGCGCTACAGCCACTCAGATCACGCTCCCCGACAGATGAAGGACACCGTCGTCGGTGATCCAGAACGGCACGTCGCGCGTCACGGCGACGATTCCCTCGCACCGCACGGTCAGCCGATCGTGGAGTTCGACGACATCCGGCACAAGCCAGGTGACCGCGGCACGCATCGCGGCCAGCAACGGGTGGTCGTCCACGACGACGGTCACGCCGCTCGACACCACGTCGACGGTCAGCACCGACGACGCGGTCTCGACGTCGAGGAGATCGGCGAGTGCCTCGGCGGTCTCGAGCGACCCCATCACCGCCCGATCGGGGGGAATCACCGCGATCCACTTGGCGTGATCCAGCACGACGACGCGGCTCGGATCGACCACGGTCCCCGACAGCGTCCGTACCGCGTCGGGCGGGTCGACGTCGCGAACGTCCAGCCGAGAGGACGCGGCGGCAGATGCGAGGACGCAGTGAGCGGTGACGGCCACGGCGGGTGACACCGACCGCTCGGGATCGGCCGCCGCCGTCAGGATGTCGGTCGCGGTGTCCGCGTCGTCGACGTCGACACCCGCGAGGGCCGACCGGAACTCGGGTGCGCGAGGATGATCGACCGGATCGAGCAACCCCGTGAACGTCGAGTCCTCCGGCAGTCGCAGCAACCCCAGCGGTGTCCCCTGCAGTCGTGCGTGTCGACGCAACCACCACGGGGTGTAGCCCGCGCGATCCCGCAGAGCAGCGGCCGTCTCGGGACGATCGACGAGGAGGGTGAGCGCCTGCGCCCACTGCGACTCGTCGACCAGGTCGAGGTCCCGTACCGCGATCAGGGCCGTCGGTTCCGCGGAGTGCTCGGACGATGCCGTGACACTGTCCCACCACCCGCTCTCGTCGTCGAGATCGTGGTCGGGCCCCGTCGGCTCGTCGTCGACGACCGTTCCGAACGTCCACCCGACGCCGACGACTCGCAGCGCGTCGGAACCGTACTGTTGCACAACCGAATCGGCCACCACACCGAACGGGTGATCCGACACCATCACCGCGAGCAGCGGTGATGCGGGCAGCACCAATTCGTCCGCGGCCCGTACGTCACCGTCCGACGACGCCAGGGGCAGCGCTCCGAGGCCGGGAGCTGTGTCGGTGCCGCCGACGGCGCCGGCGACCGTGAGGACCTGGTGCACGAGGTCCTCATCGACGTAGTCCGGGTCCTCGAGCATGGCTGCCAACGCAGGATCCGCGAGCAGATCGGCCGGCCGCACGGTCTGTGCGCCGAGCCGCTGCAGGAGCGGATGCGCCGCGTCCGGGTGGACTACGCGTGCCCAGCCGATCGGACCGAGGTCGACTCCGTCCACCAGCAGCACCGTGCGAGGACCGGTGACGGTTCGGCCGTCGGTCAGCGGAACCGGCAGTGCCGCACACTCGTCGACGTCGGCCGTGTCGTGCACGATGTCGGCCAGTGCGCCGTAGATGCGACGCCACCACTGCGGCGGCTTCGACAGTCCCGACAACGCCTCGACGACGGCGGCCAGGCCCAGACGTCGGGCACCGACCGAGATCAGCGCGCGCGTTCCGGATCGACCCGAGGCGTCGGCAGCGACGAGTCCCGGCACGACGTCGGCGAGGAGGTCTGCGAACTCGGTCGAGATCGATTCCAGCACAGCGGCATCAGCGGGCCGGACAGGCTTTCCGACAGCTGTCGGCACCCAGGCGGTGGCCTCCAGGTCGTCGATGATCGCCGCTCGGAGCTCCTCGTCGACGCCGGACGCCGGCAGACCCGGAACCGGCACCGCCGCAGTGCGATCCGCTGCGGGAAGTTCGGCTACCAGGTCGCCGTAACCCGTGGCCACCGTGGACAGATCCGCGCCGGGGAGAACCCGACGACGATCCGGTTGCAGCGGCACGTCCGCGACCACCAGCAGCGGAAGAGTCAGCACCTCGTCGGATCTCGTCGGGGCGCGCAGGACGTCGCGGCGGACCGGGGACGGCTCGCCCCCGACGAGCGGCAGGAACCACCGAGCGCACGGGGCGTCGCCGCGCCACCACCGGTCGGCGCCGATCCGCACCTCGGTCCACGATCCCGGACCGGGCGCCGTCGACCGCGTGATGTCGACGTCGGGCAGGGATATCGAGGTCAGCGCATCCAGCTCGAGGAGGAGATCGACGGCCTCGCGCTCGGCCGCCTCGACCACTGCCGCCGCGTCACCGACGCCGTTCAGGACGATCTCGGTGTCCCAGCCGTCGGCCGGTACCTCGTCGAGGGGCCACGGCAGCCGCAGCACGGGCGCGCCCACCGCCGGCTCGGGCAGACCTCGCGCCTGAAGTTCCGCACGGGTCCGGGCAGCGTCGAACACGATCGACCCTGTCGTCGACCGGATCTCGATGCGGTCGGACAGTGCCCGGACGGAGGTGAAGCCGACGCCGTATCGGCCGATCGACCCGCCGTCCTTGTCCGACGCACGCAGCGCCGAGAGCGCCTGCACACCCGAGACCGACAGGGGCGCACCGACATTGCCGATACGGAGCGTCGTACCGTCATGCCGGATCGACAGGCGGCCGTCGACTCCCGCACGGGACGCCGCATCGGCGGCGTTCTGCGCCAACTCCGTGACGACGCGGTCGCGGTACCCGCCGGCCACCAGGTCCGCCTCGGTGGCCGCATCCTCACGCAGGCGGGTGGGAGACGACTCCCACGCCGCGAGAACCGACTCGCGAAGTGCAGCGGTCCCGAACGGGTCCGCTAGTCCGCCGACGACGACCCCGCGTCGGACTCGGCAGCGTCGGGAGTGGGGACGGTCTCGAGTGCACCGTCGTCGTACGCCGCGTAGGCGGGCGAACCTGCACCCGTCGGGCCCTCGGTGTCCGAATGGGCTCCGCATCCGTAGGACGCGTGGACGACGCGGCCGTCGGCAGCCAACTCATTGCCGCAGACACCGAACGCCGCACTGAGCGAGCCCTGCAGAGCCAGGTAGAAGCCACATGTCACGCAGGTGCCGGGTGCGGCCTTGGCCATCGGGGCATCGGGACCGAAGTCGCTCTCCGCCCATCGCTCCGCGGCCTCGAGCCGACCCTCGCGGCTCATGACCTGCTTGCGGCCCAGACCGAGTTCGAGCGCGACGTCGTCGACCGCGGGATCGCCGGTGGCCAGGTATCCGGGCACCAGACGCACGTCGTCGTGACGGGGCGGGAGCAGGTCGCCCGGCGCCAGATCGCCGGGGCGGATCCGTTCGTCCCAGGGGACCCAGGTGGGAGCGACCAGTGCGTCGGGGCCGGGCAGGAGAGCGAGCTCACTGATGGTCACGGACTCGGCGCCGGGGTGGGCTGCGACGACGACGGCCCACTGCCAGCCGCGGTAACCGGGCAGGTCGGCGGCGAAACGGTGGATCGCGGCGGAGTCGTCGACGGCCTCGACACCGAGGTGGTCACCGACAGCGCCCTCGTCCGTTTCGACGACGGCGGCACGCGCCACCTCGGTTGCTCCGGCCAGAAGCGGGCGGATCTCGGTCACGGAAGGGGCACTCACACCTCTATTTTGCAGCATCACCCCGCTGCGCGCGCCCACTGGGCCGTACAGCGCGGGGACCGACGGCGTAGCGGGTGGGCTGACAGGATGAGCGGATGCGCCCCGGTCGAGCCGTCCACGGTCCGTTACTGATCGCGCTGATCACCGGCGCCGCACTCGTCGTCGGGTGCGCCGGTGATCCCGACGCCGTCTCGACTCCGGCGGACGCGACGCTCGACGTGCGGATCGTCTCGACCCGCCCGCACGATCCGTCCGCCTTCACGCAGGGACTCGAAGTGGACGGGAATCGGCTGCTCGAGGGCACCGGGCGCTCCGGCCGATCGAGGGTGACGGCGTCCGACCTCGCGACCGGCGCGCCGCTGGCCTCCGTCGACCTGCCCGCACCGCTGTTCGGCGAGGGACTGACGGTCGCCGGGGACACTCTGTGGCAGCTGACGTGGCAGGACGGTGTCGCCGTGGCCCGCGACCCCGACACTCTGCAGGAGGTCCGTCGCGTGAGCTACGAGGGCGAAGGGTGGGGACTGTGCTTCGACGGCAGCTCGCTGGTAATGAGCGACGGGACGGACACGCTGACGTTCCGTGACCCGGTCACGTTCGAGCCCACCGGCTCCGTCCGCGTCCGCGACGACGGACAAGCGGTCGAGGAGATCAACGAGCTCGAATGCACATCCGACGGTGTGTACGCCAACATCTGGAAGACCGACGAGATCGTCCGGATCGACCCTGCGAGCGGAACGGTGACCGCGGTGACCGACGCGTCGCCGCTGCGCGCAGCACTCGAGGACAGCGGCGCGGACACGTCGGGAATCGACGTGTTGAACGGGATCGCCGCCGTGCCCGACACCGATCGCTTCCTCGTGACGGGGAAGCTGTGGCCGACGCTGTTCGAGGTGGAGTTCGTGCCCCGCGACGCGGATGCGCCGTGAGTCCACCGCGCAACCGCGCGTAGGGGACAATGAACCTGTGACAGGTCCGGAGAATTCGCGCCATCCGGGTTGGGACAACTACTCGCCGTCCGAGCGACTCCCCCCACGGCGATCACCGCTGCCCCCACTGCATCCGGTCGACGGCTCCGACGACGGCTCGGCCGCCCACGATCCGCACCCGACGACATCAGGACCTGCGACCCCGGACGCCGGACCTCGGCGCCCCCGCGTTCCTCGCAAGCTGACCGTCACGCGTGTCGCTGCGATGCGCGGCCGGGAGATCACCGGCAAGGGCATCGCGACGTTCCGGCGGGCGGCGACGGCGGACGGCGCGGACAAGTCCGGCCTGACCGCCCTGACCTACGCGACGATGGCCAACTTCGCCTCGGACGCCGCCATGGCCGTCGCGCTGGCGAACACGTTGTTCTTCTCGGCTGCGACGGGTGAGGACAAGACCAAGGTCGCGCTGTACCTCGTCATCACCATCGCCCCGTTCGCGGTGATCGCGCCGTTGATCGGGCCGATGCTCGACCGCCTCCAGCACGGCAGGCGCATCGCACTGGCCGCGTCGTTCGTGCTGCGCGCGGTTCTCGCGGTCGTGCTGGTCTTCAACTTCGACAGTTGGCTGCTCTATCCGGCAGCGCTGGGGATGATGGTCCTCAGCAAGTCGTTCTCCGTCCTCAAGTCCGCTGTCACACCGAGGGTTCTCCCACCCGACATCGACCTGGTGCGGGTCAATTCCCGCCTCACCGTCTTCGGTCTCCTCGGTGGCACCATCTCCGCCGGCGCCGTGGCGGCAGCCATCGCGTACGCGCTGGGATCGGCCGGCGCCCTGTGGTTCACGTTCGCCGTCACCCTGTTCGGCGCCTACCTGTCGATGCGCATCCCGTCGTGGGTCGAGGTGACGGAAGGCGAGGTGCCGGCCACTCTCGGGTATCACGCGGATGCCACCACCGATGCGATCGGCGTCGTCCCCGCGCCGAGCAAGCGCCGCCAGCCCCTCGGTCGCGATGTCCTGACCGGCTTGTGGGGAAACGGGACCATCCGAGTCCTCACCGGATTCCTGACGCTCTACGTCGCTTTCGTCGCCAAATCGCGCACGGAGCACGAACCTCTGCAGCAAGCGTTGATGCTGGCGTTGGTGGGCGCGGCCGCCGGTCTGGGCAACTTCGGCGGTAATGCGGCCGGCGCGCGCATCGCGCTGGGACGCCCGTCCCTGCTGGTGCTGCGCAGCACCGCGGCCGTGACCGCGGTCGCCGTCGTCGCGGCCGTCACCGACAGCTTGCTGACGGCCGCCCTGGCCGCTCTGGTCGCGTCGGGCGCGAGCGCGCTGGCCAAGGTGTCACTGGATGCATCCCTGCAGAACGACCTGCCTCCCGAGTCCATCGCGTCGGGCTTCGGGCGCAGTGAGACCGTGTTGCAGCTCAGCTGGGTCATCGGCGGAACTCTGGGAGTGCTTCTCCCCACCGAGTACTGGCTGGGTTTCACCGTGGTGTCGGTCATCCTTACGATCGGCCTGGTGCAGACATTCGTGACCTACCGCGGCGGATCACTTCTTCCCGGCTTCGGCGGCAACAGACCGGTCCGAGCCGAACAGGAGGTCGCGGGTAGTCGACGACGCACCCCCACCGGCCGGATACCGAGAGTCGACACCCCCACCACGAAGGATGCAGCTCTGTGACGCGACGGACCCTGATCGCACTGTCTGCGCTGGTCGCCGTCGTCGGCGTCGCCTTCGTCCTGGTGGTGGGCAACGCCATCCTGAGCGCGCCCGAGGAGGCGCCTCGGGTCAGCGCCTTCGCGGACGGCCGGTACGAGGAAGTCGAGCCGTTCCGGTACTGCCCCGTCCAGGAACCCTTGTGCGACTACGAGGGCACGACCGCCTCGCTCCCGGTCCGCGAGGGGTACCCGCTGCAGCTCTCGCTACCGGGCGCGATCTCCGAGAACCCGTGGGGATTCGCCAGCGTCTACGCCGACGACGCCAGCGGCACCGTCGTCGAAGCCGACGAGTACTACGCACCGGGCAGCCGCAACACCCTGACGGTGCCCGCGGTGAACGACGACGGGCTCACCCTGATCGGCGTCGAGATCCGGCTGCCCTCGGGCGTCATCGACGTCGACACCGATCAAGAGGAGATCGTCAGTCACGCGATCTGGTCGATCGCGACGACACCCGAGACCGACAGCTAGCTGTCGAGCTCCCGAGCGACCGCGCGGACCACTTCGGAGATCTTCTGCGCGGTCTTGCGGTCCGGGTAGCGGCCCTTGCGGAGGTCGGGCTGAATCGTGGCCTCGAGGAGCGTGATCATGTCCTCGACCATGCCGTGCAGCTCGTCCGGCGTGTGCTTGCGCGCAGCAGGTTCCTTGCGGGCGGCAGTGTTCTGACGGACGGACGGCGCCGGTTCGAGCACCGTCAGGCTCAGCGCCTGGGGTCCCCGGCGGCCGGCGGCCATGCCGAACTCGACGCGCTGGCCTGCCTTCAAGCCCTCGACACCCTGAGGGAGCGCGGACGAGCGCACGTACACGTCCTCGCCCTCGTCCTGCGACAGGAAGCCGAAACCCTTGTCGACGTCGTACCACTTCACCTTGCCGGTCGGCACCGCACTCACCCGTTCAATCCGTTGGTCGTCTCACACGAATAATCGCGCCCGGGTCGCCGACTGCACTGCTCGGTCGGCTTCTGGACGCGACAACTGGAAATGCTACTCCGCACCGGAACGTGCGAGCACCGGAGTTTCTCGGTGCCGAGGCCGGTCCGACTAAACTCGCCACCGTGACCGACTCCTCGCGCACCTCCATGCCGCCTCTGCTCGCTGCTGCGTTGATCAGCTTCGGCCTCGGTCTGCTCGCGATCGTCGTCATGTTCCTGGTGCTGCTCCTGTCGGACACGCCCCCCGGCCTGTGGCTCTACCTCTCGGCGATGCTGTGCCCGTTCGGATTCCTGCTGGGCCTCGTCCACGCCTTGCGGAGCGGTCGACGCGTCCGGCGCTGACCGCCGGCGAACCGGGCATACTGGTCACATGCGACTGCTGCTGAACATCATCTGGTTCGTTTTCGGCGGCCTGTGGCTGGCGCTGGGGTACTTCCTCGCCGGGATCGTGTGCTGCATCCTGATCATCACCATCCCGTTCGGGATCGCAGCCTTCCGGATCGGCGTCTACGCGCTGTGGCCCTTCGGCCGGACCGTCGTCGACAAGCCCACGGCCGGCCTCGGTTCGATGATCGGCAACGTCGTCTGGATCGTCGTGGCGGGCATCTGGCTCGCGATCGGGCACGTCCTCACCGCGATCGCCATGGCGATCACCATCGTCGGCATCCCCCTGGCCCTGGCGAACCTGAAGATGATTCCGGTGTCGCTGATGCCGCTGGGCAAGGACATCGTCGATTCGGACGCGGTGGGCGTCGTCGGAGCGCCCGCACCGATGCGGTACTGACCACCTCGAAAACCCACCAACCGTAACGAGCGGTCGCGTTTCGGCGTGCCCTGACCGGCTGTCGGCTCCCTTTCGGTCTACGATCCTGTGCGTGATACTGAGGAAATCCGACGACCGCACCTTCGGATCACATAGGATCTTCGTCGCGCTCACGGTCCTCGGCGCCGCGATCGCGGTGTTCGCGCACGACCGGCTGATCCCGTTCGACGTCCCGAAGTTCGGCCTCTTCCAGTTCGGAATCGACGCGCTCGTCTACCGCGCGGGCGGCGCCACGGTGCTGGGCCCCGAACCGCTGTACGCAGGGAATCTCGTCGGCGAGCTGCCCTTCACCTATCCCCCGTTCGCGGCTCTCGTGTTCGCCCCCCTCGGGGTGATGTCCACCACGACGACGCACCTGCTGTTCTGGCTGGGCAACATCGTCCTGCTCTACTTCATCGTCCGGTCCTGCTGGCTGTTCCTCGGCTTTCGCGACGACCGCAGCCTGCGCATCGTCTGCCTCTCGTTGTCGGTGATCTTCACTTGGCTCGAGCCGATCCGTATGACGATCTGGCTCGGCCAGATCAATCTGGTGCTGCTGGCCCTGGTGCTGTGGGATCTGACCCGCCCCGAGGGAAGCAGGCTCCGCGGCATCGGAGTCGGCATCGCCACCGGAATCAAGATGACTCCGGGCCTGTTCCTGATCCATCTCGCGTTGACGCGGCAGTGGAAGGCTCTCCTGATCGGAGCAGTCACCGCCGCCGTGAGCGTCGTCCTGGGATTCGTCGTGCTCTTTTCCGACGCGGTCACGTACTGGTTCGGAGCCATCTCCGACTCGTCCCGGATCGGCGACATCGGCTCGGGCGCGAACCAGTCTCTGCGCGCCTCGATCCCCCGATGGTTCGGCTTCGACGAAGCACCGGTCCTGCTGTGGGTCGTGATCGCCGGCGCGGTCGGTGTGGCGGGCCTGCTCGTCGCGGCGGCTGCGCACCGCAAGGGACTTCCGCTGCTCGGACTGATCGTCTGCGGGCTGACGGCACCTCTGGTGTCCCCGTTCTCGTGGGGGCATCACTGGGTGTGGCTCCTGCCGCTGCTGATCGTGTGCATGGACGTCGCTCTCCGGGCGAGCAATCCCGTCGCCTGGTTGCTGCCGTTGCTGGCCAGCCTTCCCCAGATCGCGTGGTTCTGGGTGGCACCCGACAACGTCTACGCCATCGGCACGTTCATGCTCCCGCCGTCCAACCGACTCGAGGCCGTCGCACTTCAGACGGTGTATCCGACCACCGGCGTCGTGGTGATCGTGGTGGTGGCCGTGATCCTGCGCACATGTGACTTCCGCCACATAACGAAGCGGTCACGAACGGGTGACGACGCGGTAGTCAACACGTCCTCCCCGTCCTAGCTGCGGATACCCGTTGCGACACGTCACAACGGCGACGCGACGCGTACACCAGGCGAAGTTATCGAACAGTGACATCTGTGCCCGATTCGTAATAGTGTCCCCTTCGGCCGGAAGTTCGGCCGACGTTCGGCCCGCCGCGCCAAACCTCGTCCCGCGGGTACCGGACATCCCTCACAGACATGATCAGGGACGAGGGCGGGGGACCCACACGTCCTTCGTAGATATCCGGCCGGCTCTCGCGGCGCCCCACCGGGCCCCGAGCAGTCGACCTAGGGGTGAAGCCTCTCCGCTCCAGCCAGGAGCGCACCGAGGCCGGGCTACCTCTCAGCCCGAATCCGACAGCTGACCTCGCAGGCGCGTGTGGAGAGGATTTCTACCCTTATGAGCGGACGTCATCGCAAGCCGAGCACCACGGGCAAGACCGTCGCCAAGGTCGCCGTCACCGGCGCACTGGTCGGCACCGCAGGTCTCGCATTCAGCGGCACGGCCAACGCAGCCCCCGATTCCGACTGGGACCGTCTCTCGCAGTGCGAGGCCGGCGGCAACTGGGGCATCAACACCGGTAACGGGTTCCAGGGCGGACTGCAGTTCTCCCCGAGCACGTGGACCAGCCATGGCGGCGGCGAGTACGCGGCCACCGCGAACCAGGCCAGCCGCGAAGAGCAGATCGTCGTCGCCGAGCGCGTGCTCGAGTCGCAGGGTTGGGGCGCATGGCCGTCCTGCTCCTCGCAGCTCGGACTGAGCAGCGGCCCGACGCAGCGCGACGCACCGGCGACCACGGCGCCCACCGCACCGGCACTCCCCGATCTGACGAGCATCCCGTCGACCGAGCAGGCCGTACAGGGACTGACCCAGGTCGTCCAGAACTTCACCAACGACCCGGCGATCCTCGGATTCGTCCAGGCCGCAGCCGGAGACCCCCAGATCGCGAGCTTCATCGCCGCGAACCAGGATCTCCTGCCTCGCTGACGCTCCACTCGTACGAGAAGGGCCCCACCGCATGCGGTGGGGCCCTTCTCGTACGTCCTGGTCAGCGGTTGATGACCGTATGCGGATGTGCGTACGGAAGTGACTCGGCCGGCAACGGGAACTCGGTCTCCTCGCCGTACGGCGACAGACTGCCGGCGCGAGCGGACGCCAGTTCCGTCACGGGATGGTCGTCGTCGTCAGCACTGTGAGGCCAGCCCGGATCGACGTATCGCTTCTTCTCTTTGTTCGCCATGCTTCATTTCACCATTACGAAGGGCACGTCTGCCAGTCCTGGTCTGCAGGCGCCGCCACCGAAGTCTCTAGGCTTGACGGCGATGACCGACAACGAGGGCGATCGGGCGGACTCACTCACCGAGTGGCTGTCCTCCCGAAGCGACGACGAACTGGCCGAACTGCTGCGTCTGCGGCCGGACCTGACCATCCCGCCGCCTCCCACCCTCGACGTGCTCGCCGGCAGATCCCACCAGCGGGCGTCGGTACTGCGTGCCGCGGAGGACCTGGACACTCTGTGCCTCACGGTCCTCGAACTGCTCGCTCACGAAGGCGGCGACACGGACCCGGTACCGCGGAGCCGCCTCGACGAGCTGGTGGACAAGCGCGCGACGAAGAAGGCCGTCGACGCGGCACTGGCCCTGCTGCGCACCCGCGCCCTGATCCGGGGAACGACGTCGCTGACGATGGTGGCCGCAGCGCGGGACGCGGTCCCCTGGCGCGTCGGCAGATTCCTCGACGCCGATTCCGGGTTGACCGCCGAGGTGGTGGCCGACAAGCTCGCGGCCGTCGACGACCGAAGTCGTGACCTGTTGACCACGCTGACGCGCTCGTCGTCGATAGGACGCACACGCGACGCGGCGCCGGGCACCCCGGCGGACCGGCCGGTGCAGCAACTGTTGGCCTCCGGGCTCCTGACCTGGCTGGACGACAACACCGTCGAACTACCGCCGCAGGTGTCCCAGGCGCTGCGCGGCGAGCCCGTGACCGACCCGCTCGCGCTCACGCCTCCGACTCCGTCGACCCAGCAGGTCAAGGTCGCCGACGTCGACGCCGCCGCGGCCGGCGAAGCACTCGAGCTGCTGCGGCAGAGCGAGAACATCCTCGCTGCGCTCGGCCGGACACCTGCCCCGGCGCTCAAGGCGGGCGGACTGGGTGTGCGGGAGATCCGGCGCATCGGGAAGTCGACCGACCTCGACGAGGCGCGAGTCGGTCTGCTGCTGGAGTTGCTGTCCGCTGCCGGACTCGTCGCGGTCGGCCTACCGGACTCGGGCCCCGCCGGCGACATCGACGACCTCTGGGCCCCCACACCGACAGCCGACGCATGGCTCACGGCCGGCCCGGACCGCCGCTGGGCCGCGCTGGCGGGCGGATGGCTGGACCTCGCGCGCGTGCCGTGGCTCATCGGGATGCGGGACTCGAACGACAAGCCGATCGCGGCGCTGTCCGACGAGGCGAGGTCCGCAGCCGCCCCCCGCGACCGACGCGTCGTGCTGTCGGTGCTCGCGGACCTCCCGTCCGGTCGCGCAGCCGCCACCGAGGACGTGGTGCGTATCGCCACGTGGCGACGGCCTCGCCTGGCCGGTCGACTCGGTGTCGGCCCGGTCTCGCGCTATCTCGCCGAGGCGACGACGCTCGGCATCGTCGGACGCGGTGCGCTGTCGACTCCCGGCCGGGCCCTGCTGTCGGATCCGGACACGGCGGCAGCCGCGATGAACCGGGTCCTCCCGGACCCCATCGACTACGTCCTGGTCCAGGCGGACCTGACCGTGGTGGCTCCCGGCCCGCTGACTCCCGAACTGGCCCAGCGGATGGCCGCGGTGGCGGACATCGAATCGGCAGGTGCCGCGACGATGTACCGCGTCGACGAGAAGACCCTCCGCCGCGCGCTCGACGGCGGATCCACCGCGGCGGAGATCCACTCGCTGTTCGGCGTGCACTCGCGCACTCCGGTCCCCCAGGCGCTGACCTACCTCATCGACGACGTCGCGCGTCGTCACGGCCGGCTGCGGGCCGGTGTCGCGTCCTCCTTCGTGCGGTGCGAGGACCCGGCCCTGCTCGCCGAGGTCCTCTCCTCCCCCGCGGCCGAGGCTCTGGCGTTGCGCGCACTCGCCCCGACCGTCGCGGTGTCGCAGGCCCCGCTCGCCGACGTCCTCGCCGGATTGCGTACCGCCGGTTTCGCGCCGGCCGGCGAGGATTCGTCCGGCACCATCGTCGACGTGCGCGAGCGCGGCGCCAGGGTGGTCCCGCGGCGGGGTCGGTCGCCGTACCGGACGCCCGCCGTGCCGACAGACGAGCAGTTGGGTCGGCTGGTGTCGGAGATGCGTGCGGGAACGAAGGCCGGGGACGTCCGGCGCTCGGAACGCGAACGGGTGCGCTCGGACGGCACCCGCGCGTCCGGAGCCGCCACGATCGCTCTGCTGCAACGTGCCGCGGTCTCCCGGTCCCCGATCAGCATCGGATACGTCGATGCCGCGGGAGTGTCGAGCAATCGCGTCGTGGAACCGGTCGGCGTGGGCGGCGGCCAACTGGACGCGTGGGACGCCGATGCCGGTGTCATGCGTCACTTCACCCTGCACCGCATCACGTCGGTTGCTCTGCTGGGGTGAGGCCCTGTCGTACACAGAGGGCACAATGGACTGGTTGCGCCCCGGACTCGTCCACACGGGGTGCGTGAGGAGACACCCGTGACCGACGGACCGTTGATCGTCCAGTCCGACAAGACCCTGCTGCTCGAGGTCGACCACGACCTCGCGTCGCAGGCCCGCGCGGCCATCGCTCCGTTCGCCGAACTCGAGCGCGCGCCCGAACACGTCCACACCTACCGCATCACCCCGCTGGCCCTGTGGAACGCACGCGCCGCCGGTCACGACGCGGAGCAGGTCGTCGACGCGTTGGTCACCTTCTCCCGGTACGCGGTACCGCAGCCGTTGCTCGTCGACATCGTCGACACGATGGCCCGCTACGGCCGGTTGCAGCTGGTGAAGTCGCCGGTGCACGGCCTGTCGCTCGTCAGCCTCGACCGCGCCGTGCTGACCGAGATCATGCGCCACAAGAAGATCGCGCCCATGCTCGGCGCACAGGTCGACGACGACACGGTGCTGGTGCACCCCAGCGAGCGCGGCCGCCTCAAGCAGATGCTGCTCAAGGTCGGCTGGCCCGCCGAGGACCTCGCCGGGTACGTCGACGGTGAGGCCCACCCCATCGATCTCGACTTCTCGGGCGGCCACTGGGAGCTGCGCGACTACCAGCAGATGGCCACGGATTCGTTCTGGGCCGGTGGTTCCGGCGTGGTGGTCCTCCCCTGTGGTGCGGGCAAGACGATGGTCGGGGCGGCCGCGATGGCCAAGGCCGGCGCGACCACGCTGATCCTGGTCACCAACACGGTCGCCGGCCGTCAGTGGAAGCGTGAACTGATCGCCCGCACGACGCTCACCGAGGAAGAGATCGGTGAGTACTCGGGTGAGCGCAAGGAAATCCGTCCGGTCACCATCGCGACGTACCAGGTGATCACCCGGCGCACCAAGGGTGAGTACAAGCATCTCGAGCTCTTCGACTCGCGCGACTGGGGGTTGGTGATCTACGACGAGGTGCACCTGCTCCCCGCGCCGGTGTTCCGCATGACGGCCGACCTGCAGTCCCGTCGCCGCCTCGGGCTCACCGCGACCCTGGTCCGCGAGGACGGCCGGGAAGGTGACGTGTTCTCCCTCATCGGCCCCAAGCGGTACGACGCGCCGTGGAAGGACATCGAGGCGCAGGGGTGGATCGCCCCGGCGGAGTGCATCGAGGTCCGGGTGACGCTGACGGACGCCGAGAGGATGTCCTACGCCGTCGCCGAACCAGAGGAGCGCTACAAGCTCTGCTCCACCGCCCACACCAAGATCGCCGTCGTGAAGTCGATCCTGTCCAAGCACCAGGATTCGCCGACGCTGGTCATCGGTGCGTACCTCGACCAGCTCGACGAGTTGGGTGCCGCCCTCGACGCCCCGGTGATCCAGGGATCGACCAAGAACAAGGAGCGCGAGTTGTTGTTCGACGCGTTCCGACGCGGCGAGATCAAGACGCTGGTGGTGAGCAAGGTGGCCAACTTCTCCATCGACCTCCCGGAAGCGTCCGTCGCCGTCCAGGTGTCGGGAACGTTCGGCTCCCGCCAGGAGGAGGCCCAGCGCCTCGGCCGGCTGCTCCGCCCGAAACACGATGGTGGACAGGCGCATTTCTACTCGGTCGTCTCCCGGGACACCCTGGACGCGGAGTACGCGGCGCACCGCCAGCGATTCCTCGCCGAGCAGGGCTACGCCTACCGCATCACCGATGCCGACGACCTGCTGGGACCGGCGATCTGACATGAGACGCTTCGAATTCCCGGTCGACCGCCCCCATGCGAAGTCGGTCAACGAAACGCTCGGAGACGTTCGGCGACTGCAGCTGTCGTCCGTCGTCTTCGCGATCGTCCTGGGAGCGGGGGCAGCCTGGCTCTTCGTTCTGCAGCACCCGTGGTCCTACATCCTCGGCGCCGTCCTCGCCGTCGCCGCCGTCATCTCGCTCTGGGTGTCGGTGTGGGCTCCGCGCAAGGTGGGATCGATCGAGGAGCTGTACTCCAGCAGTGCCCTGGTGCCGGCGATGGTGTCGGAGACACGTCCGCGGGGCGCCACCATCCTCGCGCTGATCGACGTGGCGAAGCCGGACACGGCCGTGCCGCACTACGCCCTCGTCGTGCGCAACGTCCGCGCTCTGCCCGGCCACACGTTGACCGAAGGCGAACGGGTTCCCTCGGTAGCCGTACTCACCGATCGCAGCACCAAGTCGATCTCCGAGACCTGGCAGATGGTCAGCCCGATGCCCATCGCGTGGGGCACCCGCGACCGCACGGTTCTGCGGACCGCGATCGAAGCCATCGACTCGGTGGAGTGGAAGTTGCTGCGCAAGAACCTGTCCCTGTCGGAGAAGGTGCGATCGGCGGAGAACAACCAGATCCTCATCGACCCGCACGATCTCCCCGAGGAACTGCTCCGTCCCGACCAGGGCTGACCCCGGCCGCTAGGCTTTGTCCATGTCCGTGACCGATGGTGAGGCTGTGAACGAGCGCGATATCCCCACGGTGGCCCGCCTTCGTCCGTTCGGCTCGACCATCTTCGCCGAGATGACGGCACTGGCCGCCACGCACGACGCGGTCAATCTCGGTCAGGGGTTTCCCGACACCGACGGGCCCGCACGCATGCTCGAGGTGGCGCAGGAGGCCATTGCCTCCGGCCTGAACCAGTACCCGCCGGGCCCGGGCATGAAAGTACTGCGCGACGCGATCGCCGGCGACCGCGCGCGGCGCTACGGCACGCAGTACGACCCGGACTCCGAGATCCTGGTGACCGTGGGAGCCACCGAAGCCGTCAGCGCCGCGATGCTCGGACTGGTCGAGGCGGGCGACGAGGTGCTGCTGATCGAGCCGTACTACGACTCGTACGCCGCCGCGGTCGCCCTGGCCGGCGCGCGACGACGCACAGTCCCGCTGGTCGTCGACGGTGACCGCTTCGCCCTCGACCTCGATGCCCTGCGTTCGTCGGTGGGGCCGGACACGCGGATGATCGTCGTCAATTCTCCGCACAATCCCACCGGAACCGTCTTCACGACACCGGAACTCGCCGCGATCGCCGAGGTCGCGTGCGAGCACGATCTGCTGGTGTTGACGGACGAGGTGTACGAACGGCTGGTCTTCGACGACGCCGTGCACACCCCCCTGGCGACGTTCGACGGAATGGCCGAGCGGACCATCACCGTCTCGAGCGCCGCGAAGACCTTCAACGCCACCGGCTGGAAGACCGGATGGGCCTGCGGGCCTGCTCCGTTGATCGCGGCGGTCAAGACCGCCAAGCAGTTCCTGACCTTCGTGGGCGGCGCACCGTTCCAGCCGGCGGTGGCGCACGCCCTCGAGCACGAGAGCGCGTGGGTCGAATCCCTCCGCGCGGGGCTTCAGACCAAGCGGGATGTGCTCTCGACAGCCCTGTCCGATGCCGGGCTGGGTGTGAAGCGCAGCGAGGGAACGTACTTCGTGTGTGCGGACATCGCCCCGCTCGGTGAGCACGACGCCGACGCGTTCTGCCGTGCGCTGCCCGAACGTATCGGTGTGGTCGGGGTGCCGGTGGACGCTTTCGTCGACCACCGCGAGGGGTGGAACACGTTGGTGCGCTTCGCGTTCTGCAAGCAGGACGAGGTTCTCGCCGAGGCAGCCGCCCGTCTGGCTCGTCTCACCGACACGGCATGACGAGCGAGAGTCCGGCGTCTCCGACCATTTCCGTCGAGTTCGTCCGCACCGCCGTGGCATTGGCCCGCGAGACAGGGCTCGATCTGACGGCGTGTCTGCGCGAGGCCGACATCGACCCGCACGTGCTGTCCCGCCCGGGCGCCCGCCTCACCACCGATCAGGTGACCCGGTTGACGCGAGCGTTGTGGCAGATGACCGGGGACGAGCTGATGGGCCTGGGGTCCGCGCCGGTGCGACGCGGTACGTTCCGCGCCCTCAGCCTGACGATGATCCATCGCCCGGACCTCGGCAGTGCGCTCGAGCGCATGGTCGACGTGGGGCGAGCGTTCCCCGGCGTGCCTCGCGGCGTCCTGATGCGCGGGGGCGGCCGCGCTCGACTCGAACTCACCGACACCCCGACGATGTTGGACGGTCAACTCTCCCCCGAGGTGGCGGCAGCGGCACGACGGATCCAGATCGAATTCCTGCTGATCCTGTGGCATCGCTTCTCGGCGTGGCTCATCGGCCGTCGCCTGAAACTTCTGTCCGTGGAGATGCCGTTCCCCGAGCCCGCGCAGCCGTCGCCTCGCGTGTACGACGACATCTTCGGGGTGCACGTGAGATTCGGCAGCGACGTCGCCGCCCTCGAGTTCGACGACGCCATCATGGCGTCGCCGTTGGTGCAGACCGAGGAATCGCTCGAGGAGTACCTGCGCGAGTCGCCCAACCGCCTGTTCTCGGAGCGGGACTACGGGTCCAGCGCTGCGAGCGTGGTGCGACGCGCGCTCGCTCTGGGGGCGATGGGCAGGGCGTCGACCACCACCGACATCGCCGCGATGCTGTCCATCAGCGTTCCGCACCTGCGTCGGCTCCTCCGCCAGGAAGGCACGTCGCTGGGGGAACTCCGCGACGAGGTGCTCCGGGACGCGGCGGTGGCCGGGCTCGAACGGGGCGAGACGGCCGAGGAGATCTCGACCCGCCTCGGCTTCTCCGAGCCCAGCGCGTTCCGCCGCGCCTTCAAGCGGTGGACCGGAGTGACCCCCGGTTCCTACCGCTCACACGCGTGACGCGCTCAGGATCATCTCCGATGCCTTCTCTCCGATGAGCACCGACGGCGCGTGCGTGTGGCCCCGGATGATCGTGGGCATCACCGACGCGTCGGCGACCCGGAGTCCGGACACGCCGCGGACCCGGAGTTGGGGGTCGACCACCGAGTTCGCATCCGACCCCATCCGGCAGGTGCCCACCGGGTGATACAGCGTGTGCGACATGGTGTCCAGCGATTCGGTCAGCGCCTCGTCGAGGGCCTCGCTGTGGCGCAGGACCGGCCGGACCATCTCCCCCAGCCGTGACTTCAGAGGCTCGGTCTGCGCGATGTCCGCGCAGTAGCGGAGCCCGCTGAGCATGGCAGCACGGTCGATGCCGTCGGCGTCGGACAGGTACCGCGGATCCACGACGGCCTTGTCCAGCGGCTGCGACGACCGTAGCGAGATGCGCCCGCGGCTCTCCGGCTTGAGCAGGATCGACCCGAGAATGGCCGCGTGGGAATCGGCCGGGATCAGTCCCTCGTCGAAGAACGGAGCGGGCGCGAACAGCAGCTCGAGATCCGGGAGATCGAGGGAGTCGCGGCTGCGCACGAACCCGTACGCCTCACCGACGTTCGAGGTCAGCATGCCGCGACGCCGCGCGAGATAGTTGATCAACTCCGGAATCTTCTCGGCCGTGAACAGGGTGTCGGACTGCACGCCGTATCCCAACGCGGACACCAGGTGGTCCATCAGGTTCTCGCCGACCTCCGGTGCCGCGTGCACCACGTCGATGCGGTGCTCGGCCAGGTGCTCGGGATTACCGACACCGGAGAGCATCAGCAGCTGGGGAGTGTTGATGGCGCCTCCGGACAGGATCACCTCCGCCCTCGCCCGAACGGTGTGCAGCGCACCGTCCTTCGAGTACTCGACGCCGACGGCGCGTGTTCCCTCGAACAGCACGCGCGTCGCCTGCGCCTCCGTCACCACCGTCAAGTTGGGACGTGACATCGCCGGTCGGAGGTACGCATCGGCGCAACTCCAACGGGCGCCGCGCTTCTGGGTGACCATGGTCTCGGTCATTCCCTTGGGCGCCGGCAGGTTGGCGCGCTCGGTCGACAATCCCAGCGCCGCAGCAGCTTCCAGGTACGCCGCGGTGATCTTGCGAGGACTCCGCTGCTTGGACACGTGCAGGGGCCCACCGGTCCCCTCGTCGGATTCCGTGGCACCTTCCAGGTTCTCGATACGTCGGAAGGTCTCGACGACGCTGTCGAACGACCAGTTCTGCCCTGCCGCCTCGGCCCAGTCGTCGTAGTCGGCGGCGAATCCGCGCACCCACATCATGGCGTTCATCGACGACGAGCCGCCGAGCATCTTCCCGCGCGGCCAGAAGATCCTGCGGCCCGCCAGTTCCGCCTGCGGTTCGGTGTCGTAGTCCCAGTCCATCTCGGAGCGGAACAACTTGGAGAAGCCGGCCGGGATGTGGACGAACTTGTCCTTGTCCTCGGGCCCCGCCTCGAGGACGACGACGTCGTTGGCGGACGACGCGCTCAGGCGGTTGGCGACGACGCAGCCGGCGGAACCTGCGCCGACGACGACGTAGTCGGTGGTGATCTCGGGCATGTCAGCCTCTCAGAGCGGATGCGAAGATGGCGGGCAGAGCTTTCCAGGACGGTGCCGCCGCGAAGGCCGTGAAGCGCTTCGCGGTGGTGGCTGCCGTGCGATTGGTGACGAACCACGGCGGCTTCGGGGACAGAGTCATCTCGCCCTTGAGGATGGAGCGCGGCGACGGCCGGAACGGTCCGCGGACGACGGTGCGCTCGGGCCGGTCGATCAGGAGAGCGTTGTGCACCACACCGATTCCGCTCTGGACGTCGTCCAGGGTGTGCCCCGGGAACGCACCCCAGGTCGCGGCCGCGGTCAGGAATCCGACTCCGGTCCACGCGTTCAATGCGACGGTTCCGTAGCGGAGGCTCTCGATCATCGTGTCCACCCCGCGTCCCATCTCCGACAGCGTGGCGGGGTGGGCGATGATGTTGACTCCGAGTGTCCCGACGAACTCCTCGTTGGCCATGCGCACTGCCTCGGAGACGTATCGCTCACCGCTGTAGGGGATCTCGATGACGCCGAGGACCGGAGCGAAGTATTCGGTGGTGAGCAGCGCGCGGTAGCGGTCGGGGTCGAGATCGCTGACGAGGGTGCGCTCGCCGGCAGGTCCGAGCGACTGCGCGCCGGGGTAGTCCGCCCGAGCCCCGGCGACACGGGTAGCGCTGCCCGGGTAGTAGGCGTCGCGGCCGGGGGCGTCGTGAAGGGCCTTGCGCAGCGCCGCCAGGAACTTGTCGCGCTTGTCCCACTCGGACGAGATGACGACGACCTGTGCTGCGACACAGTTGTATCCACCGTTGTGCAGTCGCTGGGTGACCACGTGCTCGGCCTGGAACGCGATGTCCGCGTCCGACCAGTCGCCGGGAAGGACGATGACGGGCGAGACGCCGCCGAGTTCGCTCGAGATGGGTACGTCGAGGACGGGCGTGTTCGCCTTCTTGCGTGCCGCGCCCTCCTCACCCGTCCCGAACACGATGGCGTCGTGCGTCAGCGAGCTGCCGGTCATGTGGACGTGCGCGACACCGTCGTGACGCACCAGGTAGCCCCCGACATCGGGACCACCGGTCAGGATGCGGACCGCACCGATGTCGATGAGCGGCGCGAAGGCCGCACGCAGCACCGGTGCCATCGGATCGGTGACCGGGTTGAGCTTGAGTGCGACGACCCGATTGTGGGCGACGAGTTCGTACAGGGTGTCGAGCGGTGCGATGGACGTGATGTTGCCGGCGCCGAGCACCACACCGATGCCTCCGGTGGTGGTGGGATCACGTTGCGCCAGACCGGCGTTCTTCCTGGCCGTGTCCGCGTCGACACCCGGCTCGAGCCACACCTCGGCGCTGAACCCGTTGAGCAGCAAGGTGTCGAAGATGTTGGAGGGCAGCACCTTCACGGTGGTGCGACCACCGGGAGCAGTGCCCAGATCGACGCCCGTCAACGGACTGCGGCCGGCGTCGAGCTGACGGATGCTCTGCGCGAGCACGCCGCATGCGGTGATCACCGAGTACGGACCCGACAACCATTCCTCGCCCATCAACGGCGACGACGCGGGGAGCTTCTTGAAGACGGCAGCGGCGTCGACCCACGCCTGGGCGTGCTTCGCCGTCAGTGCGCTGACCTCGTCGAGAAGTCGTGCGCGGTCGGCGAGCGAGGTGCGACCCCACACCGTCTCGCCCTGCGCGAGATCGGTCAGGGCGGTGTCGACGTCGGGGAAGGTGGGTGAGTCGGTGGTGCTCGAGGACAATTCGCCTGTGGTCATAGGTTCGATTGTGACGTGCACTACATGCGGTGGCCATAGGCACGCGCCGGTGCCTGACCGCGGCGCATTGTGCCCGCGCACAGTAGCGGTGTGGCGCCCGTTACACGCGGCCCGTAGGGTCGAGGAATGTCGACACCCGTGGTCACTCGCCCGACCGGCGCCGCGCCTCTGACCTCGGAGTCGCTCGCGTCGCAGCTACGAGCCCATGTGGGTGAGCTCAGCGACCGGCTGGTCGCCGACATCCTGACGGTCGAGCAGTCCTACCTCGACTCGACGTCGCTGACGCGCGATCAGCTGGACACGGTGTGCACCGGCAATCTCCGGTCCATGCTCGACGCCCTGGCCTCCGGCGGTACCGGCGATCTGGAGCCCGCGCGAGCAGCCGGTCGCATCAAAGCCGAGAACGGAGTTCCGCTCGCGGCGCTGCTGCATGCGTTCCGTCTCGGCGGGCGGTTGATCTGGCAGGAACTCACCGTGACAGCCGCCGGTCGCACACCGGAAGTGCTGCTCGCCATGGCGACGGACGTCTGGGCGATGGTGGACACGTACTCGGACGCCGCCGCGGACGCCTACCGGGATGCCGCGGACCGTTTGGCGCTGGACGACGCGGACGCACGCCGCCGGGTCCTCCGAGCCCTGTTCGACGAGGCCTCGTCCGACCCGTCGTCGCTGCTCGACGCGTTGCGGACGTTCCGTATCCCCGACTCCGGGCACTTCACCGTGGTCTCGGCGGAGACATCGCTCGAGCGTGGCGCGCTGTCCGGTCGCGCCCGCGACGCCGTGCTCGCTGCCGGTGTCGACTCGGTGTGGGACACCGACGCGGACGGCCACCTGGGCCTACTGGTCGGATCGTCGGATGCGGCCCTGGATCGTGCCGTCGAGACCCTCGGCGCCCTGTACGGCACCAGGGTCGGTGTCGGGACGTACTTCCACCGGTCGCTCGCGACTCCGGTCGCCGTGGCCCAGGCCCGCAGCGCCCGACGATGCGCTCCGGCGGGGAGCGCGCGGGTAATCCGCTACGACGCGTCCCCGATTCCACTCCTGCTGGTCACGACGCCCGACGCGGCCGCCCTGGCTGCCCGTCAGATACTCGGACCGCTGGCCACGTCCGCGGTCGACGACCGCGTGAGTCTTCTCGACACTCTCGATGCCTGGTTCGCCTCGGGCGGATCCACCACGGCAGCGGCCGACGCGCTGCACTATCACCGCAACACGGTGCTCTACCGGCTCCGCCGGATCCACGAGCTGACCGGGCGCGATCACACCGACCCCGCGCACGCCGCCGAGTTGTACGTCGGACTCCGCGCCGCCGAACTCGCCGGCCTGAGGTGACCACTAGAACATGCGTTCGACTCCGCGCTAGAATGGCTGCGTGAGTTACGCACTTCAGGCGTCCCTGTTCGACGATGCCGCGGACGGACCGTCACTCGGCCCGCTGTCGGACATCAGGCGGACGACGCTGACGGACGGGGCGTGGATCGACGTACTGCCGGGGTGGGTCCGTGGGTCGGACGCTCTGTTCGACACCCTGGTCGAGGACGTTCCGTGGCGCGCCGAGCGTCGTCCGATGTACGACCGGGTGGTCGACGTGCCGCGGCTGATCTCGTTCTACCCCGACCCGGCACGGCTCCCGTCACCCGCTCTCGTCGAGGCCGGAGACGAGTTGAGTCGGCACTACCGAGCAGAACTCGGCGAGGACTTCGCGACGGCCGGGCTCTGCTTCTACCGGGACGGCAAGGACAGCGTCGCGTGGCACGGGGACGACATCGGGCGCGGCGCCCGCGAGGACACGATGGTCGCCATCGTGTCCTTCGGCGCCGCGCGGTCGCTGCTGCTGCGACCGCGCGGCGGTGGTCCGTCGGTGAGACATGCACTCGGACACGGTGATCTGATCGTCATGGGCGGTTCGTGCCAGCGGACGTGGGAGCACAGCATCCCCAAGACCGCCCGGCCGACCGGTCCTCGCATCAGCGTCCAGTTCCGGCCCCACGGCGTGCGCTGACCGCGTCGGCGAGCGCGTGCAGTGCCGTGGCCGTGTCGTCCCATCCGATGCACGCGTCGGTCACCGACTGGCCGTAGGTCAGGGCGGCATCGCGTCCGGAGAGAAGATCCTGGCGGCCCTCGACGAGGAAGCTCTCGATCATGACGCCGACGACGGCGCGGTCACCGGCCGCCACTCGGTCGGCGATATCGCCCAGGACCACGTTCTGGCGACGATGATCCTTGGCGCTGTTGCCGTGGCTGACGTCGACGACCACCCGACCCGGCCGACCGGCGAGCTCGAGGCGCCGCGTCGCGTCGGCAATCGAGGCCGCATCGTAGTTCGGTCCTGCTGTGCCGCCGCGCAGGATCACGTGGGAATCGGCGTTTCCGTCGGTACGCACGATGGCGACTCGGCCGTCGTCGTCGACACCGGGGAACACGTGCGCCGACGACGCGGACCTGATGCCGTCGACAGCCACCTGGACGTCGCCGTCGGTGCCGTTCTTGATGCCCACCGGCATCGGCAGGCCGCTCACCATCTGCCGATGCACCTGGGAGGACGCTGTTCTCGCGCCGATCGCCCCGTAGGTCACCAGGTCCGACAGGTGACCGGCGATCATCGGGTCCAGGAACTCCGTCGCCGCCGGCAGACCGGCGTCGACGATGTCCGCGAGCACGCGGCGCGCAGCACGGAGGCCGCCGTCCAAGTCGTCCGATCCGTCGAGCCGAGGGTCGGAGAGCAGCCCTTTCCACCCGACCGTGGTGCGCGGCTTCTCGAAGTACACCCGCATGATCACCTGTATCCGGTCGGCCAACTCCCCCGACAGGACGGCGAGACGCTGCGCGTAGTCCATCGCCGCAGCCGGGTCGTGAATCGAGCAGGGCCCCACGACGACGGCGATGCGATCGTCGTCGCCGGCAAGGATGCGGCGCAGTTCGGCACGACTGTCGGCGACGCGAGCGGGCGCGAACGGCGACGACGGCACGGCAGAGCGAAGCTCACGAGGTGAGAGGAGTGGGCCCGTCAGGATCTGATCGGGCGCGGTGTCCAGTGCAAGAGTCACGATGATTGTCCTCGTCGGGCTCGGGTGACCCGGCACGACCGACGAACGCACTTCCACGCGAGCCGGTCCTGCCGGCTCGTCGGGTGGGGTTGGTCAGCGCATGGTTCCGCTGACCGGACCACCGAGGGCCGGCCTGCTGAACCAAAAATACGCTCGCTGCACATCTGCACTGTAGCGGACAGCGAACGTGGGACGATACGTCGATGTCTGACGCGAGATCCACAGGTGACCGGATACAACGCAGTCCCGGCTTCGAGAAGGCCGCACGGGCAGGTCATCTCGGCAGCGGAGTCGTCCATCTCCTGATCGGGTACATCACCGTGCGACTCGCCCTGGGCGGCGGCGGGAACGCCGACCAGTCGGGCGCACTCGGCGAGCTCGCCTCGCGTCCGGGCGGCGCTGTCGTGCTGTGGATCGCTGTCGTGGCGTTCCTGGCGCTCGCCGCGTGGCGCGCGGTCGAGGCGAGCGTCGGCAAGAAGTCCGACGCCGATTCCGGGGGTGTGACCGACCGCCTCAAAGCGGCGTCTCTGGCCGTGGTCTACCTTGCCTTCGCCTGGTCGGCCTTCACCTTCGCGAGCGGATCCGGGAAGTCGAGCGGGCAGCAGAACGCAGGCATCACCGCGCGATTGATGGAGTCCGGCGTCGGCAAGGTCGTGCTGCTCGTGGCCGCCGTGGTCATCGTCGCCGTCGGCATCTACCACGTCTACAAGGGTGTTTCCACGAACTTCACGGACGACCTTCAGGGCGGGGTGGGACGGCCGGTCCGGGCGATCGGTGTGGCCGGCTACGCGGCCAAGGGCCTGGTGCTCACCGGCGCGGGTGTGCTGGTGGCCGTCGCGGTGCTGACTGCCGACCCGAGCAAGGCCACCGGACTGGACGGAGCTCTCAAGACCCTGGGATCGCAGCCGTTCGGGCAGGTACTCCTCGTCCTGGCCGGACTCGGTCTCGCGCTGTACGGCGTGTACGCCTTCGTGCTCGCGCGTCACGCCAAGATGTAGAAGTTCTTCGGCGAACCCGTGGGCCGTTCACAGCCTTTTACCAGCGACGTAGTGCACACTACGGGGTATGAGTTTGCTGCACGCTCCGAAAACCTCCACGGCACCCGTTACCGAGGGTCACTACCCATCGGTGCCCACCACCCCGCTCACCACGCCGTCGCGTCCGACGGACGATGCCTACCCGGGCATCCTCCGCACCTTCGCGATGTTCCTCTTCGCGCGCTGACCGTCGTCGAGCGTCACTGCGACTTGTCCCAGGGGAGAAAGGTTGTGCACAATCTAGCTGTGCACTACTGTTCGGGGAGTGAACGACACACTGGCTCTCGACAAGCAGCTGTGCTTCGCCCTCTACTCGGCGTCGCGCGCCACCACGGCGGTCTACCGGCCGCTGCTCGACGATCTCGGCGTCACCTACCCCCAGTACCTCGTCCTCCTGGCGCTGTGGGAACAGGACGGCTTGGGCGTCTCCGAACTCGGAGCACGCCTGGACCTGGACTCCGGGACCCTGTCACCGCTGCTCAAGAGGATCGAGACGATCGGCGTGATCACCAGGGAACGATCCCCCGACGACGAGCGTCGCGTCGAGATCCGCCTGACCGACGCCGGCCACGCTCTGCGTGACCGTGCGCGATCCATACCGGAGTGCATCTTCACCGCGTCGGGGCTGACCGCCGACGAAGCCACCACGCTCGTCGCCCTCGTCCGCAAGACGACGGCCGCACTCCGCCACTCCTGAACCCACCCGCAACAGAAAGGCTCACTCATGAAGACCCTGTACACCGCCGAGGCACTCGCCACCGGAGAAGGCCGCGACGGCCACGGACGCACCACCGACGGCAAGGTCGACGTCGACCTGTCGATCCCGACCGAGATGGGCGGCAACGGCAAGGGCACCAATCCCGAGCAGCTCTTCGCTGTCGGGTACGCAGCCTGCTACCACTCCGCACTGCGCATGGTCGCCGGCCAGCAGAAGGCCGACATCTCCGACTCGTCCGTCGGCGCGAAGGTGAGCATCGGCCCGAACGACGCCGGCGGCTTCCAGCTCGCCGTCGTCCTCGAGGTGACCCTCCCCAACCTCGACCACGACACGGCGCAGGCCCTCGCGGACAAGGCCCACGAGGTCTGCCCCTATAGCAACGCCACCCGCGGAAACATCGACGTCCAGATCACCGTCAGCGACGACTGAGCACTAGATCGGGTACGTCACGCCCGTGAGCTCGACGGACTTGTCCCAGAGCTCACGGGCAGTTTTCTCGTCGTGAGACGCCTTGTTCGAGCCCACCTTCTTCGGATAGCCGCTGAGCTCCTGGAAGCCGTCCGGGCCGTAGTACCCACCCGAGTCGAGTCCGGGCTCGGTGGCTGCGTACAGCTCGGGCAGGCTGCCCATGTACGCCGACTGCGCGAACAACCGGCCGATCGACATGACGGCGTCCTGGAACGACTCGGTGCGCCCCTGCAGTTCGGTCGACGAGTATCCGGGATGGGCCGCGAACGACTTCAGCGGTGATCCTGCCGCACGCAGACGTCGGTCCAACTCGTAGGCGAAGATGAGGTTGGACAGCTTGGACTGCCCGTACGCACCCCATCGGCTGTAGCGACGGTTCTCGTAGTTCGGGTCGGACACCTTCAGCCCCGGCACCTGGTGCATGAAGCTCGACATGGTGACCACCCGGTCGGTGATCTTGTCCAGCAACAGACCGGTGAGGGCGAAATGGCCGAGGTGGTTCGTGCCGAACTGCATCTCGAACCCGTCGGCAGTCTTCTTGTGCGGCAACGCCATCACCCCGGCGTTGTTGATCAGCACGTCGACCTCGGGGGTGTTCTCCGCGAACTCCCGCACCGAGCTCAGATCCGCCAGATCGAGTCGACGGACCTGCGCGCGCTCACCGATCTCGGCTGCGATCGGCGCGGCCTTCTCGACCGTCCGGCACGCGAGGACGACGTTCGCACCGGCCCGCCCCAATGCCTTGGCCGCCTCGGCGCCCAGCCCGCTGTTCGCCCCCGTGACGACGAAGGTCCGACCGGTTTGATCCGCGATGTCGGTCTCGGCCCATCTACGTGTCTTCGTTGCCATCGTTCATCCCCCAGAGAGTTGCTCGTCGACCGATCCTGCTCGTGCGACACGACACTACTGACGCGCACGCGCTTTACTTGACCGGTGCCCGCACCCCTGCCCATCCGCGACGGACTGAATCCGACGAGGATCCGCATGCCCGAGGTGTCGTCCGACGGCGACACCGTCGTGGGGTACCTGTCCGGCAGGTTCCCGGACGACGCGGACTCCCTGCGCGCGAAGGTGGAGGCCGGCGAGGTGGTCGACAGCGCCGGACGACCGGTGTCCGCCGAATCACCGCTGGTCCCGAGGTCGGACATCTACCTCTACCGGGATCCCCCGGTAGAGCCTGAGGTGCCGTTCACGATGGAGGTCATCCACCGCGACGATGCCATCGTCGTGGTGGACAAACCTCACTTCCTGGCCACCACGCCGCGCGGCCGGTTCGTCGTGCAGACGGCGTTGACTCGTCTCCGTCGCATGCTGGGGAACGACCAACTGTCCCCCGCGCATCGGCTCGACAGACTGACCGCCGGTGTCCTGATCTTCACCGCGCGCACCGACGTGCGGCGGGCGTACCAGGAGATGTTCCGCGACCGCACGATGACGAAGGTCTACGAGGCGGTCGCTGCGGAGTCGTCCACGACCACGTTCCCGCGCACGGTGACAAGTCGCATCGTCAAGGAACGGGGGTCGTTGCAGGCCCTGGAGGTCGCCGGCGAGGCCAACAGCGAGACCCTGGTGGAGAAGATCGGCAGCGGGGGCGCGCTGGCGCACTACCGCCTACACCCGCGCACCGGCAAGACGCACCAGCTGCGCGTCCACATGGCGTCACTCGGCTTACCGATCGTCGGCGACTCGCTGTACCCCGTTCCGCGCGAGGTGGCTGTCGACGACTATCGGGATCCCCTGCAACTTCTCGCGCGGAGCATCACCTTCACCGACCCGATCACAGGCGCACCGCGGCACTTCGAGTCTCGGCGGAGCCTCGGGCCGTTCGGATCGTGATCTGGTGCGAGATCGCGGCGAGGGTCAGCAGGCCTATCGCCAGATTGCTCAGGGCCGCGAATCCGGTCTCGGCGAAGTCGACGAGCGCGCCGAGCAGCGCGTAGATCAGCGCGGCGGTGCGCAGCCTGCGTAGCGGCCACTGCGCCCCCGTGCGACGCCGGGCGATCAGCGCGGGGAGCGCGAGAACGACTGTCGCACAAGCGGTCAGCCACAGGATGCCGCCGGACAGGGTCATGCGGTCCAGGGTCACGTCCAGATCGTCGCTCTCGATCACCAGGCCGCCGGTGAGCAGCTGCGCCACCCCGGCCAGCACGGTCGCCAGGGCCGTCACGACCATCAGCCACGACAACACGGTCACCCACCGCGGGCTCGTCAGCATCGACGGCACGGCGCGTGATGTACGCGCACGCCAGACCGTCGTCCGGGACGACGCCGGCGCGCACCGGGTCAGGATGGTGTCGATACCGGCGACGACCTCGGCGTCGGCGCCCGTCAGCCGCGCCCTGTCCAGAAGCTCCCGCGCGAGTTCGCGGCGCGATTCAGGAAGTCCGCCGATCACACCGTCGGCGGCGATGGCGGCGGCGTTCGCCAGGCACTCACGCGAGGTCGGCTTGCGGAGGTCACGCACTGTCCGGCTGAGGATCAGAACCAGCACGACGGTCACGTACATGATCTCGGCCGACGGTCCGTAGAAGTAGTCGTTGTCCTTGGTCACGAACTTGCCGACTTCGTCGAGGAACAGTCCGAACCCCACACCACCGAGGACCACCGCGACGGACCGGACGCCGTAACCGAGAAACAGCCACCCCGACACGAGCGCGGCCATCATCAGCGCCCCGCCCCACAGCGCGTGCGCGATGTGCAGGGACCCGCCGCCCACCTGCGGATAGTCGGTCAGCTCGAGATACGCCCGCGTGAGGAGAATCGTGGCGACCGCGCCGATGACGAACAGCTCCACGGACGACGTTCCGAGGGCACTGCGCACGATCGGCGTCCGCACAGGGGTCGACACCGTCGGCGGCTTCGTGGTGGCCATCGTCGATTATGGCAACTCACAGTGGGTTTTGGCGGTCGAGTCGCCGATTCGTCACGGTAATGTTCGGTCGATGAAACTCGTCTCCGTCGCGTTCGCCGCAACCGCCGCCCTCTCGCTCGTGCTCACCGGATGCAGCTCCGAAGATCAGCAGTCCGCGCAGGACACCGCGAACAACGCCGCCGAGTCCGTCGGCGACGCTGCTCAGGGCGCCCTGAGCTCCGCACAGTCGGCCGCCCCCGGCATCCAGTCCAGCGCCGGCAACCTGGCCGACGACGCCGGAAACGTGTTCGACGATGCCAAGCGCGCCACCTTCGTCGCCGCGTACAAGGCGCAGTTCTCCACCCTGTCCGAGGGGAAGTCGGACGAGGACATCGAGGGACTGCTGGGCAGCATCTGCCAGCAGATCACCGACGGCAAGGACAAGGACGCCGTCGTCACCGACATCCGATCCGCAGCCACCAACAACGGCAACGAGCCAGGTGTCGACGAGGCCGGCAACATCTACGAGCAGGCCAAGGTCGCCTGCCCCTGATCGCCACAGCAGCACGTGTCGGTGTGCGCGGCTAGCGTGGCGATCGTTCCCCCGACGGAAGGATCGCCATCATGCCGGAGCCTGTCTCGACTCACCGACCGTGCTGCCAGGGCGTAGTCCCGCCCTACCTTCTGCAGCGCCTCGCATCGGCACCGACCGAGCGCAGCGCTCGCCTGGACACGGCCCCCTCCGTCGCCAGTCGCACGCTCGAGCTGGACGACGAGATGCGTCGACGGCGCGATGTGACACGGGAATCGTTGTCACCCAGCGCCTCTCGCGGCGCAGTTGCCGGACGTCTCGTACGGACCGTCGCCGACGCGAAGAACACGCAGACCCTTCCCGGCGACGTCGTCCGGCGCGAGGGTGATCCTGCTGTCGGCGATGCCGCAGCGGACGAGAGCTACGACGGGCTGGGGCTGACGTACGCCCTGTTCGACGAGGTCTACGGATGGGCGAGTCTGGATGGCAAGGGTCTCCCTCTCGACGCCACCGTGCACTACGGCGAGCAGTACGACAACGCGTTCTGGGACGGCGACCGCATGGTGTTCGGCGACGGAGACGGCGAGGTGTTCACCCGCTTCACGGTGTCCCTGTCGGTCGTCGCCCACGAACTGGCTCACGGCTTCACCCAGTACACCTCGCAGCTCGAGTACTCCGGCCAGTCGGGTGCGCTCAACGAATCCATCTCGGACGTGTTCGGCGTCCTGGCCGAGCAGCGCTCACGCGGTGAGAACGCCGAGGACGCGTCCTGGCTGGTCGGCGAAGGCCTCTTCCTCCCCGACGTGCAGGGGTCCGCGCTGCGCTCGATGCTCGCACCCGGCACCGCGTACGACGACGACGTCCTGGGCAAGGATCCGCAGCCCGCCGACATGGCCGGATACGTCGAGACCACCGAGGACAACGGCGGTGTCCACATCAACTCCGGCATCCCGAACAGGGCGTTCGCCGAGGCCGCGGTGGCTCTCGGCGGCCCGGCGTGGGACCGCCTCGGACAGGTCTGGTTCGACACGTTGACCTCCGGAAACATCACGCCGACAGCAGATTTCGCGACTTTCGCTGCTGCCACCGTCACCGCGGCGATCACTCGCTACGGCTCCGGTTCCGACGTTCACCGGGCCGTGCTCGGCGGGTGGACTACCGTGGGCGTCGAGCAGACGGGGTCCGACGCGTCGGACGAGGTGAGCCGAAGGGCGTGACATGGTCATCGTGGTGGTGCGCAGTGGCGGTGTGGCCGGGATGACCCGCCGCGGCAGCGTCGACACCACCACCGTGGGCGACGACTGGCAACAGTTGGTCGAGCGCGCTCTCCCGTTGCTCTCCTCGCTCGACGACTCGTCGACGTCGGTGCGCGACGGTTTCCGGTGGCGACTCCAGATCGGTGACCACTCCTGCGAAACCGGCGATTCGGCGCTCACCGGTCCGCTGCGCGAGCTTGCGGAACGCACCTTGAAGGAGGGGCGTCCGCCGCGATAGCGGCGGCCTCCCTGCGTGCCAGGTTCGCGTTCCACCACGGGTCGCTCCCCGGCTCGTCGAGGATGCAGGCGCGCAACTCCGGTTCCAGAGTGGACACCGCCGGCACCGCGTCCGCGGACAGCGTGGACAGATAGTCGACGTCGATCAGTCCGGTCCGCTCGTAGCGCTCGACTGCCCGCTCCGCGACCAGCGCATCGACGTTCACCACCGCCATCACCAGCACGCCCACTGCCGCCGTACCGACGATCACGGCGGGCAGACGACGCGACGACCATCGCGCACCGGCGACGATGACGGCGAGCACGACGACGCCCAGCCACACCTCGACGGCCATGACACCCACGCGGAGGCGGGTGAGACCGAACTGCTGCTCGTACAACGACATTCGATACACCGCCGACCAGACGACCACCAACGTCAGGACACACAGCGACCCGAACGCGACTCGGGCGAGAACACGGTCGCGCCGCACCTCGGCATCGACCTTGCGCGCCTGAACGGCGACCACGACGAGTACGCCGACGGTCACCGTGACCAACTGCCAGAACCCGGATCGGGCGTGATCGGCGAATGTCAGGTCGTCCGTCGTCATCACATGGTCGTGTCCGCCGAACAACGTGGCCGCCTGCACCACCACGAACGCTGCGAACACGACGACCAGCGCCGAGACCGGCACGGCCCACTCCCACACCGGTCGTCGCCGCCCGGCGCCGGGGGCGAGCGCGTCGAGTGGCACCGCGTGACGCGCCGCGTGGGCGGCACCCAGAATCCACAGCGCGACGCACAGCGCCACGACCGGACCCAGAGGGTCGACATCGACGGACACGGTCGGGATCACCGCGTCGACGAGGGAGGCGAAGCGATCGTCGGCGCCCGCGAACAGCAGCGTGAACACGGTGACCAGCAGGGCCGTGCTCACCACGACGCGCACTGCGCGCATTGCTGACCGCCGCGACGGCAGCGTCACCTCGGCGGCGCCGGAACCGAGCGAGCGGAACACCGCTCCTTGCTCAACGACGGGCATGAGAGGAGAGAGCACCGTCGCGGTGAACGTCGTCGATGTCGTCGTCGACAGGGCCACACACCACACGGCCAGTCCGATCGACGACACGGCGAGCCACCCCGAGTCGCGGACGAACGGCACCAGCAGCAGTGCGAACGCGACGACGATCCACGCCACCGACCAGCGCGATCGCCGGTCGAGCAGCCCTGCGGCGAGAACGGCGGCCACGCCGACGACGAGGTAGGCCACCGACGGGCGGTCGGTCAGCGCGGCGCCGGCGACCATACCGACTGCCGCGGCGATACCCACGGCCCGACGACGCGGAGACTCGGTGACGCTGCGGACCGGCGACTGCGCCGCCGGATCGGGAAGAAGGTCGGTGGTCATCGTGAACCTCTCTCGGGCAGGGGTGATCGCGCGAGCACCGGATGCGGTGTCACGTGGTGAGTGCGGAAGGTGGGGTCAGACGGGAAGGGTGAGCCGGAAGCAACACCCGGCGGCGACGTCGACCACATCGAGTGTGCCGCCGTGCAATTCGGCGGCCCATCGGGCGATGGCGAGCCCGATACCGGTGCCGCCGTCGGTCGACCCGCCGCGGACGAACCGGTCGAACACCCGAGCGCGGTCGGGCGGAGCGATCCCGTCGCCCTCGTCGACGACGTCGATGCGCACCGAGTCCTCACCCACGACGGCGGAGACGGCCACCGCACCGTCGGGTGGGCCGTGGCGCACGGCGTTCTCGACGAGATTGGCCACCACCTGTCGCACCCTCTCCTCGTCGGCGGTCACCGTCGCACCGGACGGCTCGACCGACACCGAGAACCGGGTCGCCGTGCTCTGGGTGACCACGCTGGTCAGAAACTCTCGGAGGTCGAACGTGCTGCGCGACAGGCCGAGTGCGCCACCCTCGAGCTTCGACAGATCCAGGAGGTCGTCCACGAGCCGGGCCAAGCGTTCGGTCTGCTCGAGTGCGACTCCGACCGCCGCGGGGGTCGCCTCCTGCACCCCGTCGGCGATGTTCTCGAGCACGGCCTGCAGCGACGCGATCGGCGTCCGGAGTTCGTGCGAGACATTGCCGATCAGTTCCCGACGGTAGCGATCCGCCTCGGCGAGGTCCTCCGACATCGTGTTGAAGGCGACAGCCAGCTGGCCGATCTCGTCCCGCGACGTGGCCCGGACGCGGTGTGTGTAGTCCCCGTTCGCCATCGCTCGCGAGGCTGCGGTCATCTCGCGTAGCGGCGAGGTCATCCCGTGCGCGACGATCTGTGTGACCACCAGCGCTACGACGAGTGCGAGCAGCAGCGCGTACCGGAAGGGCTGCTGCGCCGCGAGCCAGAAGGTGCCCGACGCCGCGAACAGTGCGATGACCACCACCAGGCCGGTCTTGACCTTGAACGAACGTAGCGAGTCGAGAGGGCGGATCATCCGCGTGCCCGGAACGCGTACCCGACACCGTGAACGGTGCGGACGACGTCGGAACCCAGTTTGCGCCGCAGCGCTTTGACGTGGCTGTCGACCGTGCGGGACGGCACCGATGTCATGGAGTCGTCTCGCGACCACCCCCACACGTCCGACAACAACCGGTCTCGCGCGAAGGCCGCGCCCGGCCGCCGAGCGAGGAAGAGCAGCAGATCGAACTCCGTGCGCGTCAGGTGGACCTCGTCACCGTCACGGAACACCCGTCGCGCATGCTCGTCGACGCGGACGTCGTCGAACTCGTGGACGACGGTCGGCGTCGGCGCGGGATGGCGCTCCACCCGGCGCAGCAATGCGTGCACGCGGGCCACCAGGGTGCGCATCGAGAACGGTTTCGACATGTAGTCGTCCGCACCCACCCCGAGACCCACCAGCTGGTCCGTCTCGTCCGACCGCGCCGTGAGCATGAGGACGGCGACCGGGCCCTCGGGGCGGGACTGGATACGTCGGCACACCTCGAGACCGTCGAACCCCGGCAGCATCACGTCGAGGACCACCAGATCCGGATTCGTTCGCGCTACCGTCTCCACGGCGGCCGGTCCGCTCGATGCGAGGTCGACGTCGAAGCCCTCGGAGTGCAGCCGCGCCGCGATGGCATCCGCCAGAGCCTTCTCGTCCTCGACCACCAGTATTCGCCGTCGATCCATGAAGCAGACCGTAACGGCATCATGTGCGGGTCTCGGGGACGCGATGTGAAGATTCCGTGGAGATCACTCTCGGCCCATGAACCGGACGCAGCGTCAGCCGAGCAGGCGTGCCACCTCCGCGGCCGCGCGACCACCCGATACCAGCGCACCCTGGATCGAGGGCGTGTCGCGGTGGTCACCGGCGAGAAGCACGCGGTCTCCCACTCGTAGCGGTCGACGCAGTGGTGTCCCGGGTGCCTGGGCGGGAAGTGCGTGCGACACGTCGTGTCGGACGATCACCCGCCACGACGAGGTCGACCGTCCCCACAGCCGGTCCAATTCGGCGCGCACGACCGACTCCGCCGCCGGTCCGGCGGCACCCAGGAGTGTTGTCGCTTGCACCAAGGTCTTTCCGGTCGGCGCGTAGCCGGGGGCGATCGCGCTCATCTCGGCCGTGTTGACCACAGAACCGCCCGCGCCCGAGACGCGGAGGAAGGTGTCGGAGTCGGCGCTGTCGGCGTCGAACCACCAGGTGGACAACCCGCGCATCGACGAGGTCTCCGTGTCCATCAGCGCGGCTGCAGCCGGCGCATCCGTTGCCACCACCACGGCGCGGGACCGCAGCACTGTGCCGTCGGCGGTCCGAACCGTCGGCGTGGTGGTGTCGTCGGTGACGCGATCGACCCTGGCCGAGTACATGATGTCGACACCCGCGCCCCGGGCGAGTTGCTCGGGAAACGCCTGCATGCCGGCATTCGGAACACCGGGGGTGGCCAGCAGGAAGCTGCGGAGCACCAACCTGACGTACCGGTCGGACGTGGCACCGACGCCGTCGGCGAGCACTCCGCTGAGAAACGGAGCGAGCAGCGAATCTCGCAGGGGCCCGCGGAGACCGAACCGGTCCCAGTCGTCGGCCAGTGCGGCATCGGGTGCGCTGCCCAGTCGACGGACGGACCCCACTGCGGGCAGTGCCCACCGCACCGCCCCGGCGACCGCTCGGGGCCTGATCAACCCGAGCCCGACGGCGGATCGAACCGTCTCCAGCAGCAACGTCGGGTGACGGGTCGGATCGGCCACTGTCCGCACGGCGTCCGAATCGTCGACGATCCGAACGCCTCGACCGGCGACCCGCAAGTCGAGCGCATCGATGTCGACATGCCTCTTCACCGCCGGGTACGACGGATTGAGTAGTTGGAATCCTCGGTCGCACCGGAAGCCGTCGATGACGTCGGTGCGGATGCGCCCACCCGGCGCGGTCCCCGCCTCCACGATCCTGGCGGTCAGTCCGCGTCGCCGGAGGGCTGCAGCGCATCGCAGACCGGCGATGCCCGCCCCCACCACGATCACGTCCGCGTCGATGTCAGTCATGATCCGTCGATGCTATCCGGCCGTCGTCACCACCCGATCCGACACAGCCCTGAAACCACGAAAGCCACCTGCACGCAGGTGGCTTGTCGATTCATGGTCGTTCTTCGGTGGCCAGAGCCGGGATCGAACCGGCGACCTTCCGCTTTTCAGGCGGACGCTCGTACCGACTGAGCTACCTGGCCGTGACATCCGTGGCTGACACCGGATGGTACTGATGCATTCGCACCACCGAGATGATGCGATTGTTGCGACCCTGACGGGACTCGAACCCGCGACCTCCGCCGTGACAGGGCGGCGCGCTAACCAACTGCGCCACAGGGCCATGCTGTGAAGCATGTACTGCGTGGAAGACCCTACTGCATCTTCGTCGTACTTCTTACCACTCGAAGAGTGGCCCAACCCGTTGCGGTGATGTCACACACCGAAACGTACCCCCTACGGGATTCGAACCCGCGCTACCGCCTTGAAAGGGCGGCGTCCTAGGCCGCTAAACGAAGGGGGCCCGTCGAATCGCTCCGACCGTACCCCAACGGCGTTCCGTTGGGAGCTTGGATAGCTTATGACACTGCTTCAGGATTTCCCAAATCAGCAGGTCAGGCTATGAATCGACGCTGACAGCGGTGCGTGAGGGCCACCCGTTGACGCGCCACTTGTCCAGCCATTCGCGGGACGCCATCGCCATCAGCAGAACCTCGAGCGACTCCTCGAACAAGAGCGTGAGATTGGTGTCGTCGGCGGTCAGGTCCGCCATGTAGCGCTGACCGGCGAGGGACGTGACCAGCACGCGGGTGAACATCCGCGGATCGATGTCCGGGCGGAGCAGGCCGGTCTCGTGCGCCTCGGACGCCAGCTTGTGTGCGGTGCGCCCCCAGACGGCGCCGGCGCCTTCACGGATGCTCTCGTGGAACTCGGGTTCGACGACGAGACGGAACTCGGCGCGGACGACGACGTTCTCCTCGAAGGACGTGGCCAGGCTGGTGATCAGGGTGTGCAGCCATTCCAGCGCGTCCGTGCCCTCGGGGCGCGGCGTGTCCATGACGGCGATGTACTTCTCCATCGCGGTCTGCAGCACTGCGCGTGCGAGTTCTTCCTTGGAACTGAAATGGAAGTACATCGCGCCCTTGGTCGCGCGTGAACCTTCCAAGATGGTGTTCACCGATGCCGCGGTGTAACCACGCCTGCTGAACTCGTACGCCGCAGCCTCGACTATCGCGGCCCGGGTGCGTCGAGCGCGTTCCTGCTGTGCCATTGCGCCTATGCCTCCGAAAATGATCACCCAAAGGGGCCCTGATACTCGCCGAAGCTTAACCGACAAACCTGAGAATCCCCTCGGACCTGTCCACGAATGCCGCGTTGTCGCCGGTTCCGACGTCGCTGCACGACCGCCTCACCTGGCAGGCGTGCACCGACTGCCGGTTTTGTCCGGTTCCGTGCTGGCGAGCGTCCGCACTCGCGTCGTAAAGAATGGTGAAAATTCATAAAGCCATTTCAAAGGCAATTGCCCGTCAGCGGGCGGGAGCCGGTGGGCGGCCGCCGCGAACCGGTCCATTACACTCGTCGAGCACTGGCCCCTATAGCTCAGTTGGTAGAGCTACGGACTTTTAATCCGCAGGTCGTAGGTTCGAGCCCTACTGGGGGCACCACGCGCGAGTACCGACGACGCACCGCAGGACGATCCGGTCACGGATTCTGCGAGAGCCTCGACCCGATGCTCTGATGCAGCGCACGCAGGGCGTTCTGCCCCAACGCGACAGTCTCGGATTCGATATGTCGCAGCAGGTGCGTGTCGCTGACCACCTTCTCCGACGACTGGATCAACACGGTTCCCGCACCGGTGAAGTCGAACTGCCGCTCCTCCCCCGTGTTCGCGCCGAGCAGCATCCCCTGAGCCGCGCCGAGGAAGTTCTGCATCCACGCAGCGTCGAAATGATGCGACGGCGCCGGGCAGTCCGCCCACCCCACCAGCGCCTGCGGGTCGACTCGCACGGGCGGTTCGGCGAAGACCACCGCACCGTTCGACGACGCCAGGAACTTCCCGGTGCCCAGCAGGGTCAGGAACCCGGGGACGATCGACTGTTTCAGCTCCAGCCCCGGCTCGAAAGCCAGCAGATTGGCCGCGCGAATGGTGAGATTGCCGTCGTCCAGGTCGTAGGAGTTGATGTCGAACCCGCGATCTCCCAGGATCACCTTGCCGTGTCCACTCGCCAGGACCCAGTCGTCCGCGTACAGCGGGGACGAGAATCGACTGGCCACGATCGCCGCCATGGACGTCCGACCGAGGGGCTCGAACTGGATGGTCCCGTAGTAGGCGATCATCGCCCCCTTGGCGGTGAACCACGGTGGGCCGTCGAGTTCGATGCAGAACGCGTAGTCGTTACCGGGCACGTTGTCGTTCACCGGCAGCGTGTGGGGGTTGTGGACGACATCGGTCATGATCTGCGTACTCCTGTCAGAACTTCTGCTCGGACGCCTGGACCCAGACCGTGCCCTGCCCGCCGACGGCGAGCTGCACCGCTTCGCCGGACCCACGACCCACCGCATCCCGCCACCCGACGCTCGCCGAGATGTCGATGGTCAGATGTCCGCGATGGCAGACGTAGGCCTGCGGATCCACCACCACCTGCGGCCGGTCCGGCCCCACCTCGAGCGCCGTCATACCTCCGTGGGACAGCACTGCCACCTGCCCCCGACCGGCGACCTGCGTCGTGAACATGCCCTGACCGGTCATCGCGCCACGGACGACGCCTCGGGCGCCGCCCTGCTGGGTGAGCGGGACGACGGATGTGGACAGGTGCCCGATGTGCACCAGCAACCGCGACGCCTCGACCGACAGCGGCATCGACCCGTCGAGGTCGATGACCGCCACGTGCAACCCGGCGTGGCCGTAGTGGACGGTGCCGGACCCCTCCGCGGCCATCGTCGCCACGTGCTCGCCGGACATCATCCGACCCGCCATTCCCGCGAGAGCGCCGACGCCCGGCATCGCGCCTGCCGCGCCGCCCATGCTGTGGGGGACGAATCGGACGTCGCCGGTATAGAACAACATCGATCCTCGTCGGGCGAGGGCCGGAAGTCCCGGCGTCAGCGTCGCGGCGACGACCTTGCTGTTGACGACCTCGAGCATGTCAGCGCTCCTCGGGCTGGACGTAGACGACACCGGTGCCGTCGAAACGCAGGGAGAACGCCTCGCCGCTTCCGCCGCCGAGGGCGGACCGCCACGTGACGTCGGTGACGAAACTCTGGGTGACCTGCCCACGGTGGGCGACGAAGGCGTCGGGATCGACGACCAGTGGGAACTGCGGCGATACCTCCAGCGCTATCAACGGGCCACCGGCCGACAGCAGTGCGACGTCACCCTGCCCGCTGACCACGGTCGTGAACAGGCCCTGACCCGACGATGCTCCGCGCAGTCCGGCGAACGCGACGTCCGACCGCAGCGAACCCGACAACGCCAGGAGTTGGGACGACTCGACGTGGATGGCGTCGCCCGACAGCGGGACGACCGACACGTGCTGGGCATCCACCGCCAGTCGGGCCACACCCGAACCGCCGATCTCCATCAGCGACAGGGACTCCCCCGTCACCTTCTGTTTGAGCGCAGCGCGCAGACCGCCGCCACCGCCCACGCCGGCGTTCTTGAACGTCAACCGGCCCTCGTAGGCGACCATCGATCCCGTGATCGCGCGTATCGTCTCGTCGCGCAGTTCGACGACCAGAACACGGTGTCCCTCTGTTCTCAGGTGAGCCACCGGGACAGGATGGCAGAACGACATCGGAAACGGGGGCCGTCCGGTGATCCGGACGCCCGTCGTGCACTCGAGTGACGTACAGAACATCCATACCGTTTCGCCCACAACTCACAAAGCCCGTTCCCCGGTCGCTGCGGCATATAATAGGAACCAGTCCACGTCTGTGGAGGTAACGAACTTTCACCCCTGTTCGATACTCGTTTACCGGACGGTACGTCAGCAGCCCCGGCGCGCATCGAAGCGATTCACAACAAACTTACGGTGCCGTAGGCTCGAACGAACCGACATCATTCTTGGAGGACACGCATGGCACGGGATCTGACACAACTCGAGCTGCTCGACGAGCTGCAGCCGGTTGCGGAAGAAAATCTGAACCGGCATCTCTCCATGGCCAAGGAGTGGCACCCCCACGACTACGTCCCGTGGGACGAGGGTCGCAACTTCGCTGCTCTCGGCGGCGAGGACTGGTCGCCGGAGCAGTCTCGTCTCGACGAGGTCGCCAAGGCCGCGATGATCACCAACCTCCTCACCGAGGACAACCTGCCCTCGTACCACCGCGAGATCGCGGAGAACTTCTCCCAGGACGGCGCCTGGGGAACGTGGGTCGGTCGCTGGACCGCCGAGGAGAACCGCCACGGCATCGTGATGCGCGACTACCTCGTCGTCACCCGTGGTGTGGATCCCGTCGCTCTCGAGCAGGCCCGCATCGAGCACATGACCAACGGCTTCTCCTCCGCCGCCGCCGGCGGTCACGACGAGATGGGCTTCCTCCACTCCGTCTCGTACGTCACGTTCCAGGAACTCGCCACGCGCGTCAGTCACCGCAACACCGGCAAGGTCTGCAACGACCCGATCGCCGACCGCATGCTGCAGCGCATTGCCGCCGACGAGAACCTGCACATGATCTTCTACCGCAACCTGTGCGGCGCGGCCCTCGACATCTCCCCCGACCAGGCGCTGCGTGCCATCGCCGACATCGTGCAGAACTTCCAGATGCCCGGCGCCGGCATGCCGAACTTCCGTCGCAACGGCGTCCTGATGGCCAAGCACGGCATCTACGACCTGCGTCAGCACCTCGAGGACGTCGTCATGCCCGTCCTGCGCAAGTGGAACATCTTCGACCGCACCGACTTCACCGCCGCGGGCGAGCAGACGCGCGAAGAGCTGGCAGCCTTCCTCGAGAAGCTCGAGAAGGACGTTCTCAAGTTCGAGGAGCAGCGCGACCGGATGCTCTCGCGCGAGGCCGCGAAGCGTCAGGCGCAGGCGTCCTGACACCGCTCACGCCGACGGCGTGATTGGCCGAGTTCCGACTCGGCGGATACTCTCGATGTGCCCGGCAACCGTGTCTGCGGATGCCGGGCACATCGCTGTTTCCACTACTGACGGGTGACACTGGCCATGACTCTGCAGATCGGATCTCTGACCCTGCGCAGTCCCGTCGTGCTCGCCCCGATGGCCGGGGTCACCAACGTCGCGTTCCGCACGCTGTGCCGCGAACTCGAGGAGCAGCTGACCGGAAGCACGTCCGGCCTCTACGTGTGCGAGATGGTCACCGCGCGCGCCCTCGTCGAGCGCCAACCCGCCACGCTGCACATGACCACCTTCGGGCCCACGGAGACACCGCGCTCGCTGCAGCTCTACACCGTGGACCCCGACACCACGTACGACGCCGCGAAGATGATCGTCGACGAGAACATGGCCGATCACATCGACATGAACTTCGGCTGCCCGGTGCCCAAGGTCACCCGCAAGGGTGGCGGTGCCGCTCTTCCGTACAAGCGCTCACTGTTCGGGCGGATCGTCGCAGCTGCGGTCAAGGCGACCGAGGGAACGGACATCCCCGTCACGGTCAAGTTCCGCATCGGCATCGACGACGAGCACCACACCCACCTCGATGCCGGCCGGATCGCCGCCGGCGAAGGCGCCGCGGCGGTCGCCCTCCACGCACGCACCGCCGCTCAGCGGTACTCCGGCACCGCCGACTGGTCCGAGATCGCCCGACTCAAGGACCACGTCCGGGACGTGCCCGTCCTCGGCAACGGCGACATCTTCGATGCCGGCGACGCCGCGCGCATGATGACGGAGACGGGCTGCGACGGAGTCGTCGTCGGCCGTGGATGCCTGGGCCGCCCATGGCTTTTCGCGGAGCTGTCCGCCGCGCTCCGGGGCACCACCGCGCCGACTCCGCCCACCCTCGGCGAGGTGTCGGTCATCATGCGTCGTCACGCGCAGCTGCTCGCCGATCACCACGGCGAAGGACGCGGTCTGCGCGAGATGCGCAAGCACGTCGCCTGGTACATGCGCGGCTTCCCGGCCGGCTCGGATCTGCGGGTCCGGATGGCGACGGTGTCCACGCTGACCGAGCTCGACGACCTGCTCGCTCGACTCGACCCGACGGTTCCGTTCCCCGCCGACGCCGAGGGTCCCCGCGGCCGCCAGGGGTCGCCCGGGACGGTATCGCTCCCGGACGGATGGCTCGACGATCCGGACGACTGCGCGGTGCCCGCGGGCGCCGATCTGATGCACTCCGGCGGATGATCAGTAATATGGCGTCGATCCGTCGACCGCTCGTCGACGCGCGGACGATGGGAACGACAAGTGGGTGACGACGACGACTCGGGGTCACCCACACCCGGACGTCGAGCCCCCTGGGAACGGCCCATTTCCCGCGTTCCCCGTTCGGATCAGGATTCGGGTCCCCGGCCCCCGGTCGAGCCCGTTCGACCTGACAGCCCGACCCCCCCGGACTCTCGGCCACGGCCGGACGACCCGAGGCCGGTAGCACCCACCCCCAGCCCTCCTTCCGACGACGAGGACAAGCGCCTGTCCGTCGCCGAGCTGGTGGACAAAGTGTCGAAGATCGCGTCGTCCCGGAATCGCCGGACCGACGAGCACCCGGCGCGCTCAGCTCCGCCCGAGCCCGACGCCGAGACCGACCCGCCGACCGTCGTCATTCCGCCGGTACCCGCCCCTTCCCGGGAGAGCTCGGACAAGGATCGGCCCGCCCCGGAAGCCGTGGGCCCGATCCCACCGCCCGCGTTGACCAGGCTCGCCTTGAGCCGGGCCCGCAAGCGCCGACGCGTTCGCGTGTTCGGCCGCATCGGAGTATCGATGGTGTCGATCATGGCGCTCCTCGTCACGGGTGTCGTCTGGGGTTATCTGCGAGCCACCGACCGCGGATTCGAACAGGTCGCCGCGCTGGACACCGAATCGACGGACGTGGTCGACGCCCCCGGCCAGTACGGCGACGAGACGTACCTCATCGTGGGTACCGATACTCGCGCAGGTGCCAGTGGTGAGATCGGTGCCGGCACGGAGGCCGACGCCGAGGGTGCGCGCTCCGACACCGTCATGCTGATCAACATCCCCGCCGACCGCAGCCGCGTGGTCGCGGTGTCGTTTCCCCGAGACCTCGACGTCGAACGCCCGGAGTGCGAGGGATGGAACAGCACGACGGGCGACTACACCGGTGAGATGTTCCCGGCCGCGGACGGCGACAAGCTGAACGCCACCTATGCCCTCGGGGGGCCGAAATGCCTCGTCAAGATCATCCAGAGGATCTCGGGACTCCGGATCGGACACTTCGTCGGCATCGACTTCGCCGGCTTCGAGTCGATGGTCAACGAGGTCGGTGGCGTCGACGTCTGCACGCCCGTTCCGTTGGTCGACGACGAACTCGGGACGGTCCTGGCCACGACGGGTGAGCAACGCATCGACGGACGCACCGCGTTGAACTACGTCCGCGCCCGCAAGGTGGAAGCCGAAGGCACCGGCGACTACGGACGCATCAAGCGTCAGCAGCTGTTCCTGTCGTCGTTGCTCCGCTCGGTGCTGAGCAATCGGGTGCTGTTCGATCCGGGCGCGCTGAACGGCTTCGTCACCGCGTTCACGAGGGACACGTTCGTCGAGAACGTCAAGACCTCGGACCTGCTCACTCTCGGCAAATCGTTACGGGGCGTGGCCGCCGGCGCGGTCACGTTCCTGACGGTGCCGACGTCGGGAACGACCGATTACGGCAACGAGATCCCGCGGACCGACGACATCAAGGCCATCTTCCAGGCCATTATCGACGACCAACCGCTGCCCGGTGAAGAGCGCGCCGCGGAGGTTCCCGGGGCTCCCGTGACGACGGCGCCTCCCATCACGTCCGAGCCGCAGATCGCGGTCGATCCCTCCACGGTGTCGGTGCAGATCTCGAACGGGTCCGAGATCAGCGGACTCGCTGCCACCACGGCCGACGAACTCGCCGCGTACGGGTTCCAGATCATGGGCACGGGCAACGCCGAGGTGCCGGGATCTGCCGCCACCGTCGTGCGCTACGGCACCGGGTCGATCGCCGAGGCCGAGACCGTCGCGAGCGCCATTCCGGGAGCGGTGCTCGAGGAACTCCCGAGCCTCGGAGGCATCGTCGATGTGGTGCTGGGATCGGAGTACCAGGGGTTCACGTCCGTTCCCACCGCCGTCGGCGAGGTTCTTCCGACCTTCCAGGTAGGAACATCCGGGGCCACCGAGGTCGCTCTCCCGAGCGATCTCACGGTCACGAACGGCGCCGACGACGCCTGCGTGTGAATCGATAACCCGCATTCACCGCCCGTTCACCGCCTGCATGCCCGTTGCCCATGTCGAGCCGAGTAAAATCGGACCATGCGCGTGGCTTACAACGAACAGATGACAGAACTCGCCGACCTGCTCGGCGAGATGGCCGCATTGGCCGGTAGTGCGATGGAGCGTGCCACGCAGTCCTTGCTGCAGGCCGACCTCCGTATCGCCGAGCAGGTGATCGGCGAACACGAGAGGATCACCGATCTCAGCTCCCAGGCCGAGGAGCGTGCGTTCGCCCTCCTCGCCCTCCAGGCCCCCGTCGCCGGCGATCTCCGATCGGTGGTCTCCGGCATCCAGATCGTCGCCGACATCGACCGCATGGGCGCCCTGGCTCTCCACGTCGCCAAGATCGCGCGTCGTCGCCATCCTCAGCACGCTCTGCCCGAGGAAGTGAACGGCTACTTCGCCGAGATGGGCCGCATCGCCGTGGCTCTCGGATCGTCGGCACGCGAGGTGCTCGAGACCCGTGACCCCGAGCGCGCCGCGAAGCTCCGCGAGGAGGACGAGGCGATGGACGACCTGCACCGTCACCTCTTCAGCGTCCTGATGGACAAGGAGTGGAGCCACGGAGTCGCTGCGGCCGTCGACGTCACGCTGCTCGGACGCTTCTACGAGCGTTTCGCCGACCATGCCGTGGAGGTGGGCCGTCGAGTGATCTTCCTGGTCACCGGCAGCCTCCCCAGCGACCTGCCGACTCCCCCCGCGCAGCACGTCTCCTGACCCACACGCACACGGACGAAAGGGCGCCCTCCTGACCGGAGGGCGCCCTTTCGTCTGTGCGGAGGTTGTCGGTGTTTATCCGAAGCGGCCGGAGATGTAGTCCTCGGTGGCCTTCTGCGTCGGGTTGGAGAAGATCTTCTCGGTGTCGTCGATCTCGATGAGGTTGCCGGGCTTACCGGTGGCCTCGAGGTTGAAGAAGCCGGTCTGATCGCTCACACGCGCAGCCTGCTGCATGTTGTGCGTGACGATCACGATGGTGAAGTCCTTCTTCAGCTCGCCGATCAGGTCCTCGATCGCGAGCGTGGAGATGGGGTCCAGCGCGGAGCACGGCTCGTCCATGAGCAGCACGTCCGGCTGCACCGCGATGGCTCGTGCGATGCACAGGCGCTGCTGCTGACCACCGGAGAGACCACCACCGGGCTTGTCGAGGCGGTCCTTGACCTCGGTCCAGAGGTTCGCGCCCTTGAGCGACTCCTCGGCGATCTCGTCGAGCTGCTTCTTGTTCTTGCCGCCCTGGAGCTTGAGGCCGGCGACGACGTTGTCGCGGATCGACATCGTCGGGAACGGGTTGGGACGCTGGAACACCATGCCGATGGTGCGCCGGACGCCGACGGGGTCGACACCGGAGCCGTAAATGTCCTCGCCGTCGAGAAGCACGGAGCCTTCGACGCGGGCACCGGGGGTGACCTCGTGCATGCGGTTCAGCGAGCGCAGGACGGTGGACTTGCCGCAGCCCGACGGTCCGATGAAGGCCGTGACACTACGAGGGGGGACGGAGAGCGTCACATTGGATACGGCGTGGAACTTGCCGTAGAAGATGTTGACGTCTTTCAGATCGAGTCGCTTGGCCATGTCGAGAATCCTTCAGGTCAGAAGTTCTTGGGGGCGAAGAAGCGGGACACCAGCTTCGCGCCGATGTTGAGGACCGCGACGATGAGGATGAGGGTGAGAGCTGCTCCCCACATCCGCTCGCTGGTCAGCGCGGCCGTACCGGCCTTCTGCAGATCGACCATCATCAGCGGCAGCGAGGTCTGCGGGCCGGCGAAGAGGTTGAAGTTGATGGCGGTGGCGGATCCCACGAGGATCAGCACCGGCGCGGTCTCTCCCATGACGCGGGCGAGAGCGAGCATGATTCCCGTGACGATGCCCGAGAGTGCCGTCGGGACGACGATCTTCGCGATGGTCTTCCACTTGGGCACACCGAGTGCATACGACGCTTCGCGGAGATCCTGCGGAACGATGCGCAGCATCTCCTCCGCGGACCGCACGATCACCGGGATCATCAGCAGCACCAGGGCGAGGGAGACGGCGAGACCGGAGCGGTCGAAGCCGAACGTCGCGATCCAGAGACTGTAGATGAACAGAGCCGCGACGATGGACGGGACACCCGTGAGGATGTCGACCATGAAGGTCGTGGCCTTCGCGAGCCGCGTTCCGACGCCGTACTCCACCAGGTAGATGGCGACGAAGATGCCGATCGGGATGGAGATGACCGCGCAGAACAGTCCTTGCAGGAGCGTGCCGACGATGGCGTGGTAAGCGCCGCCGCCCGGCTTGAAGGGGGTGACTCCGGCTTGCGAGAACTGCCACCAGTCGGCCGTCGCGACGGCGCCGATGCCCCGTGAGACGACTGTGTAGAGGACCCACACCAGCGGGATCAGAGCGATCACCACGGCCAGGGTCACCAGCACGGTGGCCAGGGAGTCGGACACCTTGCGGCGGGAACTGACGCCCTGGAACGTCGGCTGCTTGACCGGCCGATCCATGGTGGCCGTCGAGGCGTTGTCGGCCATGGGTCAGTCCTTCTTTCCGGCGATGGCGGCGCGGGCGCCGGCGTTGACCACGAAGGTCAGGACGAAGAGAACGAGTCCCGCGGCGATGTACGCACCGGCCTGCAGCTGGTTGTTGAACTCACCGGCTGCCAGTGCGATCTTGGTGGCGAAGGTGTTACCGCCGTCGAAGAGCGTCCACCCGAATGTTTCCTGGGTGCTGCGGATGATGATGTAGAGCGCGATGGTCTCGCCGAGCGCGCGGCCGAGGCCGAGCATCGAACCGCTGACGAATCCGGACTTGCCGAAGGGAATGACGGTGGTGCGCACCACTTCCCAGCGAGTTGCACCGAGTGCGAGCGCAGCTTCGATGTGGCCCTTGGGTGTCTGGACGAACACCTCGCGGGTGACCGCGGCGATGATGGGCAGAATCATCACGGCGAGGACGATGGCACCGGTGAAGATGGTGCCGCCGCCGGCGATGGACACCGAGCCGGTGGCGAACAGCGGGAACCACGCCAGGTTGGTGTTGAGCCACTCGGCTGCCGGGGAGATGGCCGGCGCGAGGACGTAGAGGCCCCACAGGCCGAACACGATCGACGGCACCGCGGCCAGCAGATCGATGACGTATCCCAGCGGACCCGCCAACCGCTTCGGCGCGTAGTGCGTCAGGTAGATGGCGATACCCAGCGCCACCGGCATCGCGAGGATCAGCGCGACGATGGACACGGTGGCGGTCACGAGGAACAGGTCGCGGACGCCGAACAGCATCGCCGACGTGTCCGAGGTGTCCCACTGACCGTCGTACGTGAAGAAGTTGACGGTGTTGTTCTGCAGCGCGGGGATGGCCCGCCACAGGAGGAACCCACCGATCGCGGCGATCAGAACGATGACGAAGACACCGGACCCGGTGGCGAGCGTCGAGAAGATCCGGTCGCCCGGGCGGGTGACCGTACCTGTGGCTTTCTTGTCGGGCACTGGTGTCGGCGCTTCCGTCTTACGAGCGGCGTCGACGGCTGGGATGGTAGCCGGGGTGACGCCGCTGATCGAATGGGTGTCGCTCATACCGCTCACTGTCTCGTGTGGTGGGGTACTTGCGTCGCCTGCATCACTCCGACGTGGAGCGATGCAGGCGACGACCAGTGTGTCAGGAAATGGCGTTGATCGCCGTCACCAGACGCTCCTTGAAGCTGTCCGGGAGCGGCACGTAACCGGCAGCCTCGAGGCCTTCCTGGCCCTCGTTGGTTGCGCTGAGCAGGAACGACTTGACGCCGGCGGCGGTCTCCGCGTCGTATCCCTTGGAGCAGACGATCTCGTAGGTCGAGAGCACCAGCGGGTAGGAATCGGCTTCCTTGCTGGCGAACAACGCATCGGTGTCGAGAACCAGGTCGTTGCCGTCGCCCTTGAACGTGACGGTGTCGATGGCCTTGGCAGCTGCCTCGGTGCTCAGCTCGACGGGGCCGGCGCCGAAGTCGATCGCGGCGGCGGTCAGGTTCTCCTGGTCGGCGAAGCCCTTCTCGACGTAAGTGATAGCGCCCGGTGTCGCGGCGGCGGCCTGAGCCACACCCGACGATCCGTTGGCACCCTCGCCGACGCCACCGGCCCAGTCGGAGCTGTGATCCAGCGTCCAGGACTGCGGTGCGGCGTCGGACAGGAAGCGCTGGAAGTTGTCGCTCGTGCCCGAGGAATCCGAGCGGTAGATCGGCGTGATAGCTGTGGTCGGGAGCGTCGCGCCCTCGTTCAGCGCGGCGATGGCCGGATCGTTCCAGGTGGTGATCTTGCCGGTGAAGATCTGGGCGATGACGTCGGGCGTCAGGACCAGGTCGTCGACACCGTCGAGCGTGTAGGCCACGGCGACCGGGCCGAACACGAGGGGAAGGTTCCACGCCGGGTTACCGGCACAGCGGGTGGCGGCGTCCGTCGCCTGCTGATCCTTGATGGACGAGTCCGAGCCCGCGAAGTCCACGAGACCGGCGACGAACTGGGTACGGCCGTTACCGGAACCGCTGACCGTGTACTCCACTGCCTTGCCGGAGCACACACCCGAGTAGACGGACGTGAAATTGGACATCGCGTTCTGCTGCGCCGACGACCCTTCGCCGGTGACGGGACTCTTGCCCTCGCAAGTCGCGGCGGAGTCACCACTGCCGGTGGCCTCGACGTTCGCGTCGGAACCACATGCAGCCAGCGTCAATCCGCCGACAGCCAGTACGCCCATGAGGGCAATGCTGCGCTCGAGCTTCACCTGTCTCCTCCAGAAACAGCCCGTCGCGACCGATCGGTCGGCGGGCGAGAAAAGGATGCGATCACTCGATCGCAACGGTTAGCGTGCGCTACCCGAGGGAGAACGTAAGCGCCGGTGGTGGACGGTGTGCCGCGCCTCCGTGAACGGAAGGTGAACAAGGCGACCGGATGCCCGGAAAGGCATGAGATATCGGTCTCGAGAACGCCGGACGATCAGGCGCGGGCGAACGCCGCGTCGACGTGGAACGTGGTGAAACCGAGCTTGCTGTATGTGTGGACGGCGGCCGTGTTGTCCGACTCGACGTAGAGGAGCACCGCGGGCAGCTCACGATCCGCGAGGTAGCGCAGGCCTGCCAGCGTCAGCAGTGCTCCCAGACCCTTGCCCTGCGCGTTCGGGTCGATGCCGACGACGTAGACCTCCCCGAGTTCGGGGTCGTCGCCGGTCGGGGGGTGGACCTTGGTCCAGTGGAAACCGAGAATCGTGTCGGGATCGTCCGCGGACGTGGCGACGAACAGACCCTCCGGGTCGAACCAGTCCTCGGCTCGACGCTCGTCGATGTCGGCGCCGGTCCAGCCGCCCTGCTCCGGATGCCACGCGAAGGCGGCGTTGTTGACGCGCAGGATCTCGGCGTCGTCGCCGTCGCGATAGGTGCGCAGTGTGATGCCCTCGCGCACGGGGAGTTCCGGAAGCGGGGTGTCCGAGCCCAGGGGGCGACGCATCTGGAGCAGTTCCCGGACGACGGCCAAACCCAGCTTCTCCGCGACGCGATCCGCCGACGGGAGCCTGCCGTGCGCCCACACGCGTGCGGTGGATGACGGCAGAGCCCGCTCGACCAGCTGCGTTCCGACGCCTCGACCGCGCGCATCGGGGTGGACGACGACCTCGGCCATCGCCGGGGTGTCGCCGTGCTCGGGTGCCAGCGTGGCGTAGCCGACGAGTCGACCATCGTCGAGGGCGAGCAGATGCTCGTCGTCACGGGGTGAGTCGACGGCCCGCTCTGCCTGCTCGGACAGCGGCGGCGTTCCGTCGACGACGGTGGCGCGCGCGATGGCGTCGCGGACCAGCTGCGCTTCCTCCGGCGTGGGGCGGCGGGAGTCGATGGAGATGTCTGCGGTCATGTCAGGAACCCGACCGATCGGACGGAGCGAACGAGCTCGAGGCGGAGGACGACACCGGCTGGGGAGCATCGTCGACGGGCATGTCCGCGTCCAGGTCGGAGGTGTCGTCGGCAGACGACGATCCCTTGCCCGCACGGCTGGGACGAACGGCCTTGTAGCCGACGTTCCGGACGGTACCGATCAGCGATTCGTACTCGGTGCCGAGCTTCGCGCGCAGTCGACGCACGTGGACGTCCACCGTGCGGGTGCCTCCGAAGAAGTCGTATCCCCAGACTTCCTGCAGGAGCTGAGCGCGTGTGAACACCCGACCGGCGTGCTGGGCCAAGTACTTGAGCAGCTCGAATTCCTTGTACGTGAGGTCGAGCGGTCGGCCGCGCAGGCGCGCGGTGTACGTGCCCTCGTCGATGACGAGCTCGCCGAGGGTGATCTTTCCCGACGCCTCGGGACTGCTGACTCCGCCGTGGCGGCCGACGAGCAGACGAAGCCTCGCGTCGAGTTCGGCGGGCCCGGTGGTGGGAAGCAGGATGTCGTCCAGGCCCCACTCGGCGTTGACCGCGACCAGCCCGCCCTCGGTGAGGACGGCGACCACGGGAATCGAGGAGCCGGCGCTGCCGAGGAGTCTGCACAGTCCACGTGCCGCCGCGAGGTCGGTGCGGGCGTCGACGAGCGCGATGTCGGCACTGCCGGCTTCCAGGAGAGAGGAGACCTCCGTCGGCGCCGGGCGGACCGTGTGGGCGAGCAGGACCAGGGACGGCAGAACGGACTCCGGGTCCGGGTCGGAGGTCAGCAGCAGTAAATCCACGGGGCCTCCTCGTCTCGTCGGCGGGTCCCACGACCTGCGGTGGGCGGTTGTCGCTGGATCACAGACTAACCTGTCCGGAGTCAGGATCCCTCGCCCACGACGTGCGTCGCGCGGACGAGAGACCTCGATCCCCCGCTGTCATCGCCGTCCGACCGCCCGAGAGGAACTCCGTGCGAAAACTGATCGTCGGGCTCGTCTTCATCCTGGCGCTCGCCCTCGCCGCCGATTTCGGGACCGCTGCGTACTCCGAATATCGGGTTTCGCGCGCACTCCGTGAGGGTGGCGACCTGGTGTCCGACCCCCAGGTGACAATCCACGGGTTCCCGTTCCTGACCCAGGCGGCCGAGGGCAGCTACCGCCGCGTGGAGATCCGCGCCCAGGACGTCCCGACGGAGTACGTCGAGAAGACCACCATCGAGGCGACGCTCCGTGACGTGCGGATTCCGCCGTCGGACCTGCTGGACGGGTCGGTGCGCACGGTGCCGATGCGCCAGCTCGATGCGCGCGTCCGTATCGACGCGACGGACCTCGGGCGCTTCCTGCAGATCCCGGATCTGCAGGTGTCGACACCTCCCGCCGACCGATCGGACGGAACCGGTGGATCGGGCGGCTCCGGGGAGACCACGGCCGGGGCCGTGGTGCTGACCGGCACGGTTCCCGTCGGCCCGGTGGATGCGGCCGTCAGTGTCACCGCGGAGCTGGTCCTCGACGGGGACGGCGTCTCGATCGTCGCGTCCGATCTGTATTTCGGCCCGGAGGGTGAGGCGGATTTCACCATTCCCGACTTCCTGAAGCCCGCGGTTCTGGGTCTGTTCACGAAAAAGATCGATGCGCAGCAGCTCCCCTTCGGCATCCTGCCGTCGACGGTGTACGCCGAGGGCGGCCAGATCGTCATCGAGGGCAGCGCGCAGGACGTCACGATCGATCTCGACGAGATCCGCGCACCGTGACCGCCGTTCTCGTCCTCGTCGTCGCACTGGTGCTGGCCGGAGTGGTCGGCCTGTGGCTCAGGCGGCGCGAAGGCGCCGTCCGGTCGACCGAACCCGGCACCGCGTCCGCGAGTCGCGCGGACGCCCTCCGCGCCGTCGGCGTACGCGACGGCGCGGTGACGGTGCTGCACTTCTCGGCCACGTGGTGCGGTCCGTGCGCGGCCGTGCGCCGGGTGGTGGCCTCCGTGGTCTCCGACCTCGACTCGCCCGGACGCTCAGTGTCCGACGTCGAGGTAGACATGGACGAACAGCCGCAGCTCGCCCGTGAGTTCGGTGTCATGTCGTTGCCGACGACGTTCGTGCTCGACCCGTCGATGCGGGAGCGCTCGCGTGCGTCCGGGGTGCCGTCCGTCGCCGACCTGCGTACCGCGATCCTGGCTGCGTCCGGACCCACGACTTCGTGATCCTCGCCATCGTGCGTACGATGGCCTGCGTGACCGCCAGCCACGAGCTTCTGCTCACCCGACGCCGCACAGTCGATCTGTGCCGCCTCGGCGGCTGTTGCTGCCGTTGCCGCTGACGACGGTCCTTCCCCAGCGCTGATCCGCTCCCGCGCCGCGTGCACCTCACGCCGCCGGTAGAGACGTATCCCGAGGAAGACCATCGGCCGCCCGCGTATCCCGCGTGCCCCGGCCTTCCGCGCTCGGTCCCACCACTCTTTCCTCACCGCAGGAGCATCTCGATGCCAACTCCCACCGCGAGTCCCTCACAGGTCGACGTACGGGGTCCCCGGTTCGTCGCCTGGGTCACCACCGTCGTCCTGGTCGTCACTCTCCTCGTCTCCACCGTGTCCCTCACCGCGGCCGCGATCATCCTGGGTGTGCAGACTCTCGTCTTCGCCTACGGCGCTGCCGCAGGTCCGGCCGCGCACCCCTACGGCCGCGTCTACGCCGCAGTGGTCGCACCACGGCTCGGGCCGGTGCAGGAGAAGGAACCGGCGACACCTCTGCGCTTCGCGCAGGGCCTGGGATTCGTGTTCGCGGTCGTCGGCACGGCAGGCTTCGCTCTCTCCTCCACCGCCGTCGGGACGATCGCTACCGGACTCGCCCTGTTCGCAGCCGTCCTGAACGCCGCCTTCGGTATCTGCCTGGGCTGCAAGATCTACCCACTCGCGAGCCGGCTCCTGCCTGCTCGACAAGCCATCTCCTGATCCACCCGTCACCTGTAGAAGAAGAAGAATCGAAAGGAACCACATGGCTCGCTCCGACGTCCTGGTCACTGCCGACTGGGCCGAGCAGAACCTGCATGCTCCCAAGACCGTGTTCGTCGAGGTCGACGAGGACACCAGCGCCTACGACACCGGCCACATCGAGGGTGCCGTGAAGCTCGACTGGAAGTCCGACCTCCAGGATCCGGTCCTTCGCGACTTCCTCAATCAGGAGCAGTTCTCCGACCTGCTGTCGACCCGCGGCATCGCCAACGACGACACCGTGATCCTCTACGGCGGCAACAACAACTGGTTCGCCGCGTACGCGTACTGGTACTTCAAGCTGTACGGCCACAAGGACGTTCGTCTGCTCGACGGCGGCCGCAAGAAGTGGGAACTGGACGGTCGTCCGCTCAGCACCGACGCCGTCTCGCGGGAGACCACGTCGTACAAGGCCGAGGCTCCCGACCTGTCGATCCGCGCGTTCCGCGACGAGGTCATCGCCGCCATCGGCACCAAGAACCTCCTCGACATCCGCTCCCCCGACGAGTACTCCGGCAAGATCCTCGCGCCGGCGCACCTTCCCCAGGAGCAGAGCCAGCGTCCGGGCCACATCCCCGGCGCCGTCAACGTCCCATGGAGCAAGGCTGCCAACGAGGACGGCACCTTCAAGTCCGACGAGGAACTGAAGGAGCTCTACGACGGTGTCGGCATCGATCCCGCCAAGGGCACCATCGCGTACTGCCGCATCGGCGAGCGTTCGTCGCACAGCTGGTTCGCACTGACCCAGCTGCTCGGCTACGACAACGTCAAGAACTACGACGGCAGCTGGACCGAGTACGGCTCCCTCGTCGGAGCACCGATCGAGTTGGGAGCGTAAGACATGTGCGGAGCACCAGTTCAGGGACAGACCCTTCCGGCCGGCGTCGACATCGAGAAGGAAACGGTCATCACCGGCCGTGTCCTCGCGAAGTCGGACGGCCAGCCCGTGGGCGGCGCGTACGTGCGTCTGCTCGACAGCACCGGTGAGTTCACCGCCGAGGTCGTCGCATCGGGAACCGGTGACTTCCGGTTCTTCGCGGCGCCCGGCACGTGGACGCTGCGTGCCCTGTCCGCGAGTGGCAACGGCGACGTCACCATCTCGCCCGAGTCCGCCGGACTTCACGAGGCAGAGATCGCTATCGGCGCCTGACCTCATCTGATCGACGAAAGCCCCGCCCGAGCAGTTCTCCGGGCGGGGCTCTTCGCGTTCGTCTACTTGCCGGGTTCGGGCGGGAGTCCGAGCGACTTCAGCACTTCCTCCCATGTCGACGGCACGGTCTCTGTCGGCGCAGCCGGAGGCGCGAGGTAACCGGGGGCCACCGGGGGGATCACCCGGGGAGCCTCGGCGCCGTCGGCTGCCGGCGGTACGGCCGGCTCGATCACGGGTGGCTTCTCACTCTTTTCCCTCGCGATGTCGGTGATCCACCGAATGAGCTTCTCGCTCTCCCAGTCCCTGCCGTTGTCCGGGAAGTTGTCCCAGTAGTAGAGGTGCTGGAGGAACCCGAGCTCGATGTACGGCTTCTCCCACAGCTGCGGGATGTCCGCGTTGTCCGCGGCGAAGCCCTTCGCTTCGGCCGCCAGCTTCGCCTCGACGACACTGCGGCCCGGTCCCATGGCCCACTGTGCGGCGTCGAACATCTCCTGCGGGGACGGCGCAGGCTCGTCGGCGGTGGGTTCGGTCCGGTCGGACACGCGCAGCATGACGTCGAGAACGGACTCGTCGGACGTCGCGAATCCGGGGTCGGAGAACACGTGCGCGATGGTGCGCGCGGCCACGTCGGACGACACGGCGGCAAAGTCGGTGACCGTCCGTGCAGGGTCGAGAAGTGTGAAATGCATGCGCCCGAACACGTTCAACGCCAACGGAAGTACGCCCAGGTTCTCGGGGGCGTCACAGGCGATGTCCATAGGACGGCAGGCCCACCGGATCTTGTCGGTCAGCGTTCCGTAGTCCTTCGGTTCCGAGGACATGAAGCCGCCCCCGGGAGGTCCCGGCTTGTCCAACGACGCGGTGCCCGCGGGTCGGTAGGGATCGCCGACGAGGGCGACACCGGCGATGTCGTCGGACGAGACATGGGCGGTCGACGGGCGTGACCCGATGTCGACGGCCAGACGTTCGACCGCTTCGGCGCCGACGCTGTAGCCGAGCAGGACGTACTTGGTCGACGTCCCGCAGGCGGTCTTGTTCTCGTCGATCATCCGGGTCATCGTGCTCAGGCCCTCGCGCACCGACTCCTGGTAGGTGGGCACCGGATCGGCCACCGCGACTCCGTACTCGGAGGCGTAGGGGACGTAGACCCACCCGACGCGTCCGGGGTACTCGGCATTGGCCTCGCCCGTCGGAACGGTCACGTTGCCCACCCAGTTCGACCACGGCAGTCGGTCGACCTCGTCGACGGGATTCCTGTCCGACTCCGAGTCGGTCGCCCCCGTGATCGCGACGATCAGAATGTCGGGGCAGTCGTAGGCGTAGTTGTTCGGGTCCTGGTCGACCTTGTTTCCCAGGCCGAACGTGTCCAGTACGGACTCGACCGGGTCGTCGCCGAGGCCGAGCGGATCCGACGGTGTGATCGGGGCGGCCGCGGCGACGGACGTCTGCAGGACAGTCACCGCCAGCAGGGCCGTCGCACACACGGCGAACACTCGTGTGGCGGCTCCACCGGGCGACATCCGCCCCGTCCTCGACTCCATGACCCTCTTCACCGGCACCTCTCCGACCACGTATCTGCAGTTCCGACATCGGAACGCTCCGACCCTATGCAACCCGGCGGCCGTTCGGACCGACGCGAGCTTGTCATCGGTCACAAGGTCTGCGGCCCGAACAGTCGGGCGCCCGGGCCAGGAACGACGACCGACGCGCCGCGGTCTACACTCGATGCGTGGTCATCTTCTTCGAGGTACTCCTGGTGCTGGCGTCGATTCTCATCGCCTGGTTCTCCCTGTACGTGGTCTACCGCTTGGTCACCGACGAGTCGTGAGCAGTCCGTTCGACGACGGCCGGTCCGGCAGTACATCGCCACGCCTGAGTGGTGACGAGGCAGTGGCGCGCGCCGAGGATCGGGCCAAGGAGACTGCGGGTCGCAACATCCCGGTGCTCCCCGACCTTCCCGCGACCGACGACACCGCCAACCTGCGGCTCGGCGTCGACATCTCGCATTCCGTTCTGGCCCTCCTCCCCCTCGTGGGCGTGTGGCGGGGCGACGGTGAAGGGCACGACGCCGACGGCGACTACACCTTCGGCCAGCAGATCATCGTGAGTCACGACGGCGGCCCGTACCTGACGTGGGAGTCCCGGACCTGGCGCACCGACGCCGAGGGCGCCTACACGGCCGAGGATCTTCGCGAGTCCGGCTTCTGGCGCGTCAGCGGATCCGGCATCGCGGGTGCGGAGGACGAAGAGACTCTCGAGCTTCTGCTGACACACGCGACCGGCCTCATCGAGCTCTACTACGGGCGCGCGCTGACACAGTCGTCGTGGGAGTTGGCCACCGACGTCGTCATCCGCACCACCTCAGCCGCGCTCGTGGGCGGCGCGAAGCGTCTGTACGGCATCGTCGACGGCGGCGATCTGGCGTATGTCGAGGAGCGTGTCGGACCGGACGGCGATCTCGCCCCCCGATTGTCCGCACGCCTCGCCCGCTACGTCGGCTGACCTCTACTCGGCGCTCGCTTCGGCATCGTCCTTCGAGGACGACTCGTCGTCGGAGTCGGCCTTCTCCGGATCGAAGTCGGCGAACGCGGTTCCCGACACGGTGCCGTTGGTGCCCGGCAGTGTGACCGTCTCGCGGGCGCCCGTCTTGTACCGGTCGTTCAGTCCGTCCATCTTCTCGCCGGCGCGGTCGAGGTCCTCCTGCGTCAACTCGGGGCCCACCGTGTCCTCGTTCGACGTGGTCGTGTCGGCATCGTCGGACTCGGTGGTCTCGGTGGTCTCGCTGCTGCGGTCGTCAGTCATGCACCCACACTGACACACCGTCGGCGTCGCCTCGGCAGAACGGGAAAGACCGTGGTCGGTGATGGTCCCGATCGACCCCGGACATGACGCGACCCCCGAGCCCTACCGGTACACCCTTGCGGGAGTACGGGTCTCGGTCTGGACGGACCGAGGGCTCGGGGGTCGGGTAGCTGCCTGGTATTCGCCCGCCGCTCGCGCGGTGAGTGATATCCGTCAGCGGGTGCGGCTAGCGGGCAGCCACCTCACGCGTCCAAGAGTCATACAATTCCAGACCACCTCCTCTCTCGTGTACTGACGACGCTACGCGTGGAACAGCGCGCTCTGCAACGGCTTTTTCTCGGAGCGAACAGACGATGTCCGGACCGCGTCGGCAGGAGCGTCGCCTCGGACGTGGAGTGTGCGCACACCATTCGGTACCGGACTGTGCGTCACGACCACGACGGTCCGCTCCGGCTCGAACAGTCCGCCTGCGGGGTCGAGCGCCGCGGAGAGAAGTCGAGCCGACGATGCGTCGTCCAGGTGCTCGGTGGGTTCGTCGACGACCAGCACCGACGCTCGCGACACCACCGCCCGCGCCAGGAGCAGTCGACGACGCTGCCCGCCGGATATCGCTCGATCCCCGCCGTCCAGCAGGGTGTGCAGTCCCCCGGGCAGGGTCTCGACCCAGTCACCGAGACCCACTCGCTGCACGGCGTCCAGAGCGTCGCGCTCGGTGAGGTCGCCGCGCACCACCCGAAGATTCTCCAGCACGGTCGTCTCGAAGACGTGTGCGTCCTCGGCGAAGTAGGTCACCTCGGCGCGCAACCAGTCCTCGGGCACGTCGTCGATCGGGTGACCCGCCACGCGCACCTCCCCCGAGATCGCCGGCACGAGCCCGGCGAGTGTCATGGCCAGAGTCGACTTGCCGATGCCGCTCGGGCCCATGATCGCCACCCGCGCACCGGGTTCCAGGCGCAGCGACACCGGTGCGGTGTGGGCGCGCCCGCGGCCGGCGACCACGGCGTCCACCTCGAGACTCACATCCCCGGTGGGGACCGACCGATCGGTGGCCGCGTGTCCGGGGCCCGCCGAGTCGACCAGAGCCATGATGCGCCGGGCCGCCGCGGAGCCTCGCACCAGAGCGACAGCCGCCGCAGGCACAGCCCCTGTCGCCTCGAAGGCGGCGAGGGGCACGAGGACGACGACGGCCAGGCCCGTCGGATCGACACCCCCGGAGAATCCCGTTCCGCTCCCGTAGGCCGCGATGCCCGTGATCAGAGCTCCGAGAACAGCGGCCCCCATCGACAGGGGCGTCGCCGCAGCGGACAACGCGGACCACGTTCCCGCGCGATCCTGCGCTGCGGCGGCGGCCGCGTCCGCCTCGTCCGCCCGGCGTCGGACGTCCGCCAGACGGCCCGAGACGCGCAATTCGGCGGCGTGGTCGACGGCCGTGACGGCATGTCCCGCATAGTCGGCCCGCGCGAGAAGCAGTGCCTGCGCCGACGCCGTCTCGGCCCGGCCCGCGAGCCACGGCGCGACGACACCGGACACGAACAGTGCTGCGGCGAGGATCGTCGCGGCTGCGGGCGACCACACGGCGACCACACCGACCGCCGCGACCGAGATCACCGACGCGACCGCGACGGGGACGAGCGCGCGCACCACCACGTCGCCGACGGCGTCCACGTCGGCGCCGGTACGCACGAGGAGATCTCCCCGTCGCAGAGTTACGGAGGCCGACGAATTCCCTTGCGCAAGAATGCGATACAGCGAGGACCGCGCCGATACCATTCCTCGCAACGCGACGTCGTGGGTCGCCAACCTCTCGAGGTAGCGGCACAGGCCGCGAGTGATTCCGAGGGCGCGCACCGCGACGACGGCGACGGACAGGTGCAGCACCGGGGGCATCTGCCATGCCCGCGTGATGAGCCAGGCCGACAGCGCCGACAGCGCGAGCGCGCTGCCGAGCGTCGCGACTCCCGCCAGGACGGCGCGGATCATCCTGCGCGGCTCGAGGTCGAGAAGACGCACAGCCCTCACGAGGTCGTTCATGCCGGCACCGCCGGTCGGCTCGCCGTCACGACACTGTCCGCGACCGCGAGCACCTCGGGCGCGTGCCCCACCACGACGACGGTGCGGCCGGATCGCGCCGCGGCAACGAGCGACTCGAGCACGCGTGCAGTACATTCCGGATCCAGGTGAGCAGTCGGTTCGTCCAGGAGCAGCACGGGCGCGGCGGACGCGAGAGTCCGCGTCAGAGCCAGTCGTTGCGCCTCCCCGAGGGACAGGCCGGCTCCCCCTGCACCCAGCACGGTCGAGCGTCCGTGCTCCAGCGTCGCGAGGACACGGTCGAATCCGGTGGCGCGCGCCGCCGCGTCGACGTCTCCACCCGCCCCGAGGTCGAGGTTGTCCGCGACAGTTCCGGCGACGATCGCCGGCCGCTGCGGGAGCCATGCGACACGGTCCCACCAGGTCTCCAGGTCCACCCTCGACAGGTCGAGACGTCGACCGTCGGACGAGATCAGCTCGACGCGGCCCTCGTCGGGTTCCACGAGACCCAGGATCGTCGCGAGAATCGTGGACTTCCCGGTGCCGTTCGCACCGGTCAGGACGGTCACCTCGCCGGGCCGAAAAGTCGCGTCGACACCCGAGGGGGCCCACCCGTCGCGGCCTCGCACCGAGACTCCGGTGAGCTCGACGGTGAGGGCACCGGTCGGCGGTACCTGCGTGCGGACGCCCGGACGTGCAGAGCCCTCGGTGGATTCGAGCAGGGCGAAGGCGCGACCGGCGGCCTCGGTCCCGTCCTCGGAGGCGTGGAACGCACTGCCCAGCGCACGGAGAGGGAGGTAGACCTCGGGTGCCAGGACGAGGGCGATGATGCCGGCGGTCAGGCCCATCTCGCCGTACACGAGTCGCAGACCGATCGTCACCGCGACGAGGGCCACACCGAGCGTCGCGAGCAGCTCGAGGACCATCGACGACAGGAAGGCGACGCGCAGCGCCGACATGGTCCGACGTCGGTGGCTCTCTCCCAGCTCGCCGATCCGCGCGGAGGGTCCGTCCTGACGGCCCAGTGCGCGCAACGTCGGGATGCCCGCCAGCAGATCCATCGTCCGAGCGGACAGTCGCGCCATCGCATCCAGCGTCCGACGCGATCGGCCGCGCGTCAGCAGCCCGATGAGCACCATGAACACCGGGATCGTCGGCAGGGTCACCACGACGATCACCGCGGACAGGGGATCGACGACGGCGATGACGAGAACCGTTGCGGGAGTGACCATCACTGCCAGCACCAACGCCGGCAGATAGTCGGTGAGGTAGGGCGCCAGTCCGTCGAGTCCCCGCGTGAGCACCGTCGTCCACTCACCACGATCGTCCGCCCCGCGGAGGTCGCGACGAGTGGTCGCGGCATCGAGAAGGTCGGCCTTGAGACCACGCACGACCCGGAGCGCGGACCGTTGCGCGTATCGGGACCTCGCCCACGTCGAGAGGCTGCGAACGACGACGGCGCATCCGAGGACGACCAGCTCGGCAGTCCAGGCGCCGGGATCCCGACGCGACGGGTCGGTGATCGCTCCGCCCAGCACGGTGCCGACCATGACGGCGACGACGATGACGCAGGCGGTGGTCACCGAGGAGAAGACCACCGACCCGACGAGGTAGCGCCGGACCGGTACGGACCGCGTCCACAGGCGGGGATCTATCGGACCCGACCGCGTGCTCACGGCGCCCTCGTCAGACCGATCGACGGCGGGATGTGCTGTGACCCGATGCGGCGGCGGAACACCCAGTAGGTCCAACCCTGGTACGCGAGCACGACCGGCGCGACGATCGCCGACAGCCACGACATGATGCGCAACGTGTAGGCGGAGGACGATGCGTTGTCGACGGTCAGCGAGAACGCGTCGTCGATCGTCGACGGCATGACATCGGGGAACAGCGAGCAGAACAGCAGCAGCACCGCGCTCGCTATGGTCACCGTCGTTCCGACGAACGCCCACCCGTCACGCCCGCGAGCGAGCGCCGACGCAGCTGCCGCGAGCCCGGCGACCGCCGCGAGGACCAGCCACCATGTCCACCCCTTGCCGTGTGCGACCTGGGTCCACAGCGCGAACACCCCGGTGACCGCGGCGACCGGAAGGAGCAGCCGGGCAGCAAGAGTCGACGCGTCGTCGTGTACCTCGCCGGCAGTCTTCAGCGCGATGAACACGGCGCCGTGGAACGCGAACAGCAGCGCCGTCGTCGCGCCGCCCAGCAGGGCATACGGCGAGAGCAGGTCGAGCAGTCCGGACGTCACCTTCTTGTCGGCGTCGATCGCGACACCACGGACGATGTTGGCGAAGGCCACGCCCCACAGCACGGCAGGCACCCACGACCCGATACCGATACCCAGGTCGCACCGTCGACGCCACACCGGATCGTCGATCTTGCCGCGATACTCGATTGCACAGATGCGGAGGATGAGCGCCACGAGGATCAGCAGCAACGGCAGGTAGAAGCCGGAGAAGAGCGTCGCGTACCACTCGGGGAAAGCCGCGAACAGCACTCCTCCCGCCGTGATGAGCCAGACCTCGTTGCCGTCCCAGACCGGGCCGATGGTGTTCAGCACGACTCGCCGCCGGGTCTCGCCGTCCTCTCGCCGCGACGATCCCAGGATCGGCATGAGCATGCCGACGCCGAAGTCGAAACCCTCGAGGACGAAGTATCCGACGAACAACGCGGTCACGACGACGAACCAGAACTCGGGTGTACCCATGTCCATCTCCTCCTAGTAGGCGAACGACAGGGGACGCGCGTCGGCGTCGTCGCTACCGTCGTCGTCGCGGTCGTCGTCGTGTGGATGCCGGTCGTGCTCGAGTGGTCCCGCCTGCACGTAGCGCTTCATCAGCAGGAACCAGACCGCGCCGAGTCCCGCATACAGAACCGTGAAGGTGATCAGGGATGTGAGGACGAGGCCGACCGGGTGGTCGGAGACGCCCTGGTCGACCGTCAGACGGATCATGTCGACACCCGTCGGATTCGGCGCGACGATCCACGGCTGGCGTCCCATCTCGGTGAAGATCCATCCCGCGCTGTTGGCCAGGAACGGCGTCGGGATCGCCAGGATCGACAATCGGGAGAACCACCGCTGATCCGGGATCCGACCCCCGCGAGTAACCCACAGACCGGCGAGGGCGAGCACGGCCGAACCCGCTGCGAGACCGATCATCATGCGGAATGCCCAGTAGGTGACGAAGAGGTTGGGCCGGTAGTTGCCGGGGCCGTACTGCTGCTCGTACTGCTGCTGCAGCTCCGTCACTCCCTGCACCGTCGCGTCCAGGTCGTTCTTGGCGAGGAAGGACGTCAGTCCCGGTATCGCGACGATGTGCTGCACGCTGTCGCAGTTGTTGTGGGTGCCGATGGTCAGGATGGAGAACGACGCACCGGTCTCGGTGTGGCACAACGATTCAGCGGACGCCATCTTCATCGGTTGCTGGTCGAACATCAGCTTGCCCTGGATGTCGCCGGTGATCGCCAGCGCGGCGCCGGATGCGATCATGATCACGAACGCCATGCGCGCGGCCGGTCGGAACATGGTGCGCGCCTGCGATGTCGGGCCGGTATCGCCCTGTCGTGCATTGCGGACCATCCACCACCCGGCGATGCCGGCGACGAACGTCGCTGCGGTGAGGAAGGATCCGGCGACCGCGTGCGGGAAGGCTGCCAGCGCGGTGTTGTTGGTGAGCATGGCCCAGATGTCGACCAACTCGGCACGGCCCGTGTCCGGGTTGTAGACGGCGCCGACCGGATGCTGCATCCAGGAATTGGCCGCGATGATGAAGTACGCGGACGCGTTCACGCCGACGGCCACCAGCCAGATCGTGGCCAGGTGAACGACTTTCGGCAGGCGCTGCCACCCGAAGATCCACAGACCGAGGAAGGTGCTCTCGAGGAAGAAGGCCACCAGGCCTTCGAGAGCGAGCGGGGCACCGAAGACGTCGCCGACGAAGCGGGAGTACTCCGACCAGTTCATACCGAACTGGAATTCCTGGACGATGCCGGTGGCGACACCGAGAGCGAAGTTGACCAGGAAGAGCTTGCCGAAGAACTTGGTCAGCCGATACCAGGAATCCTTGCCGGTGATCACCCACATCGTCTGCATCGCCGCGACGATCGGAGCGAGTCCGATGGTCAGCGGAACCAGCAGGAAGTGGTAGACGGTGGTGATTCCGAACTGCCATCGTGAGACATCGAGTGCGTCCATGCCCAGCTTCTTCTCGTCGGCGGCGAGGCGGGACTCCGCCTACGACGCCGACGCTACTACTACGCGTAGTAGTAGGCGATGGAATGTGTGCACCGTTACCCGGGCGTCAGCGCATGACGGCGGTGTCCACGAGGTCGCGCACGATGCGGTCGGTCGGCCGCTCGCGGTAGGTCGTGGAATCGAGCGTGTGCACACGCGCGGCGAGCGTCACCGACGACACCAGCCAGACACTGTCCGCGAGAATGAGATCCGCGACGCGCAGCGGTGCGTGCTCGGTGCTGAAGCCGGCGTCCCCGGCGATCTCGAACAACGCGTCGACGGTGGTTCCGCGCAGCACACCGTGCTCGACGGGCGGCGTCACCATGCGGCGGCCGGTGATCGAGAGCACCGTCGACCGTGGCCCCTCGAGCACGTGCCCGTCGGTGCTGCGGAACACCACGTCGTCGACGCCGGCACGGGCCGCGTGCCGCAGAGCCGCCATGTTGGTCGCGTAGGACAGCGTCTTGGCGCCGAGGAGCGTCCACGGCGACGTCTCCCCCGCATCGATGGAGTATCCGCGAGACAAGGTCATCGCCGACACGCCCTTCGCGCGCGATCGCGCCACTCTCTCCGAGACCTCGGAGACCGTCACCAACGCGGTGGGCGCCCCGCCGGAGTCCGACTCCCGGCCGCGGCTCAGATAGAGGCGCATGGCGCCTTCACCGGACCCGGTCCGCTCCCACTCCGCCACGGCCACCGACACCGCCGCGCGCCACGCCTCGGCGTCGGGCTCGTCGAGATCGAGCATGTCCGCCGAACTGGCGAGGCGCGCCAGATGGGCGTCGAGTCGACATGCTTTCCCGTCGCGGATCAGAATCGTCTCGAAGACGCCGTCACCACGCACCGCACCGAGATCGTCGGCATGCAGAACGGGGGCGGTCGGGTCCTGTACGACGCCGTCGAGGGTCACCACAACTCGTGAAGTCATGACCCCGAGGGTAGTGCCGTGGTAAGAAACCGGACGCGCTCCTAGACTGGGTGCGTGTCCGAGATTCCCGCAGTGACGTCCTCATCCGTGCTCGCTCGACCGGGTGCCGTCCGATCTCCCGACGACGGACCGGACCGCGGAACTGCATGGCACTACGGTGACCCGTTCGGCGAGCAGCGCGCCGCGGCCACCACGGCAGCCGTCATCGACCGCTCGACCCGCTTCGTCATCGCCATCACCGGCGAGGAGCGCCTGACGTGGCTGAACACGATCTCCAGCCAGCAGGTCGCGACGTTGACCGACGGCTCGTCCGCCGAGAATCTCAGCCTGGACGTCAACGGTCGAGTCGAGCACCACATGGTCATGACCGACATCGACGGAACCACGTGGATCGACACCGAAGCCGATCGAGGGCCCGATCTGCTGGCGTTCCTCACCAAGATGGTGTTCTGGTCGAAGGCGGCCCCGCGTCGCGGCTCCGAGCTCGTCGTCCTCTCCCTGCTCGGACCGAAGGCACCGTCGATCCTGCGCGCCGTCGGCACCGAGGTTCCCGATGCCGCGTACCAGGCAACGCTTCTGGTCCCCGGGGATCCGTCCTCGGGATTCGTCCGGAGGATGCCGTGGCCGGCGCGCGTCGACTCGTTCGACGTGCTGGTCCCCGCGGCCTCGCTGGACGAGTGGTGGGCCAAGTTCGTCGTCGCCGGTGCGCGCGAAGCCGGCAGTTGGGCGTTCGAGGCACTGCGGGTCGAGTCCGGACGCCCGCGCATCGGCCTCGACACCGACGACCGAACGATCCCGCACGAGGTCGGCTGGATCGGCGGTGTCACGGAGTTCGGGGCGGTGCACCTGGACAAAGGGTGCTATCGCGGCCAGGAAACCGTCGCCCGCGTCCACAACCTGGGCAAGCCACCCCGTCGCCTGGTACTCCTGCACCTCGACGGATCCGCCGACGGCCGCCCCGAGACCGGTGACGACGTGACGGTCGGTGGACGCGCAGTGGGCCGTCTCGGCACCGTCGTCGACCACTTCGAGCTGGGCCCGATCGCCCTCGCGCAGATCAAGCGGGCGGTTCCGGTGGACACCACGCTCGACGCGGGTCCGTGCGCGGCCTCGATCGATCCCGAGTCGTACACGGCCGACACCGCCGTGCAGGCGGGCCGCGCTGCCGTGGATCGGCTGCGAGGTCGGTGACGGGCGCTGCGACAGGACGTGTCCTGTCGGTGTGCGTCGTGCACACCATCCATCCCATCTCACGGCCCGCCGTCGTGGACTCGGCCATCGACAAGCGCGCGGTCGAGGGTCCGGTCGCCGTCGACGAGAACGGGCTGCACGGCGATCGTTCATGTGACACGAAGTTCCACGGCGGCGCCGATCAAGCCGTGTACGCCTACGACGAGTCCGAGGCGACGCGCTGGGCGGTGGATCTGGGTCGCGACGTTCCGCCCGGCTACTTCGGCGAGAACCTCCGGGTCACCGGCATCCCGGTGACGGACGCGGTCGTCGGCACCCTGTGGTCGGTGGGTACCGCCGTCCTCGAAGTCACGATCCCTCGACGTCCGTGCGCGGCGTTCGCTCGGTGGACGCAGGAGAAGACGTGGGTCAAGCGTTTCACCGAGCGCGCCGATGTCGGTGCATACCTGCGCGTGGTCCGGCCGGGCGTCCTCAGCGCGGGTGATGCGATCGAGATCACGATGGTGCCCGATCATGGCGTGACCGTCCGCGATCTGTTCGTCGGGGACTCCGCGGACGCGATGGCGACCCTTCTCGAGACCCCCGGCCTGGCCCCCAAGGTGTATCGGGAGGCTCGGGACATGGCAGCGCGAGCGGCGCGGCGCACATCGTCGGTGTGACACCGGATCCGGTGGAAGCGCAGACCCGATTCGCACGCTAGAGTGTGGTCAGGAAGAACACACAATCAGACGGGGCCGCCAAAAAATCCCAGGCCGCCCCGCTATTCGCGAGGGGGTTAGCCATGGGCCGCGGCCGGGCTAAGGCAAAGCAGACCAAAGTTGCACGTGAGCTCAAGTACAGCTCACCGTCCACGGACTTCGAGAGTCTCCAGAAGGAGCTCGCAGGTTCCCCCGACTCGCACCGCAACGGCATCGCCGACCGGGAGCCATCCCGGCACGACGATGACGAATACGACGACTGGCGGCGCTGACCGCACCCCCTGATCGGGGATCATCCACTCTTCACACCGCAACCGTGCGGGGCGTTCCGAATCCGGGACGCCCCGCACGGTTGCGCGTGGTGCGTGTAGTCGTCATCGGACATACAGAATCGCCCGGGACAGGAATCCTGCCCCGGGCGATCTGTTCGTCTGTCAGAAGCGCGGGTGGTTGCCCAACAGCACTGCCCGCTCGTCGGTCCCGGTGTCGGCCGACTTCTTCACGGTGCCCAGCGTCCAGCATTCGATGTGGCGTGCGGTCAGCACCGCGAGTGCCCGGTCGACATCTTCGGGCGCCACGATCGCGACCATACCGACGCCCATGTTGAACGTCCGGTCCATCTCCTCGCGCTCGACGCGGCCGCGCTGCGCGATCATCGCGAAGACCGGCGCGGGGCTCCACGTTCCACGGTCCAGTTCCGCGACCAGACCCTTCGGCATGACGCGCGCGAGGTTCGCCGCGAGTCCGCCGCCGGTGACGTGGCAGAACGTGCGCACGTCGGTCTCCGCGGCGAGCGCGAGGCAGTCCTTGGCGTAGATGCGCGTCGGCTCGAGCATTTCCTCGCCGAGCGTGCGGCCGAACTCCTCGACGTGACCGGTCAGGGACATACGGCTGATGTCGAGAAGAACCTTGCGGGCCAGCGAGTAGCCGTTGGAATGCAGACCCGACGATCCCATCGCGATGACGACGTCGCCCGGGCGGACCCGGTCCGGTCCGAGCACCTGATCGGCCTCGACGACGCCGACGCCGGTGGCGGACAGGTCGTACTCACCGTCGGCCATCATGCCGGGGTGTTCCGCGGTCTCTCCGCCGAGCAGGGCGCATCCCGCGAGGATGCATCCGTCGGCGATTCCCTTCACCAGCTGCGCGACGTGCTCCGGCACGACGCGGCCGACGGCGATGTAGTCCTGCAAAAACAACGGTTCCGCTCCGCAGACGACGAGGTCGTCGACGACCATGGCGACGAGGTCGAGCCCGACCGTGTCGTGCTTGTCCAGAGCCTGGGCCACCGCGATCTTGGTGCCGACTCCGTCGGTGGAGGCCGCCAGCAGCGGCTCCCGGTAGCCACCCTTGAGGGCGAACAGACCGGCGAACCCTCCGAGCCCACCCATGACCTCGGGCCGCGACGCGCGCTTGGCCAGCGGCGCGAACAGCTCGACAGCGCGATCACCGGCTTCGATGTCCACTCCCGCTGCTGCGTACGAGGCGCCGGCGCCGTGCTGGTGGGTGTCATCGGTCATGGGTGTACTGCTCCAGCCTGATCTGAGGGATGCCCGTGCGGGTCGAGTGCGGCCCTAACGGTACCGGAGGACTATCGGTCCCCACGGTCTCGTGTCACCTCGGGGCGAGGAATGGCCGCGATGAGGCGCTTGGTGTACTCCTCCGCCGGATCACGCAGGATGCGTCCCGGTGTGCCGAGTTCCACGACGGCGCCGCCCCGCAGCACCGCCACCCGGTGTGCGAGACGGTCGACGACAGCGAGATCGTGACTGATGAACAGGCAGGCGAAACGGAGTTCGGTCTGCAGTTCCTCGAACAGGTCCAGCACAGCGGCCTGCACCGAGACGTCGAGCGCGCTGGTGGGCTCGTCCGCGACCAGCAGATCGGGCTTCAGCACGAGTGCACGAGCCAGAGATGCTCGCTGCCGCTGACCGCCGGACAGCTCGTGCGGGTAGCGCTTCTCGGTGCCCTTCGGCAGCTGCACCGCATCCAGCCACTCGGTCACCGTGCGTGCGATCTCTGCTTTGGACCCGCTCTTGTGCACGATCATCGGTTCGGCGACGCACTGGCCGACCGTCAGCCGCGGATTCAGCGATGTCGACGGGTCTTGGAAGACGAACCCGAAACGCTTGCGCAGACTCTTCAGCGCCGATCCTCGGAGCCGGCCGATGTCCTGCCCGAGCACGTCGACCTCGCCCGACGTCGGCTTCTGCAGCGCCGCGACGCACCGGCCGATCGTGGATTTGCCGGAGCCCGACTCCCCCACCAGCCCCAACGTCTCCCCGCGGTGCAGATCGAACGTCACCGAGTCGACGGCGCGGAAGACGGACTGTCCGATACCGCCGGGGAACTGCACGACCAGGTCGCGCACGGACAGGACGACCTCGTCCTCGATGGTGCGGTCCGAGATCTGCGGGTCGAGCGTCGGGACGGCGGCCAGCAGCTTCTTCGTGTAGTCGGCCTTCGGTGCCTCGAACAGATCGTGCACCGAGGCTTCCTCGACGACTTCGCCGTCCTTCATCACCACGACTCGGTCCGCGATGTCCGCGACGACGCCCATGCTGTGGGTGATCAGCACGATCGCGCACCCCAGCCGGTCCTTGAGGTCCCGCAGCAGGTCGAGGATCTCGGCCTGCACCGTGACGTCGAGAGCCGTCGTCGGCTCGTCGGCGATGATGACCTTCGCCTCGCACGAGATGGCGATCGCGATCATCACGCGCTGCTTCTGACCGCCGGACAGCTCGTGCGGGTAGTAGCCGAATCGCCGCTCGGGGTCGGGCAGACCGACCATCGTGAGCAGTTCGATCGCACGCGCTCGGGCGGCCTTCTTGTCACGGGTCTTCCCGTCGGGGCCGGCGTGAGCTCGCAAGGCCTCGACGATCTGGTAGCCGACGGTGAAGAGCGGGTCGAGTGCGCTTCCCGGTTCCTGGAAGACCATCGCGATCGCGTTGCCGCGGAGGTCGGCCCACTGCTTGTCGCTGAGCGCGGTGACCTCGCGCGTACCGACGGTGACGGAGCCCCCGACTTTCGCGGTGTCGGGAAGCAGTCCGATGGCGGACCGCACACTGACCGACTTCCCGGAACCCGATTCACCGACCACGGCCAGCACCTCGCCGGGGAACACCTGGAAACTCACGCCCTTCACGGCGTCGACGGACCCCGCGTCGGTGGCGAAGCTGACCGACAGGGCCTCGAGTGTCAGGGCGGCCGGAGTCGACGCTGTCATGAGGCGTCCTTCTGCTTGCGACGTGTACGGAGAACGGGATTGAGTGTCTCGCTGACGGATTCGCCCACCATGGTCATGCCGAGCACGACCAGGACGATGGCGGTTCCGGGGAAGATCGACGTCCACCAGATGCCGTTGGAGATGTCCGGCAACGCCTTGTTGAGGTCGTATCCCCACTCGGACGCGGACGTCGGCTCGATGCCGAACCCGAGGAATCCGAGACCGGCGAGCGTGAGGATGGCCTCGGCGCCGTTCAGCGTCAGGATCACCGGAAGCGTCTGGGTGACGTTGGCGAGAATGTGGCGGAACATGATGCGCAGCGGACTGGCTCCGGTCACACGAGCGGCGTCCACGTACGGCTCCGTCTTGACCGACACGGTCGCGTTGCGCACCACCCGGAAGTACTGCGGCACGAAGACCGCCGTGATCGCGATGGCGGCGGACAGGACACCGCCGAAGCTGGAGGACTGACCACCCGCCACGACGATCGAGACGACAACCGCCAGAAGCAGACTCGGGAACGCGTACATCGCGTCCATGAAGAGCACCAGCACGCGGTCGACCCATCGACCGATGTATCCGGAGATCAGACCGAGCGGGACACCCACCACGATCGAGAGCACCAGCGACGTCACGATCACCAGGAGTGCCGTGCGCGCGCCGTAGACGACGCGGGAGAACACGTCCTCGCCGCGGACCGACGTACCGAAGATGTGATCGGCGCTCGGCGCCGCCTGACGTGCGAATTCGACTCCGTCGGAGGAGGTCTGGGAGAAGCTGTACGGCGCGATCAGCGGCGCGAAGACGGCCATGATCACGAACAGCGCGACCAGGACGAGGCCGATGACGATGGTCGCCTTCTGCAATCCCGCACTGGAGCGGATGATCGACAGGCCCGGTACACCGCGGCGTCGTTTCGGGGTCTCGATTGCGCCGACGGTGACCTCGATACTCATCAGAACCTCACTCGTGGGTCGACGATCGCCACGATGGCATCGGTGAGGAAGCTGATGACGGCCACGACGATTGCCAGGAACGTCACGATGCCCTGCACGGCGATGAAGTCACGGGCTTGCAGGTAGCGGGCCAGCTGGTAGCCCAACCCCTGCCATTCGAAGGTGGTCTCGGTGAGCACGGCACCGCCCAGCAGCATGGCGATCTGCAGTCCCATCACCGTCACGACGGGAATGAGTGCGTTGCGGAAGGCGTGCCGACGGGCGACGACGCGCGACGAGAGTCCGCGCGCACGAGCAGCTTCCACGTATCCGGACTGCAGCGTCTGCAGCAGGTTGACTCGGACGAGGCGCAGGAACACACCGGCCGTCAGCAGCCCGAGTGCGACGGCGGGGAGGACGGCGTGCTTCAGCACGTCGACCGTGTAGCTCGGCTCGCCGTAGAGGATCGAGTCGATCAGCAGGATGTTCGTCTTCGGTGACACGTTCTGCAGAGCGAGTTCGACGTTGGTGCTTGCGCGGCCCGCGACGGGCAGCCACCCGAGCTTCACGGCGAAGACCAGCTTGAGCAGCATGCCGACGAAGAACACCGGGGCCGCGTAGAACAGGATCGCGAGGATGCGGAGCGTGCCGTCGGAGATCGAGTCCCGACGCGTCGCCGCATAGAAGCCGAGTGGGATCCCGACCGCGAACGCGACCAGCAACGCCCAGAACGCGAGTTCGAGCGTGGCGGCACCGTTGGTGATCAGCACACTGCTGATCTCTTGATTACTGGTGGCGCTACGGCCGAAGTCGCCGCGCAGCAGTCCCGAGAGGTACTCCCAGTACTGCACCAGGATCGGCCGGTCGTAACCGGCCGCGGCGCGTCGTTCGGCGATCTGATCGGCGGGCAGTCGTCCACCGAGGGCAGCACTGATGGGATCGCCGAGAACGCGCATGAGGAAGAAGACGACCGTGACCAGGATCCATGCCGTGGGAATGATCAGCAGGAACCGGATGACGAGATAACGGGCGAGCGCGCCGTAGCGTGACGACGCGCTCGCCCGTGACTGCTTCCCCACCGACGCCTCGTCGGGCGTGGTGGTGACCATGGATCAGCCCTTCGTGAGCGGGGTGAAGCGGAACTTGAAGGAGGCGTCGAGCGTCTCGTCGACACCCTGCACCTGGTCCGTGGAGATGGCGATCTGCTTGCCCTCGAGAAGCGGCAGCGTCGAGACGAAGTCCTGCGCCATGCGGGTCTGGATCTCACCGATGATCTCGAAGCGCCGGGCCGGGTCGGTCTCGGTGCGCTCGGAATCGATCAGCGCGGTGATCTCCGGATTCTCGAAGTGGTTCTGCAGGAAGTTGTCCGGCGCGAAGAACGGCGTCAGGTAGTTGTCGGCGTCCGGGAAATCCGGGAACCAGCCGAGCTGGTACACCGGGTAGGTGTCGGCGACGCGTTCCTTGTTGTAGGTGTTCCACTCGGTGGACTGCAGGTTGACCGTGAACAGACCCGAGCTCTCGAGCTGGCCCTTGACCGCGGCGTACTCCTCCGACGAGGACGAGCCGTAGTGATCGGGGTTGTACTGCAGGTTTACCGCGACAGGGGTCTGAACGCCGGCGTCGGACAGGAACTTCGCGGCCTCGTCCTTGTTCGGCGCCTCACCGTAGACGTCCTTGAACGCGGTGTTCGCGCCCTCGAGTCCACTGGGGACCACCGACCACGCCGGCGTGAAGGTGCCCTTGTAGACGTTCTCCGACAACGCATCTCGATCGACCGACGCGGCCATGGCCTTGCGGATCGCGAGCTTCTGCTCGGGGGTGCCGCCGGGCATCGTGTTCTGGTTGAAGACGATGTAGCGGAGCTCTCCACCGGGGCCCTCGTGGACGGTGAGACCGTCGACCTGGTCGAGGGACTCGATATCCGTCGGAGTCAGCGAACGCCACGCGACGTCGATGGACTTGTTCTGCATGTCGAGCTTGAGGTTGTCCGCACTGGTGTAGGTGCGCAGAGTGACCGAGCTGGTCTTGGGCGCACCGAGCACACCCTTGTAGTCCGCTGCGGCCGAGAAGCTGACGAGCGAGTTCTTCTCGTAGCTGTCGATCGAGTAGGGGCCGGCGAAGGGCTTGGCCGCCACGACGGCGTTGTCGTCCATGATCGAGTCGGCCGGGAAGACCTCGGAGTCGATGATCGGACCGGTGTTGGTCGCGAGCACCTGCGGGAAGGTCTGGTCGTTCGGGGCCTTCAGCGTGAACTCGACGGTCTTGTCGTCGGGCGCGGCCACCGAGTCCAGGTTCGCCAGCAACGAGGAGGGACCGTTGGGGTCGTTGATCGACACGATGCGGTCGAACGAGAACTTCACGTCCTCGCTGGTCAGCGCGTGTCCGTTGGAGAACTTCAGGTCGTCCTTCAGCGTGCACGTGTAGACGGTCGGCTGGCTGAACTCGCAGCTCTGCGCGGCGTCCGGCTGCAGCTCGTCGCTGCCCGGCGCGTAGTTCATCAGGAACGGGTAGACCTGGTTCATGATCGTGAACGAGCCGTTGTCGTACGACGCGGCGGGATCGAGCGAGTAGACCTGATCGGTGGTGCCGACGATCAGGGCCTCACCGCCGCCCTCGCCGCCGCTGCCGCCGTCATCGGTGCGGCCGGAACCGCAGGCCGCAGCAGTGAGAGCAGCGACGGACAGGATGGATACGGCCGCGGTACGCCGCGCCGTGCGTCCTCGTGAGGGCACGCTCATGGTGTGGATGTCCTTCGTGAGTGTGGACCGGGATGATTCGGTGAACGGCACGTTACCGAGTTCGCGTGTCGTTCATGTGTCGAACCACACGATATTTTTAACATGACCGGTACTTACCTGTCCGACGGCCTGACGTCCAACAGCTTCTCGCCTCGCGGAGACAGCCGGTACCCCACGGCGAGACTCTCGGTGAGACCGAGTGCTTTGAGCCGTCGCACGCGCGGCTTGAACACGTCGCGCTCGAGGCCCAGCACGGCGCCGAGATCGGCAGCCAGCACGGCGGGGCGGTCCCGGATCAACTCGAGCGTGCGCCAGGCCCACGGCACATCGGCACGGTCGTCCATGCGGTCGATCTTGCCGATCAGTACGGCGAACTCGTCGTCCGACAGATCGTCGTCGGCACGAAGAGCGATACGGGGATCCTCACCACCGAAGGAGACCTCGACGCGCCATACCGGATCACCCTCGGACCCGCGAAAACCCCTGCGCAGAGCGACGATCGACGTTTCGCCGGCGGCAACGGCGTCGTCGTCGGTCAACGAGTCCGGATCGACCTCGGTGATCGCGTCGACCACGATCACTCCGGCAGGAGTGTGAATCCACGTGCCCGGCTTGACGCGCCGCTTCGACCACCGGCGGTACTGGACGCGCACCGTTCCGGCGGCGATTGCCTGCGCGACGGCGAGACGGATCAACATCGGTCTGCCGGACGTCAGGGCCGGGAGAGCGCGCTCACGTTGTCGTCCGTGACGGGCATCGCGATACCGGCCGTCGTCGCGAGCATCCCCTCGAGCACGTTCTTACCCATGGCGGTCTCCTTGGGGAGCTCGATCGGGTACTTGCCGTCGAAGCACGCCGAGCACAGGCGGCTGGCGGGCTGCTCCGACGCGGCGATCATGCCCTCGATCGAGATGTAACCCAACGAATCGGCGCCGATGGCCTGCCGCACGCCCTCGAGCATGCCGTCCTCGGAGTCCATGCCGTTGGCTATCAGCTCCGCCGGCGAGGCGAAGTCGATGCCGTAGAAGCAGGGCCAGCGGACGGGCGGCGACGCGATCCGCACGTGGATCTCGAGCGCGCCGGCCTCCCGCAGCATCCGCACGAGCGCACGCTGGGTGTTGCCGCGGACGATGGAGTCGTCCACCACGATGAGTCGCTTGCCGCGGATGACCTCGCGGAGAGGGTTGAGCTTGAGGCGGATGCCCAGCTGACGGATGGTCTGCGACGGCTGGATGAACGTGCGCCCGACGTAGGCGTTCTTCATCAGACCCTGGCCGTACGGGATACCCGAACCCTGCGCGTATCCCACGGCGGCGGGAGTACCGGATTCCGGAACGGGGATGACCAGGTCGCCCACCGCGGGGTGTTCCTCCGCGAGGCGGCGGCCGATCTCGACGCGTGTCGAGTGGACCGAGCGGCCACCGATGACACTGTCGGGACGAGCGAGGTAGACGTACTCGAAGATGCAGCCCTTGGGCTCGGGAGCCGCGAATCGCGACGACCGCACGCCGTCCGCATCGATGGCGAGCAGTTCGCCCGGCTCGATGTCGCGCACGAACGAGGCGCCGACGATGTCCAGGGCGGCGGTCTCGGAGGCGACGACCCAGCCGCGGTCGAGGCGACCGAGCGACAACGGGCGCACGCCGTGAGGATCACGTGCCGCGTACAGGGTGTGCTCGTCCATGAAGGTCAGGCAGAACGCGCCCTTCAGCGTCGGCAGCAGTTCCATCGCGGCCTGCTCGATGGTGCTGTCCGCTGCGCCGTGCGCGAGAAGAGCGCCCACGATGTCTGAGTCCGACGTGGCACCGGTCCCACGGGGACGGCCCATGATTCCCGCATCGCGGGCGCGCTCCGACAACTCGGCGGTGTTCACGAGGTTGCCGTTGTGGCCCAGAGCGATGCCGCTGCCGGCCGCGGTAGTGCGGAAGATGGGCTGCGCGTTCTCCCACGTCGTCGACCCGGTGGTGGAGTACCGGCAGTGCCCGATGGCGATGTGGCCGCTCATCGCGCCCAACGTCTGCTCGTCGAACACCTGGCTGACCAGGCCGAGATCCTTGAACACCAGCACCTGCGAGCCGTCGGCGACGGCGATGCCGGCAGCCTCCTGACCACGATGCTGCAGAGCGTAGAGACCGTAATAGGTCATCTTGGCGACGTCCTCGCCCGGAGCCCACACACCGAAAACGCCGCATTCCTCGCGCGGGTCGTTCTCGTTGATGTCCAGTTCCGGACCGGATGTGTCATCGAGCAGATTCGGGCTGTGGACCGATGGTTCACGAGTCACGACGCGCTCTCCTTGACTACGGCGAGGGGTTGGGGTGCAGAAGATGCGCTGCACACACACTGCGTGAGTCTACGGCCATCACGACCTCGAACCAGCCCCCGGCGGCAATCGATACCGCCGCTCGGTGTGATCCCCGACTCGTTCATCGGTGCCATGATGGATGCATGGCCAGCAGACTCCCGTACGGCGTGACCCCCGAACAGCCCGGCGAGGGCCAGGAATCGGTATGGGACTACCCCCGACCGCCCGCACTCGAAGCGTCGGACAAGCGACTCGTCGTCCGTTTCGGGAACGTGGTCGTCGCCGACAGCACGTCCGCGTACCGGGTGCTCGAGACCAGCCACCCGCCCACCTGGTACATCCCTCGCGCCGACATCGACGAGAGCCGACTCCGCCGATCCGGTGCCCGATCCACGATGTGCGAATGGAAGGGTTCGGCGACGTACTGGGACATCCTCGGCGAGGACGGCGCCGTCCTCGAGGCCGGCGGATGGAGCTACGAGAACCCCACTCCGTCGTTCGTTCCCATTGCCGGCGCGCTCTCCTTCTCCCCCGTCTCATTGACGTGCGAGCTCGACGGCGAAGTCGCACGTGCGCAGGAGGGCGGCTTCTATGCCGGCTGGATCACCCGCAACGTCGTCGGGCCGTTCAAGGGCATCGCCGGGAGTTGGGGCTGGTAGTGGCCGAGAAGAACTTCTACAGCCACTCCGACGCGGCCGAGAAGTCCCGCCGCGACAAGGCCGTCGCTCTCGCTCGATACCTGTGGGACCGCGACATCTCTGCAGACGATCTCGCGGCGATGGCCGCGGACGTCCGACGCAAGGTGGCCCGCGCCGCGGACATCAACCCGCCCAGCTCCGACGAGACGTGGACGGTGGTCTCGACTCTGTTGCGCGAGAAAGCCGAGTGGGCGCGCGATCACCCCGATCATGACGCAGCCCGCCGGGCACACGCCGACGAGAAGATTCTGTGGGTGAAGCCGCCGGTACAGCCCTGGCGGTGAGGGTCAGATCCGGACGAGTGGGAGCCAGTGCGCCACCTCGCCGGCGCGGCCACCCGATGCCGTGACGCCCGCTCCGCGCACGGCGTCCTCGAACGCCACGCGCCCCGTCACCATCAACAGCCATGTCCGAGGGTCGCATTCGACGACGTTGGGGGGCGTACCTCGGGTGTGACGCGGTCCGACGATGCACTGCACCGCGACGAACGGCGGTACGCGCACCTCGACACTCGAGCCGGGCGCCGTCTGCTCGATGGTGCGCGCACTGAGCCGCACCGCGGCGGCGAGATCGGCGCGCGGCGGCTTCGGAAGGTCGGGATCGTCGAGCCATGCCGACACCGCCTGGAGGGATGAGCGGAGTTCGGCCGGGTCGACGGGTTTCGAAGGTGCCACGCCGTTCAGTGTTCCACCGCGCGGTGGGCCCCGAGCCGTGCCTCACCGTCCACAGGTCGCTCTGATCGACGGGATCCCGTCGATTCGTGAGAGTTGTGGATGCTGAGGCACGGCCTGATCAACGAGGACCGCCGCTGTCCGCGATGGATGCTTCACTGTCTGCATGACACCGAACCTGTATCAGGGGTCGACCATCGACCACCTCAACGTGACAGTCACGGACGTCGATCGCTCACTCGCAATCTACGTGCCGGCTCTCGGCGTACTCGGGATCGAGAAGCTGCTCGACTTCACCGGCGGACCGGACGACGACTACGTCCGCATGGTCGGATTCGGCAGTGGCCGCAAGCCGTTCTTCTGGCTCGTCCAGGGAACCACCGTCGATCCTGAACTGCACGTGGCGTTCTCGGCACCGACCCGTGACGCCGTCCGGGAGTTCCACGCCGCGGCCCTTGCGGCGGGCGCACGGGACAAGCTGTCTCCGCGCGTCTGCCCCGAGTACCACGAGAACTACTTCGGCGGCTTCGTGTACGACCCCGACGGGATCAACCTCGAGGCGGTCTGTCACCTCGAGTAGAGCGCCACCACGTCGACGCGATTGCACCGATCGAATTGGCGGCCCAGTGCAGGGCCATGGGCGTGAGAATGGTTCCGGTTCGCCGCTTCGACTCGACGAACAGTGCGCCGGCCGCCCCGGTGAACAGGACGACGGGCACCGACCTACCCGAGTCGTACCAGTGCCAGACCCCGAATGCCGTGGAGCCGACCACGAGTGCGGCACGCGGACCCACCACGGCAGTGGCCACGGTGTCGACGACGCCGCGGAACAGGAACTCCTCGGGAAGCACTGTGCCGATGGGGATGTCGAACAGCACCCACCGGGCCAGTCCGGTCACTTCTCGGGACCGTCAGCGTCCGCGTACTCGTTCATGACGACGCGGATGCGCTCGGTGTCCGCCTGCGTCCACCCCTCGGGTGCCGCCACCGCGGCGAAGCCGTCGAGCACCGTCGTGCCGTAGTTGTGTCCGTGTCCGTCGGGCACACCGGCCGCATTGGTGAGGTCGGCGCTGACCTGCCAGAAGGTGACGAAGGGGAACCACCGCATGCTCGGCAGGCGGTCGTACCCGGGCGGCTCGGCGAGCCAGTCGGGCCGCTGGAACAGCAGGTCCGGTGTCCACCACACGATCGGGTCGGACGGGTGCTGGATGTAGAGCACTCGCGGATACGGCCAGTCGCCATCGAGGGCGTCGACATCGCGCGTGCTGTCGGCGAACCTCATGAGAAGCCCACCGGCGTAGACGGGTTCGACTTCGGTGCTACCGGGGTCGCGGCGGCTCACGTATGTGTCCCAGATGCGGTTCGAGTTGGGCGGCCCCACCCAGAGAACGCCGTCGACGGTATCGCGAATGTCCGCGATATCCGCAAAAGCTCCCTCGCCCGCCTGTGTTCCGAGACTCTCGCCGTAGACGTAGAACTTGGGCCTGGTCGCCTCGGGCTCCTGCTCCCAGCGCTCGTGCACGCTGTCGATGAGCAGTTTCCCTGCCGCCGCAGCCTTCTCACGGTCGGCGAGGAAGGAGATCCAACTGGGAAGGTACGAGTACTGGGACGCCACCAGCGTGACGTCGCCGTCGTACATCAGCTCCACCGCGCGGGCTGCTGTCGGATTGACCCAGCCGGTTCCCGTGGTGGGGATGACGACAATGGCCTTGCGGGAGAAAGCATCCATACGATCGAGCTCGCGCAGGAGCAGATCCATGCGCTGGTCGTCGGTCTCGGCGCTTTCCAGACCGACGTACGCACGGATAGCCTCCTTGCCCGTGCGGCCGGTCGCTCGTGTCATCTCGTCGGCGGACAGCCCGCCCGAGACGAAGTTACGACCTTCGAATCCCAAGGTGTCCCAGCCGACCAGCGACCCGGAGCCACCCGACCTCTCCGGCACGCTCGGCTGTTCCGCACCCTCACGGGTATCACCGTTGGCGGTACTGAACACCGAGTTGGCGACGCTCATCGTGCCGCGCAGCAACACACCCTGCACCAGCGTGATCAGCACCGTCAGCACGAGAACGAAGCCGACGAGGTTGGCAACCCACTGCGGCAGGCGGATGAGTCGTAGGAGCGATCGCACGACGAAACGACGGATGTCACGGATGACGCGCCACAAACCGATCAGCACCGCACACACCGCGAAACTGATGATGCCGGTGCGGATGAACCCCGTGGATGTCAGACCTTCGGCGCCCATCAGCGCGGCGAGCTGACGCTGCCAGTCCGCCGAGGCGTACAGCATGACCGCACCCGAGACGGTGGAGATTACCGGGACGGCGACCAGAAGCGCACGCTCGACGCGGATCGGCAACGGCCACCACGGTTGTTGGCGCAGCACCGTCCGCAGCATGATCCAGCCGACGGCGACACCGACTCCGTAGCCGATGGCCGCCGTGATGCCGCTGACGATTCCCTGGAACAGCCACCCACGCGGAAGCAACGACGGTGTCAACGACCAGCAGAAGAACAACGCACCGAACGCGATACCGGTGACGTCCAGGCGTAGGAGCCCCCACGCCCAGACCCAGGCAGGGTGCTTGCGCACCGTGCGCGTCGCGGACGCCAGGACGTAGGCCGGCAGTTCCTCGAAGCTGTGAGGGCGCTCCAGCTCGTCCGACGGCCGAGTGTCGGTGTCGGTCATCGGACGGTGCCGGAAACCTCGGTCAGCCGAAGAGCGCTGGGAGCGTCCCCTCGTACGCCTCGCGGAGTTCGGTCAGCGGGACGGTGAACAGCCCCTGGAACTCCACCTCGTCCGACCCTTCGTCGGCCACCCCGATACGCACCCATGGCATCCCCCTTGCACTGCACATCCCCGTGAACCTGGTCTCCTCGGTCCGAGGGACTGCAACGAGTACCCGCCCGGACGACTCCGAGAACAAGGTGACGAAGGGATCTGTTCCCTCCGGCGGCAAGATGCGGCACCCGGTTTCACCGGCCAGCGCGACCTCGACGACCGTCTGCGCGAGTCCGCCCTCGGACAGGTCGTGCGCTGCGGTGACCAGACCGTCGCGGCTCGACGCGGTGAGGATGTCCGCCAGCAACTGCTCGCGAGCCAGGTCGACCTTCGGCGGAACCCCGCCGAGATGGTCGTGCACGACCTGCGACCAGATGGACCCGTCCAGCTCGTCGTGGGTCTCCCCCAGCAGGATCAGGGTCTCGCCCGGTTCCAGGCCGATCCCTGTCGGGATCCGGCGATGGACGTCGTCGAGCACACCGAGCACGCCGACCACGGGCGTGGGCAGGATCGGCGTCGATCCGGTCTGGTTGTAGAAGCTGACGTTGCCGCCGGTGACCGGAATGCCCAGTTGCACACAGCCGTCCGCCAGACCTCGCACGGCCTGCTGGAACTGCCACATGACACCCGGATCCTCCGGCGAGCCGAAGTTCAGGCAGTTCGTCACGGCCTTGGGTGTGGCGCCCGTCGTCGCGACGTTGCGGAACGCTTCCGCGAGAGCGAGTTGCGCGCCCCGGTACGGGTCCAGCGCCGTGTAGCGACCGGACGCATCGGTCGCGAGAGCGATTCCGCGACCGGTCTTCTCGTCGATGCGGATGACGCCGGCGTCGGCGTGCTCCGCCAGAACCGTGTTGCCGCGGACATAGCGGTCGTACTGCTCGGTGATCAGGCGACGGCTGCACAGCTGCGGCGACGAGATCATCGTCAGGAGCGTCTCGCGCAACTCCACACCCGTCGTCGGACGCGGCAGTCCCTCGGTCGTGTTCGCGACCAGAGCATCCTGCGACGCGGGCCGCTGCACCGGGCGCTCGTAGACGGGGCCGTCGTGCGCCACCGTCTTCGGCGGAACGTCCACGACAGTGTCACCGTGCCAGGTGATCTGGAGGTTGTCGCCGTCGGTGACCTCACCGATGTCCGTCGCCAACACGTCCCACTTCGCGCAGACAGCCATGAAGGCGTCGACGTTCTCGGGAGACACGACGGCGCACATACGTTCCTGCGACTCGCTCGAGAGCACCTCGGCGGGCGTCATCCCGGTGGCCCGCAACGGAACCCGATCCAGCGCGATGTGCATGCCGCCGTCGCCCGCGGATGCGAGCTCCGATGTGGCGCAGGACAATCCGGCACCGCCGAGATCCTGGATGCCGACGACGAGCTTCTGCTGATACAGCTCGAGGCAGCACTCGATGAGCACCTTCTCGGTGAACGGGTCGCCCACCTGGACGGCCGGGAGCTTGCGCCTGCCCTGCGTCTCGTCGAACGTCTCCGACGCCAGCACGGAGACACCGCCGATACCGTCGAGGCCCGTGCGGGCGCCGAACAGGATGATCTTGTTGCCCGCACCCGACGCGAACGCCAGATGCAGGTCCTCGGTGCGCATGACACCGGCACACAGCGCGTTCAGCAGAGGGTTGCCCGCATAGGACGCGTCGAAGACCGTCTCGCCGCCGATGTTCGGCAGACCCAACGAATTCCCGTACCCACCGACACCGCGGACGATGCCCTCGAGCACACGACGAGTGTCGGGGGCATCCGCAGCACCGAAGCGCAACTGATCCATCACCGCGATCGGTCGGGCACCCATCGCCATGATGTCGCGGACGATGCCGCCGACGCCGGTCGCAGCGCCCTGGTAGGGCTCGATGTACGACGGGTGATTGTGGCTCTCCACCTTGAAGGTGACCGCCCAGCCGTCGCCCACGTCCACCACGCCGGCGTTCTCACCGATACCCGCGAGCATCCCGGAACGCATCTCGTCCGTCGTGGTCTCACCGAAGTACTTCAGGTGCACCTTCGACGACTTGTACGAGCAGTGCTCGCTCCACATCACGGAGTACATCGCCAGCTCGGCATCCGTCGGGCGACGCCCGAGAATCTCCTTGATCCGTGCGTACTCGTCGTCCTTCAAACCCAACTCCGCGTACGGCTGGGCGGTGTCGGGCGTCTCGGTGGCGGTGGTGACGGTGTCGACCGGAGGCACGGAGACCGCCTCGACCTGAGGAGTGGACTCGACAGACACGGTGGATGGGGTCCTTCCCTCGGCAGAATGTCGAGGTCATTCTATGTCCACCGTCGACCGGCCTCCGACCGGCCTCCGGCCTGCCCGCTATCCCTCCGACCGGCCTCGGCCTGCCTACTCGGGGCGGATGCCGTAGTCGAGCACGGCGTTGCCCTTGCTGGTGATGGTGGCGTTCTTCAGCACCAGCCGGGTCAGGGGGTCGCCGGGCTCGAACAGTCGCTGACCCTTGCCGACGACGACGGGGTGCGTCATCAGGGTCAGGGTGTCCAGGACGCCGGCCGCGAACAGCTGCCGGACCAGAGAGATGCCGCCCACGACGGCGATCTCACCACCGTCCGACTTCTTGAGCTCCCGCACGAACTCGACCGGGTCACCCTCGATCAACGTGGAGTTCTGCCACGACAGGTCGCCCGTCAGGGTGCGCGACGCGACGAACTTCTCCACGGGGTTGATGAACCCGGCGAACGGGTCGTCGGCTCCGGCGTTGCCGAAGTGATCCGACCACGACTCGTACGCGACCCGCCCCATGATCGCCGTCGTTGTCCTGCCCATGAAACCGCCCATGGACTGACCGAGCTCGTCGTCGAAGCTGTCGAACTGCCACTGGTCCGGTGCCTCGACCACTCCGTCCACCGAATGGAACAGACCTGCTGTCACTGTGCGCATCGTGCCGACCCCTCGTGATGAACCGGCGCCGATCGCCGGTCGTCCTGCAGGAGTGACCGTAGACGGCGCCGGAATTCATCACGGGCAGTCACCGACTACAGCGGAAGCAGGACCTCCGACCGACTCGACGAGCACGGTGATGTTCTCGCTGTCCTGCCACTTGGATCCGATGGTGAGCTGTCCGGCGAACTCGTCCGGGGCGGCGGGAGCGTACGTCGAGGGTGCCCACCGCCGCCGCGCGCAGCGCCCGACCATGCGCGCAGGTTGCAAAGTGCGCTGACCGCCGCGCGCAGCGCCCAACTTCTGGCGCGCACCGCAATTGCCGTCGCGCACTGCCGATCGAGGGTGCTCAGCACTATCGAGGGTGCAGCCCACCGCCGCCGGGCGCAGCGCCCGACCAAGCGCGCAGTCTGCACGGTAGTTGTCAACCTGTCTGAGACAGTTTGTGGTGGTTGATACCGGTGGGTCCTGGTAGGTCCGGTGCTCGGGGCGGGCGTCGGAACCGTTCGGGGTGCTGGGCGTAGTAGCAGTGCAGATGGTGTTGCCGGTCCTGTCGGATCAGGTGCGCTGTGCCCTGGTGGACGGTTGCGGGGGTGTGCCGACCGAGGCCGGAGTGCCGGTGTTCGGTGGCGTAGCGGTTCAGGAATTGTGCGGTCCAGGTGCGGGCGTGGTCGATGCTGGTGAACC
>NZ_JXQS01000014.1:0-64466 GCF_000834565.1 Rhodococcus sp. MEB064
CGACCACCGAGTTCGACCCCGTTCAGTGACGGCTTCAGCTCGGCCCACTGGCCAGCGGCCACGCCTGCGCTCGCTGTCGGTGTGCGCCGGGCAACGGACAGAAGGAGAGCGAAGACATGTTCTGCGACGGCGCGGCTGTTACTACCAGGCGTGGTGGTCACCCACACTCGATGTTCCGCTGCCGCGTCCAGGTCCACGTTGTCGGTTCCGACACCGTGGCGGGCGATGATCGTCAACTTCGGTGACGCCGCGATCATGTCCCTGGTGAATGTCTCGGCGCGGAGCAGGACCGCGTCGACGTCACCGCAGATGTCGGTGTATCGGACGGCCTTGTCTCCGTAGCCGAGATGGACTCGTCCGAGTTCACTCAGTTCGGTCAAGGCGTCGGGGTGGATGGGGTCGGAGACATAGAAGTTGTGCATGGCGTGCCTGTCTGAGAAGTGGTGGGGTGTCAGCGGTAGAGGTGGCGGTCGCTGCCGCTGGAGCGCACAGTTCCGGCGACGATGGCGATACCGAAGACTCCGAAGCCGACCAGGATGAAGGCGGGAATGAGCACGTTGCCGGTAGCGTCGATGAGCCAGGTGGAGACGTACGGTCCGGCGCCGCCGCCGATAACCGCGCCGATGCTGTGACCGAAGGCGACCCCGCTGTGACGGACCTGTACGGGGAAGAACTCCGTCATGGAGCTGTACGTACCGACCTGGCACAAGGCGTACGGGATCATGCCGAGCAGGAGTCCGGCGATGGCGACAGGGAACGAGCCGAGTCCCATCAGCAGGAACGAGGGAACGGTGACGATGATGTACGCGACGTAGGCCATCAACAGGAGCTTCTTGCCTCCGACCCGCGATCCGAAGTAGCCGACGCAAGGAATCAACACCGACGCACTGAGCACTGCGAACAGCACAATGGTGGATGCCTGTGCCTTGGAGAAGTCCAGGGAGGTGCTCAGGTATACCGCGATGAAGACCGTGCCGATATAGGTACCGACGTTCTGCACGGTGGAGATGGCGACCACCTTCAGCAGGGGGCGCCGGTGGTCTGCCCACAGGCGCTTCAACGGGCTGTCCGTGCTGGTTGCGGGCTCTTTCTTCGAGGCCGTGAATTCAGGGCTGTCCTCGACGCTGAGGCGGAGGTAGAGGCACAGGATGCCGAGAGGGACGGCGAGGAGGAAGGGGATGCGCCATCCCCACGACTCCATCTGCTCGGCCGGCAGCATGCTGGCGGCCAGCGCTGCCATACCTGCCGCGGCGCCCTTGCCGATCTGAGCGACGCCGGGGATGAACGAGATGTAGAACGGTCGTTTGGCTGGTTCCGCCCACTCGCGGATGTAGCTGGCCGCGCCGCCGATCTCGCCGCCGGTGGAGAATCCCTGCAGCATCCGGAACAGCACCAACAGAATCGGCGCTGCGATGCCGATCTGCGCGTACCCGGGCAACAAACCGGTGAGAGCCGCGGCGGCGCTCATCAGGCCGATGCTGGCGATGAGACTTGTACGCCGACCGACTCGGTCGCCGAGTCGTCCGAAGTAGAGAGCCCCGAGCGGGCGCACGAGGAATGCCGACCCGAACACCAGAAGAGTGTTCAGCAGACCGACTGTGGGGTTGTCGCTCGGAAAGAAGACGACGGACAGCGTCGCGGCGACATAACCGTAGACGCTGAAGTCGTAGTACTCGATGAAAGTTCCGAACGCTGCGACGCCCGTGGCCTTCTTGGCTTTGCGGCGGTGCTCGTCGGTGTGCGCGTCCACGGCGTCGAGAGTAGTGGGATCCATCGGAACCTCCGGTTAAATTGCGGGACAGTGTCCTACTTGATGATCAACAGTGTGTCTGCGGTCACTCCCTCCTGTCAAGTGTTGGATCTGCGGTGCAGGAATACGGCCGTAGGCCGCGCGCCACTAGGCTCGACACCGAACGGACAACGAGAGCGGAGATGGGTGGGGACACATGGTGGTCACGGACCGACGCGATTCACCGTCGACGACACCGCTCGCTGGGGGCTACGCAGAGACCGACCCCGCGCCCCTTCCACCCGGCACCGACCGCGTCGTGGCACTGGTCGAGGAACTGGTACGTAGGTTTCCCGACGAGTCCGCGAGCGTTCGAGACATCGCCGCCGATATCCGCTCCACGAAGAGCACCGTCGCACGAGTTCTCGGCGATCTGACGGACGTCGGCCTGGCCGAACGCGACAACCTCGGGCACTATCGCGTGGGCCCACGACTTCGCTGGTTGGCGACGCAGATTCACCACCGTCACAGCGTCTTTCGCGTCGGAGGCGTCGTTGCGCAACGCATGGCCGACCTGGCCGGAGCGACCGCGACCGTCAACGTCATGGGTCCCGATGCTGCATTCGGTTTCGTCGCGGTGCGCCGCTCGTCGATCGGACCGATCGGGTACAACCTCAGTCCCGGAACACTTCTCCCTCTGCACGCCGGCGCCACCGGTCGCGCTTTGATGTCCCGATACGACAGCAGCATCTCGGAGACGATCGAGTTGTACCGATTCACCGCGGACACCATCACCGATCGAGACGAGTTGGCAAAACGCATGGTCGAGGACCGGACGGCGGGTCACGTGCTGAGCGTCGGGCACCATTTCCCCCAGGCGGCGGGTATTTCGGTGCCCTTCGTCGTCGACGGGCTGACCGGGGCTCTCACAGTCACCAGTCCTCGCGCCCGCACCACCGAGCAGAAGCTGCTCGCCCTGCTTCCCGACCTACAGGACTCGGTACGCGAACTCGCCGAGACGACCGACGCACATGCGTCCCGAGAAGCCCGCACACAGGACGCGAGCATCGCCGACGCATCCGACGGCGGCACTGCCGTAGCGCGGCTCGAACGATTCTTGTCCGCGCTCGTCAGCCATTCCGGCGGCCTGCCTACCACCGGCCGTGCCCTCGGGCGCGCCATTCGCGCCAACCCGGCCACTGCATCCAAACTCGCTGTGCACGCGCTGCATTCGGGTCTTGCTGTCGCCAGGCTCGATACGCTTCGTGTGGGTCCGACGCTGATGCGATGGGCGGCGCTGTTAGGGACGAGCTCGATTGCCGACCTGGTGGTACCGGTCGTGCGAGCGCTGTCCCACGACACCGGTGAAACCGTCGGACTTATCGAGTACGACCATGAGACATCGCGAGCACAGCAGACCCTCGTCGTCCCGGGCAGCCATCAGATGCACTACTGGATGACCACGGAGGGGGATATACCTCTGCACGCGGGTGCGTCCGGCAAGGCCATACTTGCTCATCTCGGTCCTGACGCACTACGTGTCGTCGACCTGGTCGCTCACACCGACCGCACGAACACCGACCGCACCTCCCTCGGTGACGATCTCGACCGAATTCGCCGCCGCGGGTGGGCGACCGGGGACGGCGAACGCATCGCGGAGGCGTTCGGCATCGCCGCGCCGATATTCACCGACAGAACGGTTCGAGGTTCCGTCACTGTCACCGTTCCACGCTTGCGGATCGATGACGTGGACACCGAGGCGGTCACTACAGCCGTGGTTCGCGCTGCCGGCGACATCACACGCAGGCTGTCCCTCGACTGATCCTGCGCGTCGCTGCTGTGGTCTCCGTGCTGGCAGTTCGGGACGTACTCAGGGCCGATCGTAGGTAGACGGATCGGTAACGAACTCGGCATAACCGTACCGGTCGAGTTCTCGATTCAATTTCTTCACCAGACGACCGTCCTGCATGTGGCGCAGGACCGGGATCCGTTCCAGCGCCACATGACCGACGAGTTGGACGCCGACATACACACCGGTGGCTGCGGCGCGCAGCCAGTCGCCCGCGGTCGGAAGCAATCCCATCTCGGCCGCGCGTCCGGTGTCCCCTGCCAAGACGAAGCGAACGAAGAACACGGTGGCGAAACTGAGGCCGAACCGGTGCCGTGTTCTACTGAGCAGAGATCGATCCGGCTCGACATTCGCTGACATGGTCGTGCGCACGAGTGTGCCGCAGGTGTCATCGTCATACCTGTCGCGCAAGGTAGCTTCACGCGTGGCGAGGACATCGAGCACCCCCTGCGGAGTGTCGGGTAGCAACTCTTCCGGCAGTCCCAGCAGGAAACAACGGTAACGATAGAACTCGACCTTGGCTCTCGCCGCAGGTGTGAATGTGTCGCGACCCCTGCTGAGAGCGCGCTCTGCTTCGAGTTTCAGCGGAGTGAGCCCCACCGGCATCTGGTCGGCCTGCGGAATCGGCATCCCGTAGACGGACGAATCCCATTGTCCGCGAGCGAGAATGTTGAATCGAACCATCGAGTGCATGAGTCGCACTCGCGCGGTCGCGCGAAATCCCGTGGAATAGCGCTGTAAGCCGCCTGGCAATGTGGTGCACGAGAAGAAGGCGGCTGTCTCGGTCATGCGCTTTCCAGCTGCGCGGCTGCTGAGTGCGCCCGTCGTGACCATCGGTAGAGCTGCATAGGAATTGACGAACGTCGCCACGAAAGCGGCTCGATACAAAAATGGCATGACGATTGCGCTGATCTTGCGCTGCTCGAATGCGCCTCTTTCGATCAGCGAGATGTCGATCCAGTCCGGAACTCGCTCCATGTCCTCGATCAGGGCGACCAGCTCACCCGGCGCATCCTCCACCGCCTCGACCCCGTGGGTACATGCTTGGTCCAGCATCTCCAGCAGACGGCGAAATCCCACTTCGGGGATCAATGCCGCATAGGCGTCGGCCACGGAGTCGCCCAACATCGTGAACGCTTCCATGGCGGCGACCATGTCGCGATCCGCGAGTAGACGTGGACGCTGGTCGAGCGTCTCGTCGGGCATCGAGCATCGGACCTCCACGTCGTCGGTGAACCGTTCAGGCCTGCGCTCGAAGTCGATCGATCCGTACATGCCAGGCAGAAGTGCTGTCTGCTGCGCGACCTCGTGACGAAGGGCCTGTATCGATGTGGTCATGGAACCCCCATGAAGAAGCTTTGTGACAACATACGTTGTCATTCCCGACCATAGCACCGGTCCGGCGCCAGCAGCCAGCGCCCGCAACCGGCCCCTCGATGGACTCCGAAGGGCTAGTGCAGAGGTGCAGTCGAGGACCTGGTGACGAGGCGGCAGGGCTCCACCTCGATCCCACTTCCGACATGCCCCTCGATCGCGGCCGCGAGACGCATCGCGGCCGCCCGTCCGATGTTCTCCAGCGACGGATCGACTGTGGTCAGGGGTGGCCGCGACCCGGTCGCGAGCACCTCCCAATTGTCGAAACCGATCACGGCGACCTCCTCGGGAACCTGGCGCCCCGCTTCGAGCAAAGCGTCGAGCACCCCGCGGGCGATCTGATCGGACCCCGCGAACACGGCGTCCAGATCCGGCTGCCGCTCCAACAGCAGCCGAGTCGCTCCCCTGCCCCATGCCTCCGACCACTCGCCGAACATCACGGCCCCGCCGGCAAGCTGCAGCCCAACCTCCTGGAGACGCTCGCTCGCGCCTCTGGCGCGTTCGTGGGTCGCACCGTAGCCGGGATCACCGGTGATGTGGGCGATTCTGCGACGACCGCACACCAGCAGATGATCTATCGCGAGTCGCCCGCCCGCGAAATCGTCTGCGACCACCGACATGTCGGTGGGGTCGTCGGACGGCGCATACGCATAGACGACGGGTACTTCCAGTCCCTTGCCCAGTGACGGCCTCGGGTCCGGGCGCGCACCCACCACGATGAGTCCGTCGACGCGCCGGGACATGAGTGCACGCAGGTGATGTTGCTCGCGGATGCGGTCCTCGCGCGCATCGCACAGCAACACCGACATGCGCTCCGACCCGAAGGCGTCCTCGGCTCCTCGGAGGACGGGAATACTGAACCGTCCGACGAGATCCGACGTGATCAGACCGACGGTGCCGCTGCGCTGCGCCACCATGCCCTGAGCCAACGCGTTCGGCGAGAAGTCCAACTGATCCGCTGCCGACTGCACCCGGACCCTGGTCTCGGCTCCGACGTGCCGACGATTGTTGAGAGCTTTCGACGCCGTGGCTATCGAGACTCCCGCCAGTGTCGCCACGTCACGCAGTGTGGCCGACCGCCCCCGACGCTTCGGTGGCACCTCTTCGACGCTCATCGCCCTCCTTCGCAGCCCCGAACCCGGGCTGTTCTCCGACACGACTTTAGACGGCGGGGGTTGACCCGCGTGCTGAAACGGCGCTATGGTCCGAAAACGTTTTAGCGACGTGGATCACACTCGGCTGCGACCTAGAACCGCTGCGAACAGGTACCGAACGAATGCGGCAGTCTCCGCGTTCCTAATCAGCCCGAAACTTTTCGCTCACGATGCGGCGTCGATGCCGCGCACCAGGAAGGCAACACGATGACGTGGACTCCACGCCGCCGCACCACCCGCGCCGCCGCCGCGCTCGCAGTCGTCACGATGACCGTGGCACTCTCCGCCTGCGGCTCGTCCTCGACCGCTGTGCAGGGCGATCCGTCCAATGTGGAGGGCGTCGACGACGGAACGACGCTGACGCTCTGGACGCGAGCACCTCTCGAAGCCCAGGCCAACCTGCTGGTCGACGCCTACAACTCGTCACACCAGAACCAGGTCGAGCTCACCGTGGTGCCCAACGACGACTACGTCGCCAAGGTGGGCGCGGCGGCCGGTTCCGGTGACCTGCCCGACCTCTTCGCTGCCGACGCCGTGTATCTGCCGAACTGGACATCGGCGGGCCTCTTCGGGGATCTGACCGAACGTATCGGCAACCTCGACTATCGCGACGAGATCAACCCTTCGATCGTCGAGGCGGGAACCTTCGAGGACCAGGAGTACGTGCTGCCGTTCGTACTCGATCTGTCGGTGATGTTCTACAACAAAGATCTCTACCGGGAGGCCGGGCTCGATCCGGAGAAAGGCCCCACCACGATGACCGAGTTCCGCGATCAGGCACTCGCCGTCGAGGCCCTGAACAAGCCCGACACACACGGCACCTACTTCGGTGGCAACTGTGGTGGATGCAGCATCTTCACGTGGTTCCCGATGATGTGGGCGAGCGGCGAGGACGTTCTCGAGGACGACGGAACCACGGCGAACCTGGCCGGTGAGACCGCACAGGACATCTACGGCGTGTGGCGGGATCTCGAGGATGCCGGCGCGATCGCGCCCGGCGCGGCCGACGAGACCGGCGCCACGTGGACCGCCGCCTTCCAGCAGGGCCAGATCGGCGTGATGCCCTACCCCGCAACGCTTCTCCAGAAGGCGAGTCAGACGGTCGACGTCGGCGTCAGCGCCATCCCGGGCGTCGACGGCGGCACGTCCACATTCGTGGGCGGCGACGGTCTGGGCATCAGCAAGGACTCGGACACCCCCGACCAGGCCTGGAACTTCATGCAGTGGCTCATGAGTGAAGACGCGCAGGTCGGAGTGCTGGCCGCGAACAACGTGACGCCGGCCCGAGCCGACTTACTCGACAACCAGTTCACCACCGATCCCCGCGTCCAGTTGATCAACTCGGTGTCCACGGCCCCGGACAGCCGAACCCCCAAGGCACTCAATTTCCAGCAGGCCTTCAACGCGGTGGGCAGCCCGTGGTCGACGTTGGTGCGGAACCAGGTCTTCGGTGACCCGTCGACGCTGCAGCAGGACAACGACGCGATCACCGATCTTCTCCAGAAGTAGAGACAGTCACGGACTCGACGAGGAGTACGAGTATGACCAGCACCCCCACCGCGGCCCCGCCGGCCCGCGCAACCCGACCGCCTCTGGTGCGGAAGCGGGGAAGCACACGGGCCCGGAAACGGCAAGGCATCTTTTACGCGGCTCCGACCGCGGCGTTCCTCGTCGTCTTCTTCGTGATCCCCGTCGTCCTCGTCTTCCGAATGTCGGTGTCGGACTGGGGGCTCTTCACCGGCGACCGGGGACTGAACTTCCCGAGTAACTTCTCCGATGCGGCAACCGACCGATTGTTCTGGCCCGCAGTGTGGTTCACCGTCAAGTACACCGTGGTGACCACCGTGATCCTGCTCGGCCTCGCGCTGGGCATGGCTCTGCTGGTGCAGGAGTCGGGACGCTGGTCGTCCTTCGTGCGCACATCCTTCCTCATCCCCAGCGCACTCGGTCTGGCCTCGGCCTCACTGCTCTTCTACGCGCTGTACTCCCCTCAGGCGGGGCCGTTCACGGCCCTGCTCCGGTGGACCGGTCTGAGCGAGGACCCGGTGTCCTTCCTCGGTAGCCCGGACAGGGCGCTGTGGTCGACGGTCGCCCTGGTCGTGTGGCGCTTCGCCGGCTTCTACATGCTGCTGCTGCTCGTGGGACTGCAGTCCATTCCCGGCGACGTGTTCGAAGCCGCGCGGATCGACGGCGCGAGTGCCTGGCAGACGTTCCGGCACATCACGCTGCCGTTGCTCAGACCGTCGTTGGCGCTGTCGACGATCCTCTGCGTCACCGGATCGCTGCTCGCCTTCGACCAGTTCTACATCCTCACCAAGGGCGGGCCGGACAACAGCACGGTCACCATCGTCCAACTGGTCTACTCCATGGCTTTCCAAGGATCCAGCGACCTGGGCAGAGCCGCCGCGCTGTCGATCATCGTGCTGGCCGGACTGATTCTCCTCAACGCCGTCCAGTTCCTCGGTCTTCGTAAGGACAAGGACTGACATGACCACGACTCCCACCACCGTGCCGACATCCCCACGGAGCCGTCCTCGTCGCGCGCGCTCCCTCTCGACCATGGGCCGCAACACCTTCACAGGAGGGCTCGCCCTACTCTTCCTGTTTCCGATGATCTGGGCGGCGGTCTCGTCGGTGTCACCACAGGGGGGCACTGCGCAGACCGACGGGATCGGTCTGGGTAACTATCGCACCCTGATCGACTATCAGGCCGGCGTGGGGCAGTACCTGCTCAACTCGATGTTCGTGTCGGGATTGACCGTCGTGCTCACCGTCGTCGTCTCGCTCCTGGGCGGGTACGCCTTCGCCCGCTTCGAGTTTCCGGGAAAGAATATTCTCTTCCTCGGCACCTTGGCCATCCTGATGGTGCCGTACGCGACCCTCCTCATTCCCCTGTACGTCCTGCTCAACGGAATCGGACTACAGAACTCCCTCGTCGGACTGGCGCTGGTGCTGACCATGTTCCAGCTGCCCTTCGCGACTTTCATGATGCGCATCTCGTTCGAGGCCGTGCCGAAGGAACTCGAGGAAGCCGCACTCGTCGACGGCTGCGGCACCTTCACCGCTCTCGTCCGGGTGCTGCTGCCGGCAGTTCGTGCGGGACTGATCACCGTGGGACTCTTCGCTTTCCTGGCGGCGTGGAACGACTTCATCACCCCGCTGATACTCGTCTCCGACTCCGACAAGATTCCGTTGCCCCTCGCGATCGCGAACCTGCGCGGGCAGACGATGGGCATCGTGGACTACGGCGCCACCGAAGCCGGCGTGGTCGTGCTCGCCGCACCCTGCATCCTCATCTTCCTTCTCCTGCAACGTCACTACGTCCGCGGCTTCATGTCCGGCGCACTCAAAGGATGACCGTGACCCACTCCTCCTCCATGCCTCTCACACTTCGGGCGTCGACTCACGACGACCCGACGAACTCCACCGGCGCCGACGTGAGAATTCCGGCGGTGCCGGTGGCTCCCACCCGATCCCGACTGCGCCCCCTCGGCGTCGGCGAAGTGACCATCACCGGCGGCCCGTGGGAACGCCGCCAGGATGCCAACGCCACCGCGACGCTCGCCCACATCGAGCACTGGCTCGAGCACGAAGGGTGGCTGGGAAACTTCGACGCCACCGCCGCCGGCGAGTCTCCCGCCGGCAGGACGGGGCGCGAGTTCTCCGACAGCGAGGTCTACAAGCTGCTCGAAGCGCTCGCCTGGGAACACGGCCGCAGTGGCGATCCCGGAGTGGACCGGCGCATCCGAGCGATCACCGCGCGGATCGCCGCAGCACAGCACCGCGACGGCTACCTCAACACCGTGTTCGGACGGCCCGGCGGCCCGGCGCGGTGGAGCGATCTCGAATGGGGCCACGAGTTGTACTGCCTCGGCCACCTGTTCCAGGCAGGGGTCGCCCGCGCGCGGACGTCCGGTTTCGACGAGTTGCTCGCCGTGTGCACCCGCGCTGCGGATCTGGTGTGCGAAGTCTTCGGTCCGGACGGGCGCGACGCCGTGTGCGGCCACCCCGAGATCGAACCGGCACTCGTGGAGCTCTATCGCGTCACCGGCACCCGTCGCTATCTCGACCAGGCGGAATTGTTCGTGCACAGGCGCGGGCGGCATCTACTCGGAGAAATCGAGTTCGGCAGCTCGTACTTCCAGGACGATATCCCTGTTCTCGAGGCAGACGTATTGCGCGGGCACGCCGTCCGTGCGACCTACCTTTCGTCCGGCGCAGTCGACGTGGCGGTCGAGACCGGCAACACGGAGCTGCTCGGGGCCATCGTCCGGCAGTGGGAGAACACTGTCGCGCGGCGCACCTACCTGACCGGCGGCATGGGATCTCGCCACCAGGACGAGGCGTACGGTGAGGACTTCGTGCTGCCGCCCGATCGTGCGTATTCCGAGACATGCGCAGGAATCGGATCCGTGCAGCTGGCATGGAGACTGCTGCTGGCCGAGGGCTCGCCGCGCTACGCCGATCTCATCGAACGCACGCTCTACAACGTCGTCGCCGCGGGGCCGTCCGACTCCGGCACCGCGTTCTTCTACACCAACACGCTTCACCAGCGGGTGCTGGGAACGGTGCCCGATCCCACCAGAGCCGTTCCGCGCGCGGCGTCCTCGTTGCGAGCGCCGTGGTTCGCCGTCTCGTGCTGCCCCACCAATGTCGCTCGCACCTTCGCCAGCCTGCAGACACTGCTCGCCACCGCGGACGACGACGGCATCCAGCTGCACCAGTACGCGCCGGCGACCATCACGACGACACTTCCGGGTGGACGCAGGCTGACTCTGTCCATGCGCACCGAGTACCCGAGAGCCGGACGCGTGGAAGTCTATGTCGACTCCGCGCCGTCCACGCCGGTCAACATCACCTTCCGAGTGCCGGGTTGGGCGGTCGGCGCCACGCTGACCGACCGCGGTGTGACCCGTTCGGCCGCACCAGGGACGGTCACGACCACCCGGGTGCTGGTATCCGGCGATCTCCTCGTGCTCGAGCTCCCGATAGCGCCACGTCTCACGGTCGCCGATTCCCGGATCGACGCCGTGCGGGGCACCGTCGCCGTGGAACGCGGGCCACAGGTGCTCTGCCTGGAGTCGGTCGACATGCCCGACCGGCGACACGTCGACGACTTCGTCGTCGATCCGGCGCGGGGTCCTGTCGACGACGGGGGCGACAGGATCCGCGTGCACGGCTGGGTACACGACCGTGACAGCGACCCGTGGCCGTACCACTCCCCCGGGAGCGCTGCGCCGCAGGGCGACTCGGTGTCCGTCGTTCTCCGGCCCTATTCCGACTGGGCCGAGCGCGGCCCCTCCACCATGCGGGTGTTCCTGCCCGTCTCCACACCGACCGAGGAGTCCTGACGTGGCTACCGTGACATTCGACCAGACGACGCAGCACTACCCGGGGTCCGACCGCCCCGCCGTCAACCGACTCGATCTCGAGATCGCCGACGGGGAATTCCTCGTGCTCGTGGGACCGTCCGGTTGCGGCAAGTCCACGTCGTTACGCATGCTCGCCGGATTGGAGGACGTGACCGAAGGCACCATCTCGATCGGCGACCGGGACGTCACCGATCTACCACCGAAGGACCGCGACATCGCGATGGTCTTCCAGAACTACGCGCTGTACCCACACATGTCGGTCGCGGACAACATGGGCTTCGCGTTGAAGATCTCCGGAATGTCGAAGAGTGAGACCCGCAGTCGAGTGGAGGCCGCTGCACGCGTGCTCGATCTCACCGACTACCTCGATCGCAAGCCCAAGGCCCTCTCGGGAGGGCAGCGACAGCGAGTGGCCATGGGCCGCGCCATCGTTCGCCGACCTCGCGTCTTTCTGATGGACGAACCGCTGTCCAATCTGGACGCCAAACTTCGCGTGCAGACGCGCACGCAGATCGCCGCCTTGCAGCGTCGCCTGGGAGTCACCACCCTCTACGTCACGCACGACCAGGTCGAAGCCATGACGATGGGAGACCGTGTCGCGGTGATGAAGTCCGGCGTCCTGCAACAGGTGGGGACGGCGCGCGAGCTGTACGACCGCCCCGCCAACTCGTTCGTGGCCGGCTTCATCGGCTCGCCCGCGATGAATCTCTTGTCGGCCGATACCGTCGACGGACATGCGGTGGCCGGCGATCTTCGCGTACCCCTCGCACGTCAGGTGACGCGGAAGGTGACCGGTGACATTCTGCTCGGTATCAGACCCGAGGCTCTGAGAGTGACGAGTGCCGCGAGCGGGTTGGCCATCGAGGTCGACGTCGTCGAGGAGATCGGTGCCGACGCGTACGTCTACGGCCGAGCCCTCCGCGACGGTGTCGCCCCGCCTCTCGAGGACCAGGCCACCCCTCTCGTCGTTCGGGTCGATGGTCGCGCTGCGCCGAGGGCAGGATCGACGCTTCACCTGGCGGCTGACCCTGAGCAGATGCACGTCTTCGACGCCGCGTCGGGTCTGCGGCTTGACTGACGCTCAATTGTGCAAACGGTTCGTTCAGTATTTAGCCGATTCGTGTACTAATCTCTTCCGAAGTGCGCTGACCAGCACCCGACACGCACGGCTCTCATGCACGCAGGTTCCAGCAGAGAGTGCCGGTCGCGGTCGATCGACGACGAGAGCGAGCCGATGGCTGACCAAGAATCAATTCCCGACATGATTGTTCGTAACGGACGCGTTTTCACCGGCGACCGCGGTCTCGAGACACCACCTGTGGAGGCGTTCTCCGTGGCGGCTGGGCGATTCGCCGTGGTCGGGTCCGATGCGGATGTGATGGCCACCGCCGGCCCCGGCACCGAAGTGGTGGACCTCGAGGGACGCATGACCATGCCGGGCATCGCCGATGTACATGCGCACCTCATGCTGGGAGGCGCGGCTGACGCATGGGAACTCGGGATCAAGCCCTCCGATTCTCTCGATGACATTCTTGCATCCGTCCGCCGGGAGGCATCCAGCGCCGAGGCGGGCGAGTGGATCATCGGGGGCATCGTCGGAAGTCTGGTGATGAACCAGATCGACAACGGACGCCATCTCCGCGCTCTCGACGACGCGTCCGCGGGCAGACCGGTCATGCTTCGTGACGACACCCAGCACAACCGGTGGGTCAACAGCGCAGCATTGCAACGCATGGGCGTCGGGGCGGACACTCCAGACCTGCCTGGCGGGACGTACGTGAGGGACGATTCCGGCGCGCTGACCGGAGTACTCTACGAGCTTGCATCACGGCACGCGGAGGAGGTGGCAACTTCACAGTTGCGCGACCTCGCCCACCGCAAGCGGGTCTCGGCGAGGCGAGCAGTCGAGATCATGAACAGCTTCGGGGTCACCGCCGTCCAGGAGGCTGCCACATTCCGTACGGCACTCGAGGCGTTCCACCAGCTCGACCACGCCGACGAGCTCAACGCGTGGATTGTTGCGTCGATGCCCGCACGAGACTTCGTCGTCGATGTCGGCGAGGTGGGGGACGAGCTGTTCGACCTCGCCGAGCAGTTCCGTTCGACACATCTTCGTCCGGACTTCGTCAAAGCCGTCGTGGACGGGATTCCGATGTCGTACACCGCAGCGCTACTCGAGCCCTACGCAGGTTCGCACTGCCACGGGAAGTCCTACGCCGGGACAAGCTATTTCAGTATGCCGGAGCTGACGGCCCTACTCGAGAACTGCCACGACCGCGGGCTGGGGTGCAAGCTCCATGCCACAGGAGACGGTGCAGTGCGGCAAATTCTCGATGCCGTCGACGCGGTACGCGGTAGCCGTGGACCCGGCCCGGTGATACACATTGCACACACGGAGTTCGTTCACCCACAGGATATCCCACGATTTGCGGCACTCGGTGTGGTCGCTGACCTGTCTCCGGCAATGTGGTTCCCCAGCCCCATGTCCGAGGCCATCAGAGCAGTGGTACCGGCCGCGATGATGGACCGCATGTGGCCCTTCCGAGACATGCTGGCCGACAACGTCATGCTCGCGGCAGGATCCGATTGGCCCTGCGCGCACCCCACACCTAGTCCCTGGGTCGGCCTGGAAGCGATGATCACCCGCGCCGACCCGAGCGGCGAGTTCGCCGGGACCCTCAACGCCGGGCAGAGCATCGCCCTGGAGGCAGCGTTGCAGACCTACACCTCGCTACCGGCGGCCGCTATGGGACTGGCCGCCGAGACCGGCACCATCACCGTCGGCAAGTCCGCGGATTTCCTTGTCCTCGATCGCGACCTGATGAAGGTCGACAGTTCGTCGATTCACGACACCGTCGTCGATCGCACAGTCTTCGCCGGGCGCACGGTCTTCTCGCGGTCCTAGGTCGCCTCACGCTTCTTATCCGAGCAAGAGATACTCCGGCGAGGGCTTACTCGACCGTTCGACAGCCACTTCGATGCTGGCGCCGCCGACGTGTGCGTTCCTTGACAAGATTTGTACGCCGACAGCCAAGTCTTGCCGCTTCAGAGTCGTAATGATTGTCACGGCCGCCGTACATGTACAGGTGGAGAACTCTTGGCTCACGGGTGATGTTACGCGGACGCCACAGCACTCTTACATGAACGCCGTGTCGGCAATTCCCCTGAATCCACACCCGCACGCTGGTTTCCGGCCGACCCTCGCCGAGTCGGCCCCAGCGCGGTAGCTCACTCCCACCGATCGACAACCATGGGACCACTCGAAGGACTTGAATTGTGCTGACAGACAATACGATCGACAGAGGCGGCTGGAGCAAGGCATTGGCTGATCGCAGTGCCTCACCGCATTGTGCAGGTGCCCGATCATGACGAGTGAGCCCACCCACGCAGAGGCGTCACAGACCGGCACCTTGCGTGGTTCTATCGGGGTCGCCGGAATCGTCTTCCTGGTGATCGCGGCTGCAGCGCCCCTCACAGCTATCGGCGGTGCGCTCCCGGTCATGATCGCAACCGGTAACGGTGCCGGCGCACCGATGGCCTATATCGTTGCTGGTGTGGTCCTGCTGGTTTTCAGCGTCGGTTACGCCGCTATGAGCCGCCACATGGTCGACACCGGCGCCTTCTACTCGTACGTGCACAAGGGCCTCGGCCGAAGTATGGGATTGGGCGCAGCCGCTCTGGCGTTGTTGACCTACACCGCGATACAAGCTGCTGTCTACGGGCTTGCTGCGTCGACACTTCGCGACCTGGTGGTCGAGTACGGAGGACCGGACATCGACTGGTGGGCCTGGGCTCTGGGCCTGATCGCGATAGTGGCCGTCCTGGGATACCGCAGCATCGACCTCGGCGCGAAGGTTCTGGCTGTTCTCTTGGTGCTGGAAGTAGGGATCATCCTGGCGTTGTCGGTCGCCGTGTTCGCTCGAGGCGGGGCGGCAGGGATCGACGTCGTGTCGTTCACCCCGGCATCGTTCTTCTCCGGCTCACCCGGTATCGCACTGATGTTCGCCATAGCGTCGTTCATCGGATTCGAGGCGACTGCAATCTATGGAGAGGAGGCTCGCAATCCCAAGAGGACGGTACCCATTGCGACGTATGTTGCTGTGATTGTGATCGGTGTGGTGTACGCGGTGTCGAGTTGGGCCGTTGTTCTCGCGTACGGCAGCGCCGACGTGGCCGCGGCAGCGACCGCCGATACAGCGGGCCTGACATTCGGTGCAGCCGCATTGTTCATGGGCGACACAGCTTCCGACATCATGCTCATCATGCTGGTGACGAGTTTGTTCGCGTCACTTCTCGCGTTCCATAATGCGATCAGTCGATATGTCTTCGCGCTGGCGCGGCAGGGCGTAGGACCACGCTCGCTTGCGCGCACCCACACTCGACACGGCTCGCCTCATCGTGGCTCCCTGTTTCAGACGTTGTCAGCCGTGATCGTCGTCGGAGCGTTCGCCATCGCCGGCTCCGATCCGGTTCTGGAACTGTTCACGTGGATGTCCGGCCTGGCCACGGTCAGCATTCTGGTACTCATGATCCTCACGGGCGTCGCCATAGTCGCCTTCTTCGCGCGTTCCGATGTCGACAAACGGTGGTGGCATACGCGAATCGCACCTGTCCTCGGCTGCATTGGCCTCATCGTGATAACCGGCCTCGTCGTCGACAACTTTGCGTTGCTGGTGGGGGGATCGAGCGTTCTGGCAACGTTGCTTCTAGTGCTCGTCGTCCTGGTCTTCATCGCGGGTGTTCTGATCTCGAAGCTCTCTGCCGGCAAAGAAGTGGACCGGAGTGAGCACGAGGAATCGAGAACATGACATTCCCGACCACCTCGCGGTCCGGGCCACGGGAAGTGCTTGTGCAGTAGTCCTCTGATCTCGAGCCGTCACGACTACCGCGCCGACCCACCTCCAACAGATCAAACGGCGGGTGGGTCGGCGCGGTAGTCGCTGGGCGACACTCCGTAGGCGGCACGAAAGAGTTTCGAGAACGACGACTGGTCGGGCAGTCCGTGCCGGGCGCAGATCGTCGCGATGCTGTCCGGTCGTAGTCGAGGGTCCGACAGGTCTCGACGACACTGCTCGAGCCGACGACCGCGGATCCACCCGGACACCGTGCGCCCTTCCGCCTCGAACAGTTTCTGCAGATAGCGCGTCGAGATATGTAGTTGAGCAGCAATGGCCGCCGTCGACAAGGACGGGTCGGCCAACGTCGAATCGATGACCGACTCGGCTTCGACCAGGAGCACCGAACCTGGTGGTGTGTGCGCGCCTTCAGCCTCCAGTGTCGCGCCGAGCAGGTCGAAAATCGCGTCCTCGAACATCGCGGTGGTCGGGAGGGAACCGTCGGCGAGGCTTCGGCGAAGGCCGGCGAGGAAGGTCGACATCAGTTGCCCGAGTCCGTGATTGCCGTCGATACGACGAGCGGTGATGTCAGTGAGCCTTTGTGCACCGATGCGCAGCCGGTCGCGGGGAAACATCAGAACGAACATCGAGAAGTCTCCGTCGAACCGGAGGTCGTAGGGCTCCCGGGTGTCGTAGACCGCGAAATCGCCCGGTGCCAGCACAGCTCGGTGATTGTGCTGGGTGATGACTCCGTGCCCGGTGAGCTGCATCCCGACCTTGATCAGGCCCGGGTCGGCGCAACGGATGGTGGCACGAGTGCGCCGGACGTCGACCTGACGTCCGGCGACCTCGCTGAGTTTCAACGACCTGAGTGACGCGGATCCGACGCTGCCTTCGAACCGGGCAGCGCCGACAGAGACGGCATCGAGCGGTACGAAAGCGTTCGAAACGTGCTCTCGCCACTGCTCGAAGTCATCCGTGGCTTCCACCGTCACCGACACTTCACACGGTCGGACGGTTGTCGATCAGGCGCCGAGCCTTGCCGATCGACCGCTCCAGCGCCGCCGGTGGGACGACATCGACTTCCACGCTCACGCCGATGCGGTCTTTAACCAGCTTCTTCAGGATGCTCGCGGCGGCCACGCGGGTATCTGCCGCGGCGTCGGGTCGAGACTCGACCAGGACGGTCAAGGAATCCATGCGCCCGGTTCGGTCGAGGACACACTGGAATTGGGGTGCCAGCGACGGCACAGTCAGAATGAGTTCTTCGATCTGCGTCGGGAAGAGATTGACCCCACGCAGGATGATCATGTCATCGGTGCGCCCGGTGACCTTCTGCATCCTGCGCATCGTACGCGCGGTACCCGGAAGCAGTCGCGTGAGATCACGCGTGCGGTAGCGAATCACCGGCATCGCTTCCTTGCTGAGCGAGGTGAACACCAATTCACCCTCCTCACCATCGGGCAATACCTCACCGGTGACCGGGTCGATCACCTCCGGATAGAAGTGATCCTCCCAGATGTGCAGCCCGTCCTTGGTTTCGACGCATTCCATCGCGACACCCGGGCCCATGACCTCACTGAGGCCGTAGATGTCCACCGCGTCCATGTCGAGGGTCTTCTCGATCTCCTTGCGCATCTCCTCCGTCCACGGCTCGGCACCGAAGACGCCGGTCCGGAGTGAGGTGGTGGAGGGGTCGATGCCCTTCTTGATCATCGCGTCGACGATGGTGAGCATGTACGACGGGGTGACCATGATCGCGTCGGGCTCGAAATCCTGGATGAGTTGAATCTGACGTTCAGTCATTCCGCCGGACATCGGGATCACGGTGCAGCCGAGTCGTTCCGCGCCGTAGTGCGCGCCGAGACCACCGGTGAAGAGCCCGTATCCGTACGCGATGTGCACTTTGTCGGACGGCTTGACGCCGCCGGCGCGCAGGCTCCTGGCGATCAGATTCGCCCAGTTGTCGAGGTCGCCGGCGGTGTAACCGACAACGGTCGGGCGACCGGTGGTTCCGGAGGATGCGTGGATGCGTGACACCTTGTCCTGCGGTACGGCGAACATGCCGAACGGGTAGTTTTCGCGCAGGTCACTTTTGACGGTGAAGGGGAACTTCGCCAGATCCGACAGATCTTTCAGGTCGCTGGGGTGCACTCCCGCCGCGTCGAAGGCCGACCGGTAGTGCGGGACGTTGTCGTAGGCGTGCTGCAGTGACCACTGCAGTCGCTCCAGTTGAAGGGTGGAGATGCGATCACGCGACGCGAATTCGATGTCGGGTGTGTCGGTGGGGGTGGCCATCACGCTGGTCATGTGTTGTTCTCCGGTGTCAGGCGTCGAAGTCGACGGTCACGGTGTCGCTGAGGGGGAAGGTCTGGCAGGTGAGGACGAAGCCGGCTGCGACCTCGTTGTCCTCGAGCGCGTAGTTACGGCGCATGTCGACCTCGCCGCCGGTGACTTTCGCGCGGCAGGTGCCGCACACACCGCCCTTGCAGGCGAACGGGAGGTCGGAGCGCAGTTGTTCGCCGGCGTCGAGGATCGACTCGTCCTGTGGGAGGGTGCCGGTGACGCTGCGGCCGTCGAGGGTGATGGTGACTTCGCTGCTCGGGCCGGTGACGCCGGGTTCACGGTGCTTCTCCTGCGGCGGCGGGACATCGTCGACGTAGAACAGTTCGTGGTGGATGCTGCTCTTGGGCACACCCAACTCCGAGAGCACGTCCTGGGCGTCGTTGACCATGCCGAAGGGTCCGCACAACCAGAAATGGTCGATCTCCGGTGTGGGGACGACGGCGGCGAGGATTGCTCGCAGGCGTTCGGCGTCGAGTCGGCCGCTGAAGAGCTCGACTTCGCGGGGTTCGCGGGAGAGCACGTGGATGACGTCGAAGCGCGCGCCGTAGCGGTCTTTGAGATCGGCGATCTCTTCGGCGAACATCACCGAGCGGGTGCGCCGGTTGCCGTACAGGAGTACGACTTCCGCGTCCGGGTTGGCCAGAACGGATCCGGCGATGGACAGCATGGGGGTGATGCCGGACCCGGCGGCGATCAGGACGTGCCTGCCGCCGGCGGCGGGGTCGGCGTGGAAGGTGCCCGACGGTCCCTGGACATCGATGCGGTCGCCGGGCTTGACCTCGTGCACGAGCCACGACGAGAAGAGGCCGTCGGTGACTTCGCGTACCCCGACGCGGGGGCGTTCGCCGGCGGGGGCGCAGATGGAGTACGAGCGTCGGTGTTCGACGCCGTCGACGGTGCGGCTGAGCATCACCGATTGTCCCGGGCGGAAGTCGAATTCGCTGCGCAGGTCTTCGGGGACGTCGAAGGTGACCGCGACGGCGTCGTCGCACAGGCTCTCGACGTCGGCGACGGTGAGGGTGTGGAAGGCCTTCTTACGACTCGGGGTGACGACGGGTTCGTCGGTGACGGTCATCAGATTTCCTTCACGTGGTCGAACGGTTCGAGGCAGTCGTCGCATCGGTACTGCGCTTTGCACAGGGTGGCGCCGAACTCGGAGGTCAATCGGGTGTTAGACGACCCGCACTGCGGGCAGTCGATCAGCCGGGGCCTGACCGTCAGAGTCAGGGGAACCGGGCCGGTCGTGCGCGCCGGGGCGGGACCGGGCACGGAGTAGCCGGTCTCTCGCAACTTTCGGCGACCGTCCTCGGAGATCCAGTCCGTGCTCCATGCGGGCGTCAGGCTGGTGATGATCTCGACGTCGGTGTAGCCGTGGTCGAGGAGCTTGTGCTCGATGTCGTCGCGCATCGTGGCCATCGCCGGGCATCCGGAGTACGTCGGGGTGATGGTGACCAGCACACTGCCGTCGCGGCGGACCTCGACCTCGCGCAGGACGCCCAGGTCGTCGAGCGTGAGCAGCGGCATCTCCGGGTCCATCACGGTGGCCGCGATCTTGCGCGCTTCGGTGGTGGTCAGATCGGTCGTGCTGGTCGTCTCGTCGAGTGTCATCACCACACTCCCTCCGGGTGTTCCCGTGCGACGACCTGCATCTCGGCGACCAGGGGTCCCATGGCTTCGGTGTGGATTCCGTGGCGTCCTGCTCGGCCGCCGATGGTGCCGACGGATCGTCCCTGTGGTGCTTCGAGCTCTGCTGCCTTCAAGACCTGGGTCAGGACGGAGTCGAACTCCTCGCGCACAGTGCGCGGATCGACAGCGACATCGACTGCCGCGAGCGCGATTTCCTCGTCGGTGGGGGCGAACAGCTCCCCCACGTAGGGCCAGACGAAGTCGAGGGCGTCGCGTACCCGCCGCTGGGACTCCTCGGTCCCGCATCCGAGGGTGACGACCCAGCGCGCCGAGTAGTCGCGGTGGTAGGTCAGTTCCTTGACGCCCTTGGCGGCGACGGCGGCGAGAACCGGGTCGCGTGAGGTCTGCAGGCGGGTGAACACCGCGAGCCGCCAGGTGGTGAAGACGAGCATGCGCACGATGGATTTCGCGAAGTCGCCGTTGTCGAGCTCGGTGAGGCGGACGTTGCGGAACTGGGCGTCGGAGCGGAAGAACGCCAACGCATCCTCCGCGGGCGCGGGTGAGGTGTCGGAGACGACGGGGACGAGCGAGGTGTCCGCTGCCGCCGCGCGGGCGAGGAGCAGTCGGGCCTGTCCGAGCAGGTCGAGCCCGACGTTGGCCAGCGCGACCTCTTCCTCGAGTTCGGGGGCGCGGGTGGCCCACTGCGCGAGGCGCTGCGCGCTGATGAGGGCGTCGTCGCCGAGCATGAGGCAGTACGCCGCCAGTGCCCCGAGGTCGACATCGTCGGGGACGGTGGTGTCGACGCCGGCGAGCGGGTCGTCGAAGCTGGTCCCGAACGCCCACTGCCCGTGCGAGTTCTCGTCGACGAGACCTTCGTAGGCGTTGTCGTGGTCAGTCATTGGGTTCCTGTCAATCCTCGTGGTCGGGCGATCACATGTGGGGGACGTTGTCGGGGATCTCGTAGAACGTGGGGTGGCGGTAGACCTTGTCGCCGCTGGGGGCGAAGAAGGGGTCCTTCTCCGCCGGCGAGGACGCGACAATGGAGTTGGACGGGACCACCCAGATGCTCACGCCCTCGTTGCGGCGGGTGTACACATCGCGCGCATGGCGCAGTGCCATGTGATCGTCCGCCGCGTGCAGGGACCCGACGTGGACGTGGTTGAGTCCGCGCTTGCCTCGCAGGAACACCTCGTACAGTGGCCAGTCCGCTTTCACCGCAGCCGGTTCCGGCTTGGTGGGGACACCTTCGGTGGGGACTGCGCCGTGGCCGCCCTCGGCGGTGAACTCGGTCATGAGGCTGCGATCCTTCGCTCACGTGCGGCGAACGCGGTGGCGGCTTCGCGCACCCAGGCGCCGTCCTCGTGGGCTGCTCGGCGGTTGGCGATGCGCTCGACGTTCGAGGCGCCGTTGCCCTTGATGACCTGCATGAACTCCGACCAGTCCGGCTCGCCGAAGTCGTAGGACTTGCGCTCGGCGTTCCATGCCAGGTCGGGGTCGGGGAAGGTGACTCCCAGCGCCTCTGCCTGCGGGATGGACATGTCGACGAATCGCTGACGCAGCTCGTCGTTGGTGTGGCGCTTGATGCCCCACTTCATCGACTGCTCGGTGTTGGGGCTCTCGTCGTCGGGCGGTCCGAACATCATCAGGGCCGGCCACCACCAGCGGTTCACCGATTCCTGCACCATCGCGCGCTGCGCGTCGGTGCCGCGCATCATGGTCGAGAGCAGCTCGTATCCCTGACGCTGGTGGAAGGATTCCTCCTTGCACACGCGAATCATCGCGCGTGCGTACGGCCCGAACGAGCTGCGGCACAGCGGCACCTGGTTGCAGATCGCGGCGCCGTCGACCAGCCAGCCGATCGTGCCGACATCGGCGTAGGTCAGCGTCGGGTAGTTGAAGATCGAGGAGTACTTCTGCTTGCCCTCGATCAGCTTGACCGTCAGGTCCGCCCGGTCCGCGCCGAGAGTCTCGGCGGCGGAGTACAGGTACAGGCCGTGTCCGGCCTCGTCCTGCACCTTGGCCATGAGGATCGCCTTGCGACGCAGCGACGGCGCGCGGGTGAGCCAGTTGCCCTCCGGCTGCATGCCGATGATCTCGGAGTGCGCGTGCTGGGCGATCTGGCGAATGAGCGACTTGCGGTAGCCCTCCGGCATCCAGTCGCGGGGCTCGACGCGCTGCTCCGCAGAGATCGTTGTGTCGAACGTGTCCTGCAACGACTCGACGGTCGGTGCGTCTGACATGGTCATATGTCCCACTTTCATTACCGAATGATCGGTTGGTAACTCCAGTATGCGCCGTGGGTGGCACGGCACACAAGAGGCAATCTGAATCGTTGGTTCTTGAGCGCTCAGCGCCCGGTGAACGCAGGCTTCTGCTTGGCGAGGAAGGCGGACACCGCGCTGCGGTGGTCGGAGGTCTGTCCCAGTGCGGTCTGCGCTGCGGCTTCCCGGTCGAGCGTCTCGTACAGGCCGGTCGCATTGGCGCGCACCAGAGCTTTGACCTGCCGGTACGCCTCGGTGGGTCCGGCAGCGAGCGCGCCGGCGAGCGTCTCGGCGGCGGTGCGCACCTCCTCGTCGGGTACGACTCGGTGCACCAGGCCCCAGGTCTCGGCCTGTCCGGCGGTGACCTTGTCGCCGAGCAGGAACAGCGCCGCTGCGCGGCTCGCGCCGAGGGATTCGACGAGTGCGTGGCTCAGGCCGGAGTCGCTGGCCAGACCGATCCCGGTGAAGGCGGTGGCGAAGGTCGTCGAGGTTCCGGCGACGCGGATGTCGCCGGCCAGCGCGATGCCCCAGCCCGCTCCCACGCAGGCTCCGGGAATCGCTACGACGACCGGGACGCCGAGCTCGTTCAGCGACCGGACGAGGGGGTTGTAGTGGTTCTCCACGGTGTCCATCGCCGTCGACGGGTCGGCGTCGAGCGCGGCGACGTGTTCGCCGAGATCCTGTCCGACGCAGAAGTTCTTGCCGTCGGCGGTGATGAGTACGGCGCGGACGGAGTCGTCGGCGCGCGCGGCGTCGACGGCGTCCTTGAAGGCGATCTTCATCTCGGCGTCGAGGGCGTTGTGAGCCGAGGGGCGTGCGAGGGTGATCGTCGCGAGTGCGTCGGTCACCGAGAAGGTGATGCTCATGCGTTCTCCCAACGGTGGAACCCGGTACCGGACTTGCGGCCCAGCTCGCCGCGGGCGACCTTGTCGCGCAGCAGCTGCGGCGGGGTGAAGCGCTCTCCGAGGGTGGAGGCGAGATGCTCGGCGATCGCGAGGCGGACGTCGAGCCCGACCAGATCGGTCGAGCGCAGCGGCCCCATCGGGTGCTTGTAACCCAGTTCCATGGCTCGGTCGATCGATTCGGCGTCGGCGACGCCTTCTTCCAGCATGCGGATGGCTTCGAGTCCGAGGCAGACGCCGAGGCGGCTGGTGGCGAAACCCGGGGAATCGTTGACCAGGATCTCGGACTTGCCCAGCTCGCTCACCCACTGCCGCACCCTGTCGACGACGTCCGGCGAGGTCGCCGGTGCTCGCACGATCTCCACCAGTGTCGAGGCCGGGACCGGATTGAAGAAGTGCATGCCGACGAACCGCGACGGGTCGGTCAACGCGGCGCCGAGCTCGGCGATGGAGATCGAGCTGGTGTTGGAGGCGATGAGCGTCGAGGGGGACACCGTGGCGTCGAGGGCGGCCAGGACCTCGACCTTGAGGGCCGGGATCTCCGGGACGGCCTCGACGACCAGATCGAGGTCGCGGCCGAGTTCGTGGGGTCCACCCACCACAAAGACGCGACGTAGGACATCGGCGGGCAGCGCTCCGCCGAGCTTCCCGCGTTCGTGCGCCCGAGCGAGACCGTCGGCCACCCGTTCGAGGGAAGCTGTCTGATCGCCGGCCTCGGCGATCGTGACCAATGAGCCGAGGGTCGCGAACACCTGCGCGATGCCCGCGCCCATGCGTCCACCGCCGACGACGCCGACGTGCTGGGGATAGGTCATCTCTTCTTCTCCAGAAATGCCGTCATGCGGCGTTGTTTGTCCTCGGTCTCGAACAGGACGGCTTGAGCGATGTCGTCGGCCCACGGATGCGAGCCCGGAGCGTCGACGATCTTCTTGGTCAGAGTCAGTGCCAGTGGCGCCTGCCGGGCGATGCGGTCGGCGAGCTCGTGCGCTGCGGAGAGCGGATCGTCGACGACGGCCATCACGAGACCGGTGCGCAGCGCGGTGTCGGCGTCGAGGGTGCGGGCGCCCAGGAGGACCTGCTTGGCGACCGAGACGCCCACCAGGGTCGGGAGTCTATAGCTGGCACCGGCGGCGGCCATGATGCCCAGGCCGGGTTCGGGATTTCCGAACACTGCCGTGGCAGAGGCGATGCGGATGTCGCAGGCGTAGGAGAGCTCCGCTCCCCCGCCGAGGGCGTATCCGCGGACCGCGGCTATCGTCGGTAGCGCCAGCGCGGCGATGCGGTCGAAGAGGTTGCGGTTGATTCCGCGCAAGGCATCGTCGCGGGTCCGCGCCCTGAGCTGGTTGATGTCGGCGCCGCCGGCGAAGTGATCTCCCTGTCCGGTGAGCACCAGCACTCTGGGGTGCTGCTCGAGACCGGCGCAGACCTCGTGCAGTTCGGAGATCATCTGGGCGTCGATGGCGTTGCGCTGCTTCTCGCGTGCCAGCGTCACCACCACGCGGTCCTCGCGTTCCTCGACGGCGAGGGTCTCGAAGGTGGTCACGGGGCCTCGATCAGCATCGACACACCCTGGCCGACACCGACGCACAGGGTCGCCAGTCCGCGGGAGACCTTCTCGCGCTCCATGCGGCCGAGCAGTGTCAGCAGAATGCGGGCGCCGGAAGCCCCGAGGGGGTGTCCGAGCGCGATGGCGCCGCCGTCGGCGTTGACGATCGTGTCGTCGAGCTTGAGTTGACGCATGACGCCGAGGGACTGGGCAGCGAAGGCCTCGTTGAGTTCGACGGCGCCGAGGTCGTCGATGCTCCAGCCGGCGCGGGCCAACGCCTTGTGCGTGGACGGGACGGGACCGAGACCCATGATGTTGGGGGCGATGCCGGCGCTCGCGCTGGTGACGATGCGTCCGCGGACCTCGAGTCCGTACTTGCGCACTGCGGCCTCGCTGGCCACGACCAGTGCCGCTGCGCCGTCGGTGAAGGGGGACGCGGATCCGGCAGTGACGACACCGTCCCGGCGGAACACGGTTTTCAGCTTCGCCAGTTTCTCGGCGGTGGTTCCGCGTCGTGGGGTCTCGTCCTCGGTGACGTCGCCGTGGCGCGTCAGTACCGAGACGATCTCGTCGGCGAAGCGTCCTGCGTCGACGGCGGCGATGGCGCGCTCCTGGCTGCGCAGGGCGAAAGCATCGCTCTCCTCGCGGGTGATGCCCTCGGCCGCAGCGACCTCCTCGGCGGTCTCCCCCATCGACAGCGTGACCTTGCGGACCTCGGGTCCAGCGCCGGCAGCGATGTCGGCGTCGTGCGCGGTGAACGCCGGATTGGTGAATCGCCACCCGAGTGCGGTGTCGAAGATCTCGCCGGGCTTGGCCCAGGCCGTTCCGGGCTTGGCGAGGACCCAGGGCGCACGCGTCATCGACTCCACGCCGCCCGCGACGATGATGTCGGCCTCGCCGCTACGGATCGTCGACGCGGCGTTGGCGACCGCGGTCAGTCCGCTCGCACAAAGCCTGTTGACGGTGTAGCCAGGCACCGAGTCCGGTAGCCCGGCAAGCAGAGCTGCCATTCGAGCGACATCCCGGTTGTCCTCGCCGGCCTGATTGGCGGCCCCGAGGACGACCTCGTCGATCGCGTCGGCGGGAACACCGGAACGTCGCACGGCCTCGCGGACGACGATCCCCGCGAGGTCGTCCGGGCGCACGCTTGAGAGCGCGCCGCCGTAGCGACCGTGTGGCGTCCGAGCGCCCGTCACCAAAAATACTTCACCCACCATGTGCTCCTTCGGCCGATTCAACCCTATATTAATAACCGAACATTCGGTCGTCACGCAAGACTTGACGACACGGATGGGGTGTGAAGCCACGTCGAACTCGGCGAACCTGAGAGGATGGAGTCATGACGACCGCACGTGCACCGCGCAGGACGGGTCTGCCGGGACGACCCGGCTACGACCTCGACTCCCTGCTGGCCGTCGCCGTGAAGGTCTTCAACGACAAGGGCTACGACGGCACGTCGATGGAGGTCCTGGCCGGCCGGTTGGGCATCACCAAGTCCTCGATCTACCACCACGTCTCCGGCAAGTCCGAACTTCTCGAACTCGCCCTCGCTCGCGCACTGAACGCACTGTTCGCGGTGACAACCGAGACCGGCGCCACCGAGGGCCGCTACATCGACCGCCTCGAGTACCTGGTGCGGCGCAGCGTCGAGATCCTGGTCGCCGAGCTGCCCTACGTGACGTTGCTGCTCAGGGTCCGCGGCAACACCGAGGTGGAGCGGCGTGCACTCGTTCGCCGCCGAGAATTCGACGCCTTCGTCTCGGGCCTGGTCGTCGCGGCCGCCCGCGAGGGCGACCTGCGGGCGGACATCGACCCCGCACTGGTCTCGCGTCTGCTCTTCGGCACGGTCAACTCGTTGATCGAGTGGTACAAGCCCAGGACCGGAGGATCGGCCGACGCACTTGCCGATGCGGTCGTGGCGCTGACCTTCGACGGGCTGCGGCGCCAGGCCCGCTGACCGGCTGCGGCGCACCCGGAGGACGCCGCTCACTGGCCGTGTCGCGGTCAGGATCCACGGCTCGCTTCATGCACCTGGTCTCTTGACACGGGGGCGCTCCTGGGGCGATGGTAATTACCGACCGAACGTACGGTGAGACGGAGAATTGTTGTGAGCTCAATGTTGGAAAGCTATGCACAGGGGCGTTGGTTCGCTGCGAGCGATGCGGGGACTCCGCTGCTCAGCGCGATCGACGGCAGCGAGGTCGCTCGGATCTCGTCCACGGGACTCGACGTCGCCGCCATGATCGACTACGCGCGCACGGTCGGCGGACCGGCCCTGGCCGACCTGAACTTCCACGAGCGCGGCGCGCTGCTCAAGCAGCTGGGCCTGACCCTGCTGGCGGGCAAGGACGAGTTCTATGAGCTGTCCTCCCACACCGGTGCCACCAAGCGTGACTCCGGCGTCGACATCGACGGCGGCTTCGGCACGGTCCTGAGCTACGCGAGCAAGGCACGTCGCGAGCTACCGAACGACACCGTCCACCTGGACGGGCCGGCAGAGCAGTTGGGGAAGAAGGGCACATTCCTCGGTCAGCACATCTACACCTCACGTCGCGGTGTCGCCGTGCAGATCAATGCCTTCAACTTCCCTGTGTGGGGGTTCCTCGAGAAGCTGGCTCCCGCCTTCATCGCCGGCGTTCCCACCATCGTCAAGCCCGCGAGCCAGACGGCGTACCTGACCGAACTCGTCTTCCGCAGAATCATCGAGAGCGGGATCCTCCCCGAAGGCTCGGTCCAGCTGCTGTGTGGCAGCGCCCGCGGCATCATCGACCATCTGGGCGGTCAGGACTCGGTCGCGTTCACCGGCTCCGCCGACACCGCGGCGTCCCTGCGCTCGCACTCCAACGTGGTCGGCGAGGGTGTGCACTTCACCGCCGAGGCCGATTCCCTCAACGCCTCCATCCTCGGTTCCGATGTGACGCAGCAGGATCCGGAGTTCGACCTGTTCGTCAAGGGCGTGTTCCAGGAGATGACGTCCAAGGCCGGCCAGAAGTGCACGGCCATCCGCCGCGTACTCGTGCCCACTGCCATGCTCACCCCGGTCGTCGAGGCACTCACCGCTCGCCTGGGCGCCGTCGTCGTCGGCGACCCCCGCGAGGAGGGCGTCACGATGGGAGCCCTCGCCAGCATCGATCAGCGCGACGAAGTTCTCAAATCAGTACGAGGCCTGACGAAGTCGGCGTCCGTCGTCTTCGGTGACCCCGACAGCGTCGACCCCCGGCCGGGCGCGTTCATGGCACCGGTCCTGCTGACGGCCGGTGACAAGACCGCACCGGAACCGCACGAGATCGAGGCCTTCGGCCCCGTCTCGACGGTGATCGGTTACGAGGACACCGCAGATCTGCTCGACCTCGTCGCCCGCGGCAAGGGCTCACTCGTGGCGTCCCTGGTCACCAAGGACCGGACACTCGCGCGCGAGGTCACGCTCGGATCGGCGCCGTACCACGGCCGCATCCTCGTGCTCAACAGCGAGAACGCCCGTGAGTCGACCGGTCACGGGTCTCCCCTTCCGGTCCTGGTGCACGGCGGGCCGGGGCGCGCCGGCGGCGGCGAGGAGCTCGGCGGTATCCGCGGAGTGCTGCACCACATGCAGCGCACCGCGATCCAGGCCACGCCCGACATGCTGACCAGCATCGGGAACAAGTGGGTGACGGGCTCGGAGCAGACCGTCGGCGACGTGCACCCGTTCCGCAAGAACCTCGGCGAGCTGCGGCTCGGCGACACCATCGTCGGCGGACCCCGTCAGGTCACCCGCGCCGACATCGACCACTTCGCCGAGTTCACCGGTGACACCTTCTACGCTCACACCGACCCCGAGGCCGCAGCCGCGAACCCGCTCTTCGGCGGCATCGTCGCGCACGGCTACCTCGTCGTCTCGCTCGCTGCCGGACTCTTCGTCGACCCCGATCCGGGTCCGGTGCTGGCCAACTTCGGCGTCGACGACCTCCGCTTCCTCTCCCCGGTGAAGGCGGAGGACTCGCTGACGGTGACCCTGACGGCGAAGCTCATCACCCCCCGCCAGTCCGCGGACTACGGCGAAGTGCGGTGGGACGCAGTGGTGGTCAACCAGGACGGCGACCCGGTCGCCACCTACGACGTGCTCACCCTCGTCGCGAAGCCGGAGGGACAGAAATGAGTTCACGGATCGTCATCTGCTACGGCGCACCGCAGGACAACGCTGCGTTCGACGAGCATTACACCTCCGTGCACGTACCGCTCGCTGCTGCCGTTCCCGGGCTCACCGAGTTCAGTTGGGGCAAGGTCGAATCGATGGACGGGAAGGAGCCCCCGTACTACGCGGTGGCGTACCTCCACTTCGCCGATGCCGACTCGTTGGCGGCGGCACTGGCCTCCCCGCAGATGCGCGCCGCAGGCAAGGACGTCCGCAATTTCGCCACCGGCGGCGTCACGATGTTCGCCCAGAACGATCAGCGCATAGCGCTCTGAAACCCCGGCGGGTCACGGGCGCGTCACCGACCCCGTGACCCCGTGTCCCGCCGGCCCCAACCTCCGATCCACCCCTGCCCAGGAGAGTGCGCGCCATGGAACGACACCGAGTGGCTCACGCCATGTTCGCCGCCGACGTCGCGTCGCAGAAGCTCGGGATCGAGATGGTCGAACTCGGCGACGGGCATGCCGTGATGTCGATGACGGTCACGCACGACATGGTCAACGGTCATGCCATCACCCACGGAGGATTCGTCTTCCTCCTCGCCGACACCACGTTCGCCATGGCGTGCAACAGCTACAGCGATTCCGCCGTCGCCGCGCGATGCGACATCCGCTACCTCCGCCCGACCAAGGCCGGGGATGTCCTCGTCGCCGAAGCCGTCGAACGGGCCCGTTTCGGCCGCAACGGCATCTACGACGTGCGCGTCACGCGCGGCACCGAAGTGGTCGCAGAGTTTCGCGGTGACAGCCGCACCATCTCCTCCACCGCGTAGACGCGCCGCCGTGAGTCACCGAGCGCCTGCGCACCGACGCGCCGCGTATACGATCGCTGCAGTCGAGGTCTGACGCGGCACGCACACGCGGCCGCCTGCAGGAGACGCCGGCAGCACCGCCGGATCGAACTCGCGCCGGCCCCGCTGCGGCGGAACGGAAGGAGCGGACATGGGAACGAACACGCAGGCGCCGAGGATGACACTGCGAGAGCGCAACCGCCTTCAAACCCGCAGAGCGCTCCTAGATTCCGCTCTCGAGGTGTTCGCCGAGGCTGGTTACGGTTCTGCATCAGTGGAGAACATCGCAGAGCGGGCCGGAGCGGCCAAGGGGACGCTGTACACCTACTTCCCGCAGGGCCGGGAGCAGCTGTTCTGTGAGCTCTACGAAGAGATCAACGGCGAACTCATCGACACCGCGACCGCCATCCACGCCGCGGAGTCCGGCTTCGTCGATCGTGTCGTCGCCATGACCTCCGCGGTCGCCGACGTCGCTGCCCGCCCGAAGCTGGGCCGCTTCTACGCCATCGACGACCCCTCACTCGACCAGGCACTCTCCCCGGTGAGAGGCCACGCGTCCAGCGTCATCGCTCAGCTCATCGCCGAGGACTACGCGGAGCTCCTCGCGCGCCAGGATCCGATTGGCACGCCTTTCGCAGACTCCCACACCGTCGCTGAGCTACTCACCGGGGCTATGCGTACCGCGCTCATCAGCGTTGCGCACGGTTCACGGACCGGTGATGAGGTGACTCGCGCGATGCGAGCGCTCGCCGAGGGTCTGGTAGCCACTGCTACTTAGCCAATACTTAGCCACGGACTCTTACCCGATCGACCTGACGGTCTCGGAGACCGTTCCGGTTTCGTAGCCCGAGCGGGGCGGAGTCCGGCAAGCATCGCACTGGTATGCATCAGCTACTTCGACTCCTCCACCGCGGCTCGCGCTTCCGCTTGGCACGCAGTCCTACGAATGCTGGACGCCGAGAGTCCGATGTAACGGGCGCGCGAAATTCTTCGGCCGTGTAGGGCTAGGTCGACGCTGCATCTTGTTCCAACAGCGTTAATTTTGACTACACCGTTCATTATTTACACGGTTCGTATTGACTCTGGGTCGAGCGTCGGCGATGCTGGTCCAGCGGCGTCAACGTGAGCGCCGTCACCGTCGAACGCGCCGGCGCATGCCACATAGCGCCCCCCGCGACACTCGGTGTTCGACAAGAATCTGGAGCCGTCAATGGACTCATCACACACTTTCGTAGAGGGCGGTGCTGTCGCCACCCTCGACGCCAGCAACACTCGCGACGCTGCTGCATTGGTGCAGAGTGGCAAGATCTACTCGCTGGCAGTACAGACGAACCCGGAGAGCCCGGCATGGCCGGGACGATCCTTTCAAGTCCTGACGGACACTATCTGGGTCGGCGACGATGCCGAGTACGGATCGAACAAGCTTTCGGGCGTCGACGACTACATCTCCATGTGGTGCGGGGTGGCAACCCACCTCGACGGTTTCGGTCATATCGCCATCGACGGCAAGCACTACGGTGACTTCGATACCGCGGACGTCATTCGTTCGCGCGGCGCGGTGAAGCACGGGATCGAGACCGTGCCACCCGTCGCCACCCGCGGCGTTTTGCTCGACATCGCGGCCACCCGAGGCGTCGACAGCCTCGACAACAGTTACGAGATCACGGTCGACGACATCAAGAACACGCTCGAGCGCCAGCAGATCGCGATCACGCCTGGCAACGTGGTCTTGATCAACACCGGCACCATCAACGACGTAACCTTCACCGAAAAGTTCGCAGAGACCGAGGCCGGCATCGGGATTCCCGCAGCGAAGTACCTCGTCGAAGAGCTCGGAGTGGTCACGATCGGAGCCGACAACTGGGCATGTGAGGTCATTCCGGCTGCAGATCCTGAGCAGTTCCTGCCAGTCCACGGCTATTTGATTCGCGAACGTGGAGTACACATCATCGAGAACGTCTGGACCAAAGACCTGGCGGCGGACAACGTTCACGAATTCATGTTCGTCATGGCAGCACCCAAACTTGTTGGTGCCGTGCAGAGCCCACTCCATCCCATCGCGATCTGCTGAGACAGGACCGCATCGTGGTCGCCGGCCTCGGGTGACACGCGCTTTCCAACGGAAACTCACCGAGAAAGACTCGAAGATATGACTGATCAGTCCGCCACAGCGGAACACGCGGTGATCTCGGCACTCGTCGAGTACGGACTCACGGGACCGGTTCACTTGGTGAAATACCGTGAAAATCATGTGTTCCGGCTGACGAACGATCGCGGCGACTTCGCCGTTCGACTCCATCGCGCCCACTACAACGACGGCGCAGCGATCGAGTCGGAACTGCATTTGCTGCGCTCGCTGGATCAGGCCGGATTCTCCGTTCCGAAAGTAATCGACACCAAGAACGGCGAGCTGTTCACTTCGGTGAGAAACGGAGACGTCCACCAGTACGTCAGCGTGCTGGAATGGGTTCCGGAGGCCACACCGTTGGGTTCTATCGAGTCGGGCTTCGATGGAAGCTCAACCATCACTCCAAACGCATTTCGTCGCTGCGGGGAACTGGCGGGACGATTGCACAACCACCTCGCCGGACATACCACCATCACCGGTGACAAGCGTCAGGCGTGGGATTACGAGGGACTGGTCGGCGAGCATGCCATCTGGGGCGACCCGTTCGAACTCAGCGAGGTGACGCCAGTGCGCGATATACTCGACGAAGCGTCGGAAGCACTTCGAGCGCACCTTACGTCGATCGGAAAGACATCGACCAACTACTCGGTGATCCATGCCGATATGACACCCGAGAACATTCTGGTTGCTGATTCGACAATGACACTGATCGATTTCGATGACTTCGGATCCGGTTGGCACGCATTCGAACTGGCGACACTGCTCTTCTGGTTCCAGCGACACCATAAGTTTTCCGAGTTCCGTGACGCGGCAGTGTCCGGATACGCGAGCACACGCGGCGTGATCGATGACCACATGATTGCTGCGATGTTGTTCGCGCGCGGCATGACCTACCTCGGTTGGGCCGCCAGGAGGCGAGGTGATGAGACCGCGGAATTCATTGCCGCGCAACTAGTTTCCCAAGTCGTCGATAACGCGCGGGACTATCTCTCCGCCACCCAGCGATTCCGACGATAGCCGTCGACTCGCTCGAATTGATCGCTCAGCTTCGCCTGAACTATCCACAATCGATCCGAACTGGAGAACAAGTTATGTGCAATGCGTGCAACGTCAGCAACATCCCGGCAGCGCAAGGAAACGCGGACTGCGTCTTCCCGGCCGAACCGGGTACCTTCAACGGCAATGCGCACACCACCGACCAATGGTGGCCCTCCAGGTACGGCGCTGACGATCTGCTTGGCGCCGGAAATGAGCTCACGTCGGAGGGACTTCTCGCTGCAATAAGTCTGGTGAAGGAAGGCGTCATCGTCGAACTTGCGCGCGTCCTCGAGATGGGGGCTCCCACGATGGGAGGGTCCCGGCTTTACCACCAAGTGACGCTCGCACACGGGACTCTCGAGCAGACCCGGTGGGGGAAAGACGGCAACCGAGTCAATTGGTTCGAGGAACAGGTCACCCAGATCTACCACATCGGAACTCATCTCGACGGATTCGGTCACGTCGGTATCGATGGAACCCACTACAACGGGAACAAGTACGGCGACTTCTACACGCCGACCGGTGTCACGAAGTTCGGGATGGAATCGGTCAAGCCCTGGATGTCACGTGGGGTTTTCCTCGACATAGCTGCGGTCGTCGGAACAGACATGCTCGACGAAGGTTTCGTCATCACTCCCGACCACCTCGAGGCAGCCTGCACTGCTGCAAACGTCGAGGTGCGCGCGGGCGACGCAGTCATCATCCACACCGGGTACGGCGCCGCCCTGTGGATGGTGGACAACGAAAAGTACAACGGCAACTCCCCGGGCATCGGTTGGGACGCCGCTCACTGGCTCACCGACCGCCGCGTTTCTCTCGTCGGCGCCGACAATTGGGCGATCGAAGTCCTCCCCGGAGAGCAGGCAGACGCCCCGATGGTCGTTCATCAGCACATGCTCGCCGAGACCGGAACTTACCTCCTCGAGAACATGAAGACCGAAGACCTGGTCGGACGGGATCGCGCGGAATTCCTGTTCGTCTGCACCCCGATCAAAACAAAAGGCTCAACGGGGTCGATGGTCGCGCCCATTGCCGTGTTCTGACAACCACTCTCGACTGAGCCGAAGGCGTCCCCATGACCTCCGTTGTGCTGCAGTCACTCGCCGACGCGTACATGTCGATAGGCACTCTGGTTTTCGCACTCGCTGGGACAGGTATCTGGTTGTTCCGGATATTCGGTGAACGCATTTCCGCGCCCCTTTCGGACCGACCGGGGTTGGGTCCGCTGTTCGGTGCTGCAGCGACCCTTCCCCCCGGCTGCATCGGTGTCTTGGCAGTGGCAAGGCTGTATTCATCCGGTCGCGTCACCTACGGCACTCTCCTGGCCGCGTTCCTCGCAACCATGGGGGACTCGGCGTGGCTGCTTCTCGCTACACACCCGATGCTCACTGTCGGTCTCAAAGCAGCGTTGGTACTGCTCGGTGTCGCAGTCGGCTCGGTCGTCGACCGACTGGGTGTCCTGGTACCCGCTCCGACCCTCGTTGAGAGCGCGTCCGCGAGCGGCACCATCGTCCCTTCGACCCTGCAGCCGGGGTCGCCTTCAATGACTTCAGATGCGCGAGCGCTGGATATTACAACTGTAGACACGATCGGTCTCCCCACGGCACCGAGCGAGCGCGGGCGCTGGTCGACCGGCGCCTTGGCGCTTGTCAGCCTTGCGGCGCTGCCCTTGTCGACCGCCGTCGCGGTCCACGCCGTCGATCAGGACGTCGTGGCGTGGTGGTGGGGGGGACCGCACGCTTACTTGGTTCTCGGATCGGTGGGATTCGCTCTCAGCCTGGTAGTCCTGTGGCGTACGTCGTCGTGGCGTCAATGCGGAGAGTGCGGCACAGACACTCGAGCGGCATGGGTGGTCGGCGTCAGAGAAGCGTCTCGCGTGACTGTCTGGGCAGGTGCGGCTTTTGTCATTTGGGATCTTCTGGCCACAACCAGTTGGTTCGCCGCTGTGACTTCGAGTCCGCTCACCGGGATAGTGGCGGTCGTCACCGCCGCCCTCATCGGGCTGATACCCGCCTGTGGCGTCGAGCTCGCAGTGGCAGGCTTGTTCGTCGCGGGCGGTATACCGCTCCCGGGACTCATTACCTACCTGATCAGCCAAGACGGATCCGGATTCATACCGCTCGCTTTGTCCAGACCACGTGCCGCGATGGTCACCACTGCAATGACCACTGCCATCTCGGCCGTGGTGGGAACCGTCCTGCTCGTTGCATGAACAAGGCGCCATGACAAAAAATAAACAACTAGTTTCGAGGAAAGAGCTCATCGTGAATCAACCAGTCAATGGCGAACACGGAACGTCCGTGAACGCGGCGACCATTACTCCCGACTCCTTCTACCGATCTTTGTTCGAGAAGATGCCGATTGTCGGCTACGCCGTGGACACCGAGTGGAAGCTGGTGGCTGCGACCGACCGACTGCTCGACGAGATCCATCGCTCACGCGATCACATAGTCGGCCAGAATGTTTTCGACGTGTTTCCTGACAACCCAGCCGATCCGAGCGCCGATGGCACGCGGGTGCTGCGCGAGTCGCTGCAACGCGCGTTCGATACCGGTCACAGCGAGAAGCTGCCCCGCCAGCGATACGACGCACCACCCGCCGAAGCAGGAGGAGAATTCCGGGAGTGCTACTGGTTACCGGAGAATGTCCCTGTGCTCGACGACGACGGCTCGGTGCGCTACGTCATCCACACAGTGATTCCTGCACCGCCGCAGTAGGTTCGTTTCGTTCGGGCGACCCTGCGCTCCTTGCCTGCCTCGGAGCGCAGGAGGGTGTCTCCCTACCCTAGTCGTACATTTTTTGAACGAACCGTATTGACTTTTATTGCCAGAGGGACGAAGCTGACGTTGCCGTAGCCATGCGGGCACTGACACCACCCATGGTCCTCGACCGCCCTGTCTGCTGAGCAGCAGTCAACTGCCCGGACGACCACGGCCGACATTCCACTCTCACTCCACTCGGAGGCATCGATGACCGCAACGAATTCCTCGGACACGACACGCAGAAGCTCGGGTCATAGGGACCTGCTCGCGCGCCGAGAGTCCGTTCTGGGTCCTAACACACCGCTGTTCTACTCCGAAGACCCGCTGCAGATCGTGTCGGCGACCGGGGTCACGGTCACGGGGTCGGACGGTCGCACGTACCTGGATGCGTACAACAACGTCCCGCACGTGGGGCACTGCCACCCCCGGGTCATCGAAGCCATCACCCGGGAAATGTCAAGGGTCAATGTGCACAGCCGGTACCTGACCGACACACCCATCGATTACGCCGAAGCGTTGCTCGACCTGTTCCCGTCGAGTCTGGACAGGATGTTCTTCACCAACAGCGGATCTGAGGCAAACGATCTCGCGCTCCGTCTGGCCAGGTTCCAGACGGGCCATACCGGCGTGTTGATCAGCGATCATAGTTATCACGGCAACACGCAGGCATTGATGTCGCTGACGACCGGTATCAAAATGTCCGAACCGCTCGGCGATCACGTGCGAACATTCCGTGCCCCCGACTCTCGTGTCACGTCCACATCACTGTCCGATTCTCTTGCCCAGGTCGACGCCGCTATCGCCGACTTGGAACGTGGCGGTCACGGTGTGTCAGCCGTGCTCCTGGATCCGTTGTTCTCCACGGAAGGCCTTCCCGACGTTCCCGACGGTTACATGGACGGCCTGTGCGCCCGAGTGCGAGCCGCCGGCGGCCTCGTTATCGGTGACGAGGTCCAGAGCGGCTTCGGCCGCACCGCCGAGCACGTATGGGGCTTCCAAGCGGCCGCATTCGTGCCGGACATGGTCGTTCTGGGTAAGCCGATGGGAAATGGCTTTCCTCTGGGTGCGGTCATCGCACCGGCAGGTATCGTCGAACCCTTCTCCGCAGCAAACACCTACTTCAACACGTTTGCCACAACCCCCGCTGCCGCGGCCGCGGGGCACGCGGTCCTGCAAGTGATGGACAGCGAGAGTCTGATGGAGCGGGCGCGCGAATCCTCGACGTTGTTCAGGAAGGGATTCGAAGAGCTTGTCCACGGCGACGACCGGCTCACCGGCGTACGCGGAACCGGCATGTTCATGGGCATGCAATTCGTCGACCCGGCGACCGGAGCCCCCGACGGCTCGACTGCGAAAGCCGTCGTCGACGCGATGCGCGAGAACGGCGTTCTTATCGGCCGCGTAGGACGCCATGATGAGGTTCTCAAGATTCGCCCTCCCCTGGCGTTCGGCCCGGCCGATGTACCGATTGCTCTCGACGCGTTCGAACGATCCCTCGAATCCGTCAAGCACTAGCGGTCCAGCAGCGAAGGTTTGCGGTCGGCATGGCCGAGTCGGCTCGCGCACGACCCGACTCGACGTCAGCTTGAGCCGGCGTCCTGTCAAGTTTCTGCCGGCAACAAGTTATTTAGACTATACGTATATATTTTGAACGATTCGTATATACAATGGAAGTCCACGACGGAAGGACTCCGATGACCCGGACCATAGATATCGGTGTATTCACCACGGCACAATTGCTCGACGCGATTGCCCCGAGCGACGGCGGCCGTGACATTCTCGATCCCGCCACCGGTGCAATTGTCGGTCGCGCGCCAGAGCGCACCACCGCTGAATTGGACGCCGCGATCTCGCGCGCACGTGCCGCTCAGCGATCATGGGCTCAGCTCGGGCACAGAGAGCGCAGTTCCTACCTCGACAAGGCGGCCGACGCGGTAGATGCCAACAGCGAGGCGCTGGCCGAACTTCTTTCACGGGAGCAGGGCAAGCCACTGAACGGCCCCAATGCACGGTTCGAAGTAGGCGCGTGCTCCTCGTGGCTCCGCACCACCGCGAGCTTCGAGATCGAACCCGAGAAAGTCGTGGACGACGGAGTCGGACACGCCGAATTGCACTATCGACCATTGGGCGTCGTCGGTGCGATCGGTCCGTGGAACTGGCCGATGATGATCACAGTGTGGCAGGTGGCTCCAGCATTGCGCATGGGTAACACTGTCGTGGTCAAGCCGTCCGAGTACACGCCACTGTCGGTTCTGGCCCTGGCGTACGTGATGAACACTGTCCTGCCACCCGACGTGTTGAGCGTCGTCGCAGGAGGGCGCGATATCGGAGAAGCGCTGTCAGCGCACGAAGGTATCGACAAGCTCATGTTCACCGGGTCGACGGCGACGGGTAAGGCAATCATCAGATCGTCAGCCGACACCGTGAAACGATTGACACTCGAACTCGGCGGAAACGATGCAGGAATCGTTCTGCCCGATGTTGATGTCAAGGCCGTTGCCCAGGATTTGTTCTGGGGAGCTTTCATCAACACTGGACAGACCTGCGCCGCACTCAAGCGCCTGTACGTCCACGAAGACGTCTACGCGCAGGTGTGCGATGCGCTCGTCGAGGTTGCCGCGAGTATGCCGATGGGTATCGGTCTGGAAGAGCAGAACGTCCTCGGCCCACTGCAGAACCGAACCCAGTTCGACATCGTGGCAGCGTTGGTCGAAACGGCTCGGGAATCGGGAGCAACGGTCCTTGTCGGAGGTGACCCTGCCACAGAACAGGCGGGCTACTTCTACCCCACCACGCTCGTCGCAGACATCGACAACTCCAATGACCTGGTCACGCACGAGCAATTCGGCCCGGCACTGCCCATCATTCGCTATTCCACCATCGACGAGGCCGTCGCCATGGCGAACGCCCTCGACGTGGGTCTCGGCGCGTCCGTGTGGTCGACAGACATCGATAAGGCACGTGAGGTCGCCGCTCGGATCGAGGCGGGCACTGTGTGGATCAACAAGCACGGCGCCGTAGACCCGCGCGTTCCCTTCGGCGGATCAAAGCAGTCCGGCTACGGCTTGGAATTCGGCGTCGAGGGCCTCAAACAGCTCGGGGCACCGCAGATCATCAGTTACTGACCCGAGTCGTTCGGCGGCAACTGAGAACCGTGGCTGTTGTCGGCCAACTCAACTCCCTGTTTCTCCTCCTGCAGTCGGCCCGCGGCCGTCGTGTCTGCGCGAAACTGCCAGGCGCGGCGGCCGTGGCCCGGGCGCTAAAGATGAACCGCGACAAGACCGCATCCTCGGTGACGCGGGAGAGTCCAGCTACGCTACTCGCATTGCGTCGCATTCAGCTCGGCGTGCTGGACGAGGCGTCGCCTGGCCGCCGAGGGAACCACGTCGTGAAAGCTCGGGCGTAGGAGATGGGCCCATCGAACGCGATATCTCGCCGCAGGACCGTATCGTCGCAGGATCGTCGGCGACTCCAGAGATCGTTGAGCACCCGTAAGGATGCTTTGACGGTCAGATCCGCTTCGGCGGCGGTAGAGCCGAGTCCAGCATGGCTTCCGAAATCGCCGACGTCGACCCACCCTTCTTCGCGCCCAGCGTTGCCGGACACGAAAGCGATTCGGACACGGCCGTCGGGCACAAGGGTTCGGTCGACCGCGGTACTCACTTGCTCGATCAGATCGGAGACGCTCAGCTGCTCGCTGGCGTCTACATGCGTCATCCACTGTGTCGACCACCGCGCAAGGCTGTCCATGACGGGACTCAACTCCGCCCCCGCTTCCGTCAACACATATCGGTGTGGCGATCGCTTGTCGCCGGCGATCGCCGACCGTGCACACAGGCCGGCGCGCTCGAGATGTCGGAGTCGGGACGAGAGAAGACTCCGAGAAATGCCAGGAAGCGCAGTCAGTATCTCGCCGTATCGACCATTCCCTACTGCGAGTTCTCTGAGTAGAAGCAACGACCAGCGATCTCCCAGCAGGTGGAGCGCTGTGCTCATGGCGTCTCGATCCGCGTGTAACGGTGACCGATCCGCGCGCGCCGAGGCCGATACCAAATTATGAACACTCATAGCTACCTCCGGCGCTGAAAGCGCAGGCTAACACACAGCAGACAGGGTCGCGGGGGATCGCAATCGGTTCGATTCTCGAACTATACGTAAATCGAACACGGCGCTGAGATGGAATCATGACCCGAACACGCACCCAGTCCATCTCCGTCACCCTCGTCGGTGGCCCCACCGCCGTGATCGACTATGCGGGACTCCGCTTCGTCACGGATCCGACATTCGACCCGCCATCCTCGTATGGGCCAGAAAAGCACGGCGTCGAGGGCATCGTGATGGTGAAGAACGCGGGTCCCGCGGTGCAGTTGGATGAACTGGGTCGTGTCGATGTGGTGCTCGCGTCACACGAACACTGGGACAACCTGGATGAATCGGGACGAGAGTTCGCCGCCGGCGTTCCCCATGTCTTCGGTCCTGACGTCGTCGCAGCAGCTGTCCCCAACACGACGGTGCTTCAGGAGTGGGAGTCGCGCGAGGTGTCGAGACCTGACACATCGACGGTGACGATCACTGCTGTGCCTGCCCATCACGGACCCGGCCCTCTTCGCGAAGCGCTCGGACCTGTACTCGGGTTCGTTCTCACGAGCCCGGGAGAACGCACCCTTTACTTTTCCGGTGACAACTGTTCGGTCGAGGTCGTGCGGGAAGTGGCAGGCGAGTTCCCCGACATTGCAGTAGCCGTCGTGAATGCTGGTGGCCCCAAGTTCGAGGCCTTCGGTGGCGAATATATAGCCCTGTCGGACGACACTGTCGTGGAGGTCGCGGACGTCTTGGCCGACGCCATCGTGATTCCTGTGCACGCCGACTCGTGGGAGCACTTCACGCAGACAACCGTGAGCGCCAAGAACGCGGCGGACGCGCATGGCGTCGGCGATCGTGTCCTGGCGATGAGTCCCGGCGAGACGGTGACGGTGTGATGATCAGGTCAACCAAGCGTGTCGACCAGGGAGCCCCGGTTCGATGCCTCCTACCGAAGCCGAGATCCGGGCCTACTTCGACAAGATGCCGGTTGTCGCATACGTGGTGACCGAGGACTGGAAGATTGTCGCCGTCACCGACCGCCTGCTGGATGAGATAGGCCGCCCTCGCGACGCCGTAGTCGGAGCAGACGTTTTCGAAACGTTTCCGGACAATCCCGCAGATCCGAATGCGGACGGAACGGCCGTCATGCGAGCGTCCCTGAAAAGGGCGTTCACCAGCGGGCAGTCCGAGAAATTGCCACGGCAACGATACGACGCACCACCCGCAGTCGAAGGCGGAGAATTCCGCGAGCGCTACTGGTACCCGGAAAACGTGCCGATCACGGACTCGGCCGGAAGGGTGACCGCCGTGCTTCACGTCGTGGTGGCCGCACATTCGTCGTAGTCGTCACCCACCGCTTCGGTCGACACTCTATGACGGACCACCGCGACGAGGTCGAACCGAGAGGAGTGCGCGTATGGCCCAGGAGTGTGCGCCCACAACCAAGACCTGCGACTTCCGGCGCTCCATAGTTGTGGCAGTAGTCACATCAACGAGAGCGAGGGTTCATGTCACAACCGCAAACTTCGGCGGACTACGTCGTGGTGGGCGCAGGCTCGAGCGGGAGTGTCGTGGTGCGACGCCTCCTCGACGCCGGACACAGCGTCCACGTCCTCGAAGCCGGCCCGGTCGACACCGATCCGGCCATCCACTCCCCACAAGGGTGGCCCAGTCTCCTTGGTGGAGATCATGACTGGGGTCTATTCACCACGCCGCAGAGGCACGCGAACGGGCGACGAATCTTTTGGCCGAGAGGGAAAGTTCTCGGTGGTAGCAGCTCGCTAAACGGAATGATCTATGTGCGCGGGCACGCCGCCGACTACGACAGCTGGGCACGGGCCACCGGTGACGACGGTTGGGCGTGGAGCAATGTGCTTCCGCTCTTCAAACGATCGGAGTCGCACGAACTCGGGGCGAACGAGTACCACGGGGGCGACGGACCCCTCCCTGTCTCGCTGATGGGAACTCCCCATCCCTTGTCTGCCGCGTTCGTCGACGCCGCGGTGGAGAAGGGCCACAAACGCATCGACGATTTCAATGCCGAGGAAATGGTCGGGGCCGGGTACAACCACACCACGACATCCGGTGGCGAACGTGTCAGCGCATGGAAGGGTTTCGTCGGGCCGGTTCTGGACCACCCCAACCTCACTGTCACCACCGGTGCCCTCGTTCACCGCATCGTCCTCGGCGGTTCCCGCGCAATCGGCGTCGAATTTTCAGTCGGGTCGAACTCTCCCGAACGTGCCTACGCCGATGCAGAGGTGGTCCTCAGTGGCGGCGCATTGGGTTCGCCGAAGGCGTTGCTACTCAGTGGAATCGGACCCGCTGAACATTTGCGGTCGGTCGGAGTGGACGCGGTGGTGGATCTCCCCGGTGTCGGCGAGAACTTGCACGATCACCTCCTACTGAGCAATATCTACGAATCTTACGAGCCGCTCACCGCCGGAACGAACAACCTGCTCGAGGCCCAACTGTTCGCGCAGAGTAGTGGCTGGGTCGGCGGCGCTCCTGACCTGCAGCCCCTGTTCATGCACATTCCGTATCCCGCTGACGGCTACCCGGTCCCTGAGAACGGGTACACCATCGCACCCGGCCTGGTTGCGCCGAAGTCTCGCGGGACGCTTCGGCTGGCGTCGTCGGACCCGACCGCATTGCCGTTGGCGGACCCCAATATCCTTGCCGACCCGTACGATCTCGAAGCCATGGTCGATGCCGTGGAGCTGTGCCGGGAGATCGGCGCGTCCGCCGCGTTCGCCCCGTGGCGTAAGTCCGAGATAGCACCGGGACCCGCGACCACGACCCGAGATCAGCTGCGAGAGTTCGTTCGTCAGACCGCCGGCACCTACCACCACCAAGTCGGTACCTGCCGGATGGGCGCACCCGGAGACAACCACGCCGTCGTAGGACCTGACCTGCGAGTGCGAGGAGTAGACGGCCTGCGCGTCGCGGACGCGTCCATCATGCCCACCGTCCCTGCCGGAAACACCAACGCGCCGTCGATCATGATCGGCGAGCGCGCATCCGATCTCATATTAGGAGCTGCACGATGACTGCTGTCGAGGAACGCATGAAATCCGGTCTGCCGGAGAACACCGCCACCCAACTGTTCATCGCCGGCCGATGGCAAGACGCGTCGGACGGTGGAACCTTCGCCGATCTGAACCCGACCACCGGAAAGCTGCTGGTGGATATTGCATCCGGAACGGCAGACGACATCGACGTCGCCGTGGGCGCGGCCCGTGCCCAAATGGATGGGGAATGGGGCAACACTCCCGGCGCAATTCGTGGCAAGCTGCTCAACCGCATCGCCGACCTGATCGAACGAGACGCAGAGCTTCTGGCGCGCCTGGAAGCGCACGACGTTGGCAAGCCCGTCGGTCAGCCGGCGATGCTGGATATCCCCAATGCCATCGCCACCTTCCGTCACTTCGCGGGATGGGCCGACAAGATTCACGGCTCGACCATCGCGACTGCCGGCTACTTCGGACAGCCGACGCATTCATACACCGTGCGAGAACCGGTCGGCGTCATCGGCGCGATCGTGCCGTGGAACACGCCCTTGATGATCGCCGGGTGGAAGATGGCTCCTGCTCTCGCGGCCGGGAACACCCTCGTCGTCAAGCCGCCGGAGGACGCGCCGTTGTCGATCCTTCATCTCGCGCGTTTGATCCAGGAAGCAGGCGTACCCGCCGGCGTCGTCAACGTGGTGCCGGGGCTCGGAGAAGTGACCGGCGATGCTCTCGTGGGCCACCCCGGCGTCGACAAGATCAGCTTCACGGGTAGCCCGAGAGTCGGCCGGATCATCGCCAAACGGGCAGCGGACACATTCAAGCGAACGACGCTGGAGCTGGGCGGAAAGTCCCCGCAGATCATCATGAAGGATGCCGACGTGGAGGCGGCGATCAACGGGACCGCCATGGGACTGTTCTTCAATCAGGGCGAAGTCTGCGCTGCCGGTACCCGCGTGCTCGTTCATCGATCGCTGTACGGCACCGTCGTCGACGGCCTCTCGGCAGCAGCGCAGGCGCAGGTGCTCGGTGACCCGTTCGATCCGACCACCACCATGGGTGCACTGGTCAACGCCAAGCAGCGCGACTCGGTGCTGTCCTACATCCAGGCCGGCCGCGATGGGGGTGCCCGCGTGGCCGCCGGCGGCGGACAACCGGACCGCGACGGCTTCTTCGTCGAGCCAACCATCTTCGCCGACGCGAACAACGACATGAAGATCGCCCAGGAAGAGATCTTCGGGCCCGTCGGAACCGTCATTCCATTCGACACGGCCGACGAAGCCATTGCCATCGCGAACGGCACCGCCTACGGTCTCGCAGCGAGCATCTGGACCCGCGATGTCTCGCATGCGCACACGATGGCTGCACGCGTCAGGTCCGGTGCGGTGTGGGTCAACGGCTGGGCTGCCATCGATCCGGCGCTTCCCTGGGGCGGGATGAAGTCGAGCGGAACCGGCCGTGAGCTCGGATGGGCAGGCATCGAGGCCAACACCGAGGAGAAGGTCGTCACGATCGTCTTGTAAGACGTTGCGGTGCGTGTCTCGGGGAACGATCCCCGGGGCACGCACAGCCGCGACATCGTTCACATGATCGTCACGGGCCCGTACAAGGACCGTCACCGAACGCATGGATTCTTTATTCAACGGACGTAGAAACAAAAATCGAGGGGTAGCGATGACCACGGGATACATCTGGCACGAGCTGTACGGATGGAGCGATACCGGTAGCGGCGGTCTCTTTCCTGCGGACGCGGGTGTCGGTCTGCAACCGATCTCCCATCACGTCGCACATCCCGACACCAAGCGGCGTATCCACGAACTCATCGTGGTGTCCGGCCTTGTGGACAGTCTCGATCGGCTGACTCCGCGACACGCGACGGAGGCGGAGCTGCTTCGAGTGCACACCCGTGAGCACGTCGACCGCATTCGCCACGAGAGCACCCAAGCCAAAGGGGGCGACGCCGGTGACGGCATCTCGCCGTTCGGCAAGGGCGGTTACGAGATCGCAACGCTCGCCGCCGGTGGTGTCATCGAGATGGTCGACGCTGTCGTCAGCGGGAAGGTCGACAACGGTTATGCCCTGGTCCACCCCTGCGGGCATCACGCACCGTCGAACACCGGTATGGGATTCTGCATGTTCAACAATGGCGCCGTGGCTGTTGCCCACGCACGCGAGGTGATGGGCGTGGAAAAGATCGCAATCATTGATTGGGACGTGCACCATGGCAACGGCGCGCAAGCCATCTTTGCGTCGGATCCCTCCGTCTTGACCGTGTCGGTACACCAGGACCGTTGCTTTCCCCCCAACTCCGGATTTCTCACGGAGCGCGGCGAGGGCGCCGGCTTCGGGTACAACATCAATGCTCCTCTACCCCCCGGCACCGGAGACGACGGCTACCTTTATGCCATCGACACCGTGGTGGTGCCCGCCCTTCGAGCGTTCGCGCCGGACCTGATCGTCATTGCATCGGGAATGGATCCGAATGCGATGGACCCATTGGCTCGCATGCTCGTCACCTCGCGCGGCTTTCGCGCAATGACCGAACGTGTGTTGGCCGTCGCGAACGAGGTGTGCGAGGGAAAAGTCGTCGTCGTTCAGGAAGGTGGCTACAGCCCCCTGTACGTGCCGTTCTGCGCGCTCGCCTGCGTAGAAGCACTTGCCGGCGTCGAGTCGCGCGAGGACCCGTACTACGTGGTCGTCGGCGGATTCGGCGGCAAAGAGCTGCAGCCACATCAGAAGGAGGCGATCGATGCTGCCGCAGCACTCGTGGCCGAGATCTGACCGACCCGCCGGCGCCGACACGCTACGTTTCAATTATGCCGAAGCTGGTCGATCACGACGAACGCCGCCGCGCGATTGCCGCAGCGACATGGAGACTGATTGCCTCGAAAGGCATCGATGCTGCCAACATGCGCGACATTGCCGCTGCGGCTGGGTATACGAACGGCGCTCTGAGTCACTACTTTTCGGGCAAGGACGAGATAGTGCGGGCGGCGTTCGAGTTGGTCTCGGAAGCGACCGACGAACGCGCCGCGTCGGTGGCCGGGGATGCGAAGGGATTGGCGGCCCTGCGCGTCCTCTGCATGGAAGTCATGCCCACGACGGCCGAGACGGTGCTCGAAGCTCGTATCGCAGTGTCTTTGTGGCACCGGGCGATGTACGACCAGCACCTCGAGGACGCGAATCGCCGGACCCTCGAACACTGGCGCCTGTCGATGTCCCAGCACCTCGACGACGCTCGCGAGCTCCACGAGATCGGTGACATCGATGTCGCACTGACCGTCGAACAGCTCCTGAACATGACGATGGGAATGCAAGTACTCGGCGTCCTCACGCCGGAGCGGACGTCGCCCACACGTCAGATCGCGATGGTCGACGACTTCATCGACCGATTGCGGCACTGAGCAACCCACACCTCGATCATCCTCCTTCACAACGCGATACGACCGGTCAACAATCCCGAGGACGGCCATGCCCACTTTGTCCCCCACCCGAATCGATCACCCACTCTCGCTTGCCACCCCGGGCGAGATCGACGACGTTCGGCAGATCCTCACAGATGCCGGCTTGATCACGTCGGACACCAGATTTGTCTACACCGGGCTCGAAGAGCCACCGAAAGCTGCTCTTTACCAGACCAACCCGGCAATCGACCGGGTTTTTCGGGTGCTGCTACACGATGCCTCGTCGCCGAACGCACGCGACGTCCTGGTCTCCGCCACCAGCCGTGAGGTCTTGTCGTCGGTAACCCTCGACGCCGAGCAGGACGGCCAGATGCCGGTTCTGGACGAGGAATTCGAGCTCGTCGAAACGGTGCTCGCCACCGACCCGCAGTGGCTAGCCGCCCTCGAGCGCCGCGGTCTCGACGTCACTCAGGTGCGGGTCGCACCACTGTCCGCAGGAACCTTCGACTACCCCGACGAAGCAGGCAGGCGCATCCTCCGCGGACTCGCGTTCCGGCAGGATCACCCGGCCGACAGCGCCTGGGCGCACCCCATTGACGGGCTCCTCGCTTTCGTCGACGTCATGAACAGAACTGTTCAAGCAGTGCATGATTTCGGCACGGTTCCAGTACCCGAACAGTCCGGCAACTTCGACGACCCCGACGTCACCGGTCCGATGCGCACCACCCAGAAACCCATCGAGATCACGCAGCCCGACGGACCCAGCTTCACCGTCGAAGGGAATCTCGTGAACTGGGAGAAGTGGTCACTACGCGTCGGTTTCGACGCCCGCGAGGGTCTGGTGCTTCACCAGATCGGGTTCGAGGACAACGGTACGACTCGGCCCATTGTTCACCGCGCCTCGATTGCGGAGATGGTGGTGCCCTACGGAGACCCGTCGCCGGTCCGGTCGTGGCAGAACTACTTCGACACCGGCGAATACCTCGTGGGTCGCTATGCCAATTCGCTTGAATTGGGATGTGACTGTGTCGGCGACATCACCTACTTCGATGCGGTCATCGCCGATGAACTGGGCAACCCGAAAACTCTGTCCAACGCGGTGTGCATGCACGAGGAAGATTTCGGAGTGCTGTGGAAGCACACCGACATCTGGAGCGGATCTCGACAGACACGTCGCCAACGGCGATTGGTCATCTCGTTCTTTACCACCATCGGGAATTACGACTACGGATTCTTCTGGTACCTCTACCTCGACGGCACCATCGAGTTCGAAGTCAAGGCGACAGGGATCGTGTTCACCTCGGCACACCCCGGTGGCGAGTACCCCTACGCGACCGAAATTGCCCCGGGACTCGGTGCACCTTTTCACCAGCACCTCTTCAGTGCCCGACTGGACATGATGGTCGACGGAGCATCCAATTCGGTGGAGGAAGTCGACACTGCGCGGATCGCGATGGGCCCGGACAACCCGCACGGCAACGCATTCACGCAGCGTCGTACGCCCCTCACCCATGAGTCCGATGCTCAGCGGGTTGCCGACGGGTCAGTCGGCCGGACCTGGCATATCAGCAACCCCGGTTCGCTGAACGCGCTCGGGCGGCCGGTCGGATATTCACTGCACCCCGAAGGCCGACCGCTCTTGTTGGCGGATGATCGATCGCCCATTGCGCGGCGCGCAGCGTTCGCGACGAAGCACCTGTGGGTGACTCAGTATCATCCCGACGAGCGCTATGCCGCCGGTGATTTCGTCAATCAACACCTAGGAGGGGCAGGCCTTCCTATGTATGCCGCGGCCGATCGAAACGTCGACAACGACGACATCGTGGTGTGGCACACGTTCGGTCTGACGCACTTCCCGCGCCCCGAGGATTGGCCGATCATGCCCGTGGACTACACCGGATTCACCCTGAAGCCGTCCGGTTTCTTCGACCGGAATCCGACACTCGACGTTCCCGCCTCGACGTCCGCTCACTGTGCCACTGCGTGCCACGATGGCGATGCGTCATGACCGAAACACCAGAGCGGACAGGCGTTTCGGAGGCAAGCGGGTTACGCGGTTCGATCGGAGTAACCGGGATCGTGTTCCTGGTGATTGCCGCTGCCGCACCGCTCACGGCCATCGGCGGGGCTTTACCAGTGATGATTGCCGCCGGCAACGGGGCCGGGGCACCGATGGCGTACATCGTTGCCGCGGCAGTTCTACTCGTCTTCAGTGTCGGCTATGCCGCAATGAGCAGTCATATGGTCGACACCGGCGCGTTCTACGCCTATGTACAGACGGGTCTCGGGAGGGAGACGGGCCTGGGCGCGGCAGCACTGGCGTTGTTGACGTACACCGCAATCCAGGCGGCGATTTACGGCTTGGCAGCGTCGACCATTCACGATCTCGTGGTCTCTTACGGAGGACCCGACATCGCCTGGTGGATCTGGGCTCTCGTGCTGGTTGCCATCGTCGGTACGCTCGGATATCGCAGTATCGACCTCGGCGCCAAGGTTCTCGCGGTTCTTCTGGTCCTCGAAATCGGCATCATTCTGGTTCTCTCAGGCGCGGTGCTCGTGCAGGGCGGCTCCACGGGGATCGATGTCGTCTCTTTCACACCGTCATCGTTCTTCTCAGGATCACCCGGGATCGCGCTGATGTTTGCAATAGCGTCGTTCATCGGTTTCGAAGCGACCGCGATCTACGGTGAGGAAGCACGCAACCCCACAAGGACCGTGCCCAAAGCGACGTATGCCGCAGTAATTCTGATCGGTTTGGTCTACGCAGTATCGAGTTGGGCAGTGGTGCTGGCTTACGGCAGTGCCGATGTGGCCGCCGCAGCGGTGGGAGATACGGCGGGTCTCACCTTCGGTGCTGCCGCCACCTACCTCGGTGACGTGTGGGCTGAGGTCATGGTGTTCATGCTGGTGACGAGCCTGTTCGCCGCCTTGCTGGCGTTCCATAACGCGATAGGCCGCTACGTATTCGCGTTAGCGCGTCAGGGTGCAGCACCGGCAAAACTGGCGCGCACTCATCCCCGACACGGTTCGCCGCATTTCGGTTCGCTGTTCCAGTCGGCATCGGCGGTCGTCGTCGTCGGGGTGTTCGCCGCGGCCGGCACTGATCCCGTTCTCCAGCTCTTTACGTGGATGTCCGGTCTGGCAACGGTGAGTATTCTCTTGCTGATGGTTCTCACCGGCGTCGCGATCACGGCATTCTTCGCCCGATCCGGCGTGGATACTCGACTGTGGCACACCCGCATCGCACCTGTGCTGGGATGTGTGGGGTTGCTCGTCATTACCGGTCTGGTCTTGGACAATTTCACTCTGTTGATTGGCGGGTCGTCGGTTCTGGCGGGGCTGCTCCTAGGCATCATCGTCGTCGTGTTCGTCGGCGGAGTCGTCACGGCACGCACGACGGGCAATCGGCGGTCGAACGACGCCACAAGCTGAGCGCCGATCAAGGAATGCTAATGGCCGGTTCGGTCGAGACCCACTGGAATCGGGGTGCGAGTAACGGCACCGACATCACGGATTTCTCTATCCGGGTGGAAAATTGATCGGCCTCACGCAGGATCATGTCGCCATTGTGCCCACTGCTTACTACAGCAAAAATCAGTGACGCCGCGCGGAAATGGCAGGGCACGTGCGCCGCACACCGGGTTTCGCACCCTACGCGCAACGGTTGCGATCCATACTGGCCGTCACCACGACGGACACGTCAGCATCATTGATTGCGCGTTGCACAGCGTCCCGCGTCGCCGAGAAGACCGCGCTTTCGTCCGACCCGAATCCGAGAATGTGCCAGTGTCTCGACCGACACCGATAGCTTTCGACATCGACGCCCGGAGCCGATGTGCCAGGATCGCGGAAATTCCACGTGGTTCGGGTCGAGTCGGCGACAACTTGGCCGGCGGACACGACGACTGTCCTTTCCACGATCAAGTCTGCGCCGTCCAGGCTCGTCCGCAAGGGTGATTCGACGATGGAAGATTCCGCAATAGTGGATGCGTACAGTCGAGCGACACCTTCGTCGGTGAAGATCTCCGCATCCATCAAGGATGGGGCGCGAACGGCGAACACCATTCGCGATTCTTGTGCCGTCACTCGGAGTCACCGCCATGAACTTCCTTCATCTTTCGCGCGCCCTTCATGATGTCTCGTAGGGAGTTGGCGGAGTCGGCCAGCTCAGCTTCTGACACAGGAGTCGACTGTTCGATCAACGCTTTGGCAACTCGGACGTCGCGAGGCATGCCGTACGCGATTGCGGAGCTGATCGATCCGGACCGAATCCAGAATGCGATGAATGTTGACGGCGTCGCATCGGATCGCAGGACGAACCGGTCGCCCGCCGTGGGACGACCGTACATCTGGAGGGTGTTGTCGTACTGATCCGACCATGCATACGGAATCTCGACGTCCTCGGTGGGAACACCGGCCATGGAAGCACCCACTGCTGCACCGTGGCGCAGAGCGACATCCCAGTGCTCGATCCGGCCTCGTCTACCTGTAGAGCGATGAGGTCTGTTAGCGATGTCGCCGGCAGCGAACACCGATGGATTGCTGGTCACGCCGTGATGATCGACCACGATTCCGGAATCCAGACTGATTCCGTTCTCACCGGTCGGCACGTATCGAGGCCGCGCTCCGATCCCCACGACGACGACGTCGGCGTCGATCCGCGATCCGTCTGCGAGGACCACTCGGCGCACCGCGCCGTCTCCCTCGAACGACGTCACCGCCACACCACACCGGAAGCGGACTCCCATTTCTTCATGACGCTCTCGGAGCAGTCCGCCGACGGTGGGGTTGAGAGCCCCCAGCGGCGTCGCCGACAACTCGACGACTGTGACATCCATTCCGAGAGTGCTGGCAACGGCAGCAAGCTCGAGACCGATGAAACCCCCGCCGAGTACCGTCAGCCGGCCGCCCTTGGCAAGCCTTTGTGACAACTCGAACGCATCGTCGGCGTCGCGGAGAGTCATGACACCGTCCAGCGCGGCCCCCGGAACATCTATTGTGATGGCAGACAGTCCAGTAGCCAGTAGAACACGGTCGGCACGGATCGTGCGTTCGTCAGTACACACGGTTCCGGTGGCGGGGTCCATCGCCGTCACGGTTTCCCCGAGGCCCAGGTCGATATCGTTGTCGACGAATGTCGATTCAGCCACGATAGGTTTCAGCACTGCCATATCATCGAACTTCTTCGACAAGGGGGGGCGCTCGTACGGTATTCGCGGATCCTTGTCGAGCAAGGTGATGATGCCCTCGAAACCGGATGTGCGCATAGCTAGCGCGGCGGATATTCCTGCAGCGCTGGCTCCGACTATCGCGAAATGCGGCTTTGGCATGATGATCTCCTAGTGGATGGAGGGCGCCCGGCGATCCAACGATCAACATTCACGCGGCCGATATGCCCTGTTCGAATTGTCGTTCAGAATGGCCCCAGGAGAAGTGAGCGTCCCGGCTGACGGGACATGAAGCGCAGCCTCGCATCCCGAATCAGCGCGGCCGAGTCGGTTCCGCCGGCTCTCGTGCGTACACGCTGGCAACGCCGGCAAGGCCGACGAGGACAACCAGGATGACTACATACACAACGGCGGTCGGACGAAGACCTATGTGTGTGGCCACGATTCCCGCCACGAGGGCTGGGACGCTGAAACCGGTGTAACTCACGACGAACATGCTCGCGAATACTTGACGTCGCGACTCCGGAGTAGTGATTGCGCTCAGACCTGCGATCAGGGAGACGAAGGAGGATCCGAAACCTGATCCCGTGAGAGCGGATCCCCCGACGTACAGCAGATTGTCGGAATACACGATCCCGGCCAGCATTGCGAACAGCCCGGCCGCAAGGCATAGAAGTCCGAGTGCCATTCCGACCCGTGTGGACGAGGACGTTGCCAGTGCGGAAGAAAGTGCGCCGACGAGAAAAAATAGTCCTGATGCGAAGCTCGGCGCCAGCGGGCTGCTGGGGTCGAGCACTCGAACGATCGAGGACCCCAGGGACAGCTGCAAGCCGCAGAGGGCCCAGATTGCCACCATTGCGAACGAGAACGCAAAGAAGGTTCTTCGTGTCTGCTTCGGAACGCTCACGTCCGGACGTAGCGAGCGGACGAAGTGTCGCCGCGACTCGAAGCCGAGTATCGGAGACGTCTCCGGCAATCGATTGAGAGCCACCATCAGCAGCAAGATTGTCCCCAGGAGCAGTAGGTACACGAGCTGTCGCGGCGCCGGAGCAAATTCGACCAGCAGGCCTGTGACGATGGCACCGAACCCCAGCCCCACCGTCGGTGCCGCTGCTATCGCCAGCGAGCCTAGTCGAGCGCTGGGTTGTAGTTCCACCAGCGTGACACTGATTGCGCCGACAATCAGACCGGTTGCCCCACCCTGTACGGCTCTCGCCACGACCAGGTCGGCGACTCCCCCAGCGGTGGCGAAGATGACCATCGCGCCTGCGGTGAGCCCTAGCCCCAGCATCAGGACATAACGTCGTCCGAGATGGTCCGACAGATTGCCCACGACCAACAACGTCATCAAGAGCGTCAGCACGTACACCGCGAAAATGACAGTCAGGATGAATGGCGAGAAATTCCACAGGCCCTGGTACGTAGGATACAGCGGCGACGGAACCGCTGTCCCGAACATCGACACCACGCTGACAACGGTTACCACCAAGAATGCTGGAGTCTTCACCTCGGAGCAGTTCACTTTCGATCGATAGTCGATCACGGTGTCAACTCGGTAAAACCGAGATACGAGGACGACCGCGAACCCGGTCGAACACTCGAAGAGTGCTCGACCGGGTGATTTCACCGCAAGAATCACATGGATGAAATGAATCCATCGACAAGCCGATTGAACTCTTCAACGTGCTCGAGTTGCGCCCAGTGGCCGCAACGGTTCAAAAGAACCAGTCGAGAATCCGGAATGGTCGACACCATACGCATGCTTGCTTCGAACTGAACGGTGCGGTCATCCCGGCCATGAATCGCCATGGTGGGAATCGTGCTCGTTCGGAGCGCGACTGTCACATCTTCCCAAGACCCGTCATGCCCGGGCGCGTTCCACATGTCCAGCCAATTTTGATTGTGCTGCGGGAACTCCATCGCAGCTTTCGACCTCTCGGCGGCCAGCTCGTCGGAGGCGTTCTTAGGATCGAAGCACATGACCTCGACCAACCGCTTGAAGTTGGCCGGTGTCGGATCCTTGTAAGTTTCGATCAGGACTCGCATACCCTCGGACAACATTCCCGGGCTGAATACCCAGCTTCCCAACCCGAGGCCCGACCCCATCGTGATCAGGTGCGACATCCGATCGGGATGCTTAGCCGCAATCTGAAGCGCGATGGCGCCGCCCATCGAGTTGCCGACGAACGCAGCCTTGTCGATTCCCAGCGAATCCATGAGTTGAAGAATCGCTGCGACCTGGTCGCGGCCGGTATCAACGGTCTGAGCGCTGGAGAGTCCCCACCCTGGCATGGTTACCGCGATGCATCGGTACTTCTGCGACAGGGCCGGCAAGTTGGGTGAGAAGTTGCTCCAGCCGGTGGCGCCAGGTCCTGTTCCGTGGATGAGAATCACGGGATGCCCGGTTCCGGCCTCGTTGATCTGGATCTTGTAATCAGGTGTCTCGACGATTCGTCTCGTGCCCTTGTCGGTCAATGCCTCGGACATCTCACTCCTTACATAGGTACTCACACGGTCGTGCCGCCGGTGCGGTCGATCCCGACTAGACCACAGTTCGAGGGCGACTCCCCACCACGCGTCCCGGCAGATGGAACCTCTCCCGAAAGTCCACCGAGACCCCTGCCGAACCCCACGTCAATTCTTGCTTGCCAAGTGACTCACCTCACACTACGTTAAATAAATGAGCGTTCAATTAGTCCACGTGGAGGCACCCCTCCCGGCACCGTTCGATGCCATGACGCACGACGCCGACATCGCCGGAGAATCGACCGAGTACATCGCCGGTGCCCAGAGGCGTCCCTCGACCAATGCGGCGAGCAGAATGATCGCTGTGCTCGACACGTTCGGTGGCCCGCTCGGGGTACTGGGCGTCAGTGACGTCGCTCTCGCAGCGGGTGTGCCCAAATCGACCGCTCACCGTATGCTGGGAATCCTTCTGGCCCAGCGATACATTGAGCGGGTCGGGAATCGCTACAGATTGGCCTCACGAGTCTTCGAGCTGGGTTCTCACGTCTCGGGACTACGAAGATTGCGCGACATCGCGACTCCGTACATGACGGAACTGCATCGTGAGACGCTGAGCACCGTGCACCTGGCCGTTCTGGACGGCCCCGACGTTCTCTACGTTGAGAAGATCTTCGGCCACGGAGGCCCACCCTGCCCGACGACTGTGGGTGGACGGAACCGCGCGCACGCCACGGCGCTCGGCAAGGCACTGCTGTCACGGACCAGCGTGGACCTCGTTCACGGTCTCACCCACGATGGTCGACTCGACAAAACCACACCCAACACCGTCGGTAGCGTTTCGGCCCTGCTCGTGCAATTGTCGCGTGCACGCGATGAGGGATTCGCCACGGAAACAGCCGAGTGCCGCCCCGGCTTGTCCTGCGTCGCTGCTCCCATTCTGGACTGGAACACCGGCCGCCCGATCGCTGCGATTTCGGTCAGCACGTCTGCCGGCCATGTCAACAGCGCCCGTTTTCGGCAGCGCGTGCACAATGCGTCACAGTTGCTCTCGGACCGCCTGACGTCCTCCCACGCACTCTGCTGACACGCATCAACTGCCGAAACCGGTGGCCTTGCGCCTACCGCCCGCTCCAGGGTCGGAGCCGCGTTCCACCGGCGTCGCTGTCCAGGTGACCTCGACCGCCGCTCGGCGCGGTCGAGGTCACCTTTCAGATGCGGAGAGTGTCGGTTCGCTCCGGTGTCAGAGGAACAGAGTCACGCTCGGCGACAAAAGAGTGGACTGTTCGAAGACGATCTTTCTCTTCGCGATGAGATACGGATACGGTCCATCGGACGGACGAAGCGTGTCGAACCGTTCACCCACGAACCAGTCCTGGTGTCTCTCCAACCGGCTGCGATACACCCAGAAGTTCGACCGAACGTCCAGATTGCCGTCTGCACGGGCATCGATACGAACATTGGTGATCAATCGTCGTGTTCTCGACGGGGGTTCTTCCGACCATTGCTGGCCGGAGGTGATCCGGCGGACTCGACCCCGCAGCGCAATGAAGTCATCGTCGATGATCGCATTCTCGCCGAGACCGGCAATCTCCTGATTTCTCTCGCGGAACGTCCGGGTCATCCGTGTAGGAATCCAGTAGTGGATGTCAGCCGCGAAGAGTTCGATCCACTCGGCATATCTATGGTCGTCCAGCAACTCTGCTTCCGCCGCGATGAATTTCTCCACACGGTGCTGTTCTTCGAATCCGGTCTCGCGGTACGTGGGCCCTGCTGCTGCGTCCATCGATGTAGTCACAACGACTCCACTTTCTTGTCGAAGGAGGTGCGCCGAGTATGTTCGCGATCGGTGATCTCCGCCCAAGAACGTCCCGACATCAGGTCTTGCCACCGATGATAGAAGCCGCGCGCTGCGGCCTCACTGAACAACCCGCTGGACAGGCCCGGAACGCCGTCCTTATTGTTGGACTCGGTCCCCAAGCCCATCTGAGCATTGAATTTCGTAGTTCGCGCTTTCCATCCTTTAAGTACCTGCTGAATCTCCGTCCAATTCTCACCGTCGTCGGTCTCGAAGACGCCGGCGGGGCTGAACTGGCGCAAGCTCAACTCTCGAATTCTGTTCTTCACACCGGCCGGTGCACCCTTGGGTACGAAAACCCATGACCAGACCTCCACTTGATTCGGCCCACGCGGATGCCAGACCCGCATAGTAGGAGCCATGAAAATCGGCGCTCCAGTCGCGAGCCAGGAAAAATTCGGGAAAAGAGTGCTGTGCACCATGACGTTCTCTGCCCGCTGCGTTCCGACACGGTCGTATACCTGCTGGCTGTTCGCGGTGTTCCATTCGCTGAATTCAGGACCGACAAACGGGTCCGGCCCGAAATTCGGATTGGGAATGGTCCCTGTTCCATGACCGTTTGCAGAATACTGCACCCCGTTCACCTGCGGGTAGGACCGCATCGCGGGGTCCTCCACCAGCGCGGCCAGAGCAGATGCATGCGATACGGGTGCGTGGTACATATCACTCGCAAATTGCTCTGCCGCGAACTTCCAATTGCAGTCGATCACCCACCTGCTTGCGCCCTTCACGAATTCCAGTCCGTCGTCCCACCGATCGACAGTGGAGTCGAAATGATACTTGAAATCGCCGAGATAGTCCTCGAAACTGGGCGCATCGTCGGACCAGGTGCCAAAATGGAAGCCTTTATATTCAACGATTCGTGCCACTTTCTCAGCACCCCACTGAGACTTCTCGAGGTGAGTGCCGTAGGCAAGCTCCTCCATCGGCGCGTTGATCAGGTTGCCCTCGAGGTCGTAAGACCAGCCGTGATAGCTACATGTGAAACTCTTGGCAGTGCCTTCATCGGACCTACAAATACGCATTCCGCGGTGGCGGCACTGGTTCAAGAAGGCTTTGACCGTCCCATCCTTTTGCCGTACGACGAGCACGGGATCTTCACCCATATAGGTTTGCAAGAAACTGCCGCGTTTGGGTAATTGACTGTCGTGCGCGAGGAACAACCACGAGCGACCGAACACTTGCTCGAGTTCGCGCTGGTAGATGTCCGGGTCGGAATAGACCCGCGGGTCGATCATTCCCGCAGTAGTGTCCACAAGTTGCTCGGTGGCATTCCAGCGAGACTCTCCGTTGTGGGACATGCGGACACCGTTCTCGTTCATGCGTGAACCGCCGAACGGGCGGAACCGACGAACATTGCTGATGCCCGACCCTGAACTTTGAAATCGAACCGTGCCCGTTCGTCCGACGGCCTTCGGCCGACGGCATAATCCAATTCTTTGACTGACCCACTCATGTCCTGTTCCCCTCGCTGCTCGACTGGTACGAAACCGGTGATGTTTACGTGTTGTCAGAATCACAATCAATCCGGCCTACAGCCAGGGGTCCGTTCCACGGTATGGACCCCATCCGATGTCGCCCGTCCGGGGGAAGCCAGGGCGCCTACCGGGCAGCTATATTGAGCACGTGCTACCAAACCAACCACGGGCGTCGGATTCGTGAACTCCACGAGAGCCGAATCTCGACGTAAACCTGAACGCCACGCCGTCGGTCCCACGATCCGCACTCGTCCCGGTGTGGAACAGACGCGCCAGGACATCTTCGATGCAGCCGCTCAATGCTTTGCGCGCGCCGGCTTCACCGCAGTGACTCTCAAGGAGATAGCCCGCGACGCTGGGGTAACGGCGCCACTTATCGTCCATTATTTCGGATCCAAGCGGGAACTTTTCAGGTCCATCGCGAGCGCCGACAATGTGCCGACAGCAAACTTGCCGGATTTAAATGGACCGCTGGAGGGACTCGGATTGCGGATCGCCGAGAGAACTGCCGACTACTTCACGAATCCGCTGCATAACTACTCAGCGATGGCTCTGGTCCGGTCGCTGGACGACGAGGAGGCACGACTCCTCTTCGCGGCGGAATTGGAGAGAAGACTGATATGGCCGTTGACCGACGTCCTTATCGGACCGGATCCCGAGGCTCGGGCCGAAATCATCACGTCGAGCATAATGGGCTTCGGTTTGTTCGCACTGGGGGCTCTGCTCGATCCACCTGACATGCGTCGTAGTACTGACCGCGTCGCACTGAAACGCGCAACCGGTCTACTTGCAATGTCGATTCAAGTTCACATCGACACACGATGACCGCCACCCATATAGATGAAGTGACTGACGAGACGGAGCCCCCGATCGCTCTGCAGATGCAGTGCAATCGAGGGCTCGTCCCGCATTGTCTAGCCTAGTCGGTGGGCAGCGGCCCTCGTGCCGGCGTACCGAAACTACTCACGTCGATGACAGTTCCTGTGACTGTCGAGGACTCGGCTTTGGCAGCGAGGAGTACGTATGCCCCGACGTAATCAGCGGGCTGGACATTGATATGAAGCGCCGTCATCTTCTTCATGTGGTCCTGGATGGGGAAAGCTTCGCCGATAGCCGCGTCCGCGAGACCCATCGACCCCGGACCACGTAGATCGGTATTCATCCCGCCTGGAGCAACAGCATTGACTCGCACATTCGGAGCGAGTTCGTAGGCCAATTGCTTCACCAACCCCGCGCCTGCATGCTTGGACGCCGTGTAGAGCGCACCGCCACCGGCAGGATAGAACGCTGCATTCGACAAGGTCAAGACAATGGAACCGCCCGACGCTTTCAATGCGGAGAGCGCAGCCTTGGCGCCGAGGAGGTAGCCTTTCACATTCACGGCGAACAATTCATCGAATCCACTCGACAGCCGTTCGGGAGTGGTATCCGAGAGTGTCCCGAGGAAGTCCCATAGACCCGCGTTGCCGACAAAGGTGTCAAGTTTCCCGAACCGCCGGACCGCTTCGTCACACGCCGCGAGATTGTCCTCGTACTTGGTGACGTCACCGGCGACCACCCACACTGAATCCCCGAAGTCCTCTTTCAGCGCGGCGAGCTTACCCTCCGACTTGTCGAAGGCAACTACGCCGGCACCCTCCCGCACGAAGCGCTCGACTATTGCTCGCCCGAGACCGGACCCTGCCCCGGTAACGACGACGGACAATCCATTCAGCCATCCCATTATTCATTCTCCTTCACAAGGTAAGAATTCGGCAATGCGACGAAAATGTCGTCGCCTATGACAGAAACGGGGTGCACTGCTACCGGTGCCGATGCCGGTGCCGACAGCACCTCGCCGGTACGCAGACTGAATTTTGCGAGATGGAGGCTGCATTCGACCACACAGTTCTCTACCCAACCCTCGGCCAACGAGTAGGTCTCGTGCGTACATGTGTCGTCGACGCAGAAGAACTCACCGTCGGCAGCAAACACAGAAACCGGTGGAACAGTTGTGAGCCGCAGACCCTCGTCTTCGGGTATCTCCTTCAGGGACCCAGCGCGAAACCATTTCTTGTCGATCACTTCCGGCAATTCTGCGGATGTAGAATCCATGATTGTGTCAACCATATCGCTCATAGGAATACGCTGATGCTCGGTGCCAGCAGCTTTGTCTGCTGGAGTACAATTTTTCGGGAGCAAATCGTGTACGGGTAACCGGTCACGGCTGTGTCGGCCGGCCGTAGAACGTCGAATCGCTCACCGACGAACCAGTCCTGATGCGTAGCAAGCCGACTCCGATAAACATAGAAGTGGGAAGTGACGTCGAGCTCACCCGAATCCTTCAACGTGACGCGGATATTGGTGATCTGGCGGCGAGTTCGTGATGGAGGCTCCTCCGACCAGGAAAGACCGGAGGTGTACCGCCGCACCCGACCACGCGAGAAGTACTTGTTGTCGTCGATGAACGCGCTTTCGTCATCGGCGGCGATCTCGTGGTGCCGTTCGCGGTTGGTCCGCGTCATCCGAGTGGGTGCCCGGTAACGGACATCGTCCGCAAACATTTCGATCCACTCTTTGTACCTATGGCTGTCGAGAAGATCCGCCTCGGCGTAGAGAAATTGTTCGACATTGTGCTGTGTCCCGACGTCGACTGTTCGGAACACCGAGTTCACCGCATTCACAGGTTCTGTGGTGGTCATGCGTGTTGCACTTTCTCGGGAGATGCTTCGGAGGCGATGCGAGCTCGGTCGAGTTCCTGACTTTCGGACCACGACAGACCGTTGATCAACTCACTCCAATGGCGATAGAAGCCGCGGGCTGCCGTTCGGCGAAGACATCATTGGACTGACCGGGCTGGCCGTTCGTGTCGCGTTCCTCGAAACCCAAGCCCATCTGGGTATTGAACCTGCTTTCTCGTGCCTTGAAGCCGCGCAGCACCTTCTGGATTTCGGTCCAGTTCTCCCCGTCATCGGTCTCGAACGAGCCGGCGGGACTGAACGTCCGCTGCACACCGCGCCGGATCGTCGCCTTGACCTCGGCCGGGGCGTCCTTGGGGACGAACGTCCACGACCACACTTCCATTTTGCCGAGCCCACGGGGATGCCAGACCCGCATCGTGGAGAACTGCCCGAGCCACGAGAAGTTCGGGAAAACTGTATTGTGCAAGGCCAACACTTGGACGGCTCGGTCGCGCCCGATTCCGCCGTATACCTGTTCTTGATTCTCCGCTACCCAGGCTGTGTATTTCTGTCCCACATGTACGTCCGGCAACGTCAGCTCGGGCAACCAGAAACTACCCGAACCGTGGCCATTGCCAGCGAACTGGCGACCTGGAATATCGGGTGGCAACAATACAAGCGGCTGGTCGGTCAGTGCGATCGCCGCCGAGGCATGAGCCACCGGTGCATGGTAGAAATCGCTCGCGAACTGTTCGGAGGCGAACTTCCAGTTGCAGTCGATGACCCATTTGGAGGTACCCCCAATGAATTCGAGGCCATTGTCCCACCGGTCGACTACGGAGTCGAAGTAGTAGGCCATGTCACCCAGATACTCGTCGAACTCCGGCGTCTCCTCCGACCAGGTCCCGAAATAGAATCCTTTGTAGTTCGTGATCCGTGGGACCTTCAGTGCGCCCCAATTCTTCTTGTCGATCTCGTTGTGGTACGCCCTATCCTCCGTCGGGACGTTGACCAGGTTGCCCTCCAGGTCGTATGCCCATCCGTGATAGCTGCACGTAAACGTCTTACTGACGCCTTCATCAGCTCTACAGATTCGCATTCCGCGGTGCCGACACTGATTGAGAAATGCCTTGACCGACCCGTCCTTCTGTCGGACCACCAGGACGGGATCCTCGCCCATGTAGGTCTGGACGAAACTGCCCTTCTTCGGCAACTGCGAGTCATGGGCCAAAAAGAGCCAGCTGCGTCCGAACACCCTGTCCAGTTCCAGCTCGTACAAATCCGGATCAGTGTAGATCCGCGGGTTGTTGTAACCGCCCTCCGGATCAACGAGACCGTTCAGGTCGATCATCAGGACTGGTCAGTAGTCGCCTGCGCTCCGGCCATCGCGGCAGCAGGCACAGCGAAGTGATGCCCCCAGATGCTGGCGGAATCATAGTGTCCGACCTTCCACAGCGCGTCATCGACCAGTTTTCCGTTCCAGCCGTACTCGATGGCGAAGCCCGACGGGGTGATGACATAGAAAGAAGTCATCCGATCATTGGTGTGCTCGCCGATGCTCATCTGGATATCGAAGGGACTCTTCTCGACGATGTCGAGTGCTCGTCCCACGGCCTCCAACGACTCGACTTCCACCATCAGGTGACCGAGTCCGGGCGGCGGGCCGGGAATGGCGGCGAAGGCGACAGTGTGGTGCCGCGGGTTACACCGCAGGAAGATGCCATTTTCGTCTCCCAGCGCGATCGTGTCGGTGGTCTTGAAACCGAGCACGGTGCGGTAGAAATCTGCGCTTCGTTCACCGTTGGGGCTGAACATGAAAACGTGGCCCAGTCCGAGGTCACCGCAGACGAATCGGATGCCGCGCGGGGAGACGAAGGGTTCGTTGTTCGACTCAGGTCCGACATGAGCTTCGATACGGTTGCCGTCGACGTCCACGAAAGTCACCAGCCGCTGTACGCGCCGCAGTGCGGCCAAGTCGGGATCTTCCACCACGTCGATGGACGCGACTCCGAGGTCGACAATCAGGGCGTCGAGATCCTCTTCGGAGGCAACCTCGAATCCCAGTGCCTGCAGAGCGTCGGGCCCGGGAGGACCGTCCTGCACAACGACGCGGTAGGCCCGATCATCGGTGCGAAACGCTGCCGAGGAGGCGTCGGGCCCGTCGACGAGCTGGGCACCGAGGATTTCAGTGCCGAACGTGCGCCACTCATCCAGAGGCCCACGAACGACCAGGTAACCCAGCGCTGCGATATGACTCATGATTCCTACTTCCTGTCGGGTGTAGTCCGAAGCTAGATCGATTGCCGAGCAACTCAACGGAAGCGTCCCGGCCTCCGGAACACTTTTGTGCTGTAGGTCTCTCCGCACTACAGAGTCCGAGGTCGGCGGCCAATTGTTCGGGTCTGCTCGTGCGCCTGCGACACACGCAACCACATATCTACCGACACTGGAGGAGAGACACATGACCGCACAAGAGCCGCGATACTCGGACCGATTCATCGATCTCCCGAACTTCCGGGTCCACTACATCGAGGCCGGCACCGGACACCCAGTGGTGTTGCTCCACGGCGCCGGCCCTGGAGCCACCAGCAGCACCAACTTCAGCCCGAGTATCGGTGCCCTGGCAGAACATTTCCGCGTGATAGCGCCCGACATGCCCGGTTGGGGCGAGAGCGACACCCAGAACGACGACACCGGGCGCGATCACACAGCCGTACTGATTGCTCTACTCGATGCCCTCGACATCCCTCGGGCCGCTCTGGTGGGTAACTCGATGGGCGGGATAACTGCTTTCAGCACCTCGATTGCGCATCCCGACAGAGTCTCCCACCTGATCACGATGGGTACCCCGGCTCCTACTGTCATGTCCTTCTCCCCCGGAAACGGGCCCACAGAAGGTATGGCAGTGCTGCTCCACGCGTACCGGGAGCCCACCGCAGAGAACATGAAGCGACTCGTGCAGGTCATGTGCTTCGATCAGTCGATGGCCACCGATGAACTCGCGCAGGCACGTGCGAAGGCGGCCGAGGCACGACCGGACCACCTGGCCAACTGGAACAGCCAGTTCACCGGCACTCCAGCCCCGTGGCCCTACCTGCAGCTCGCCGACAAAGTGCGCTCCATCACCGCTCCGACGCTGGTAATTCATGGACGTGATGACCGTGTGGTGCCCCTCGAGAACAGCCTGCATCTAGTGACGCGCATTCCGAACAGCCGGGCAATCGTGCTGAATCGGTGTGGCCATTGGGCGCAGATCGAGCATGCTGCCGAGTTCAATCAGTTGGTCACCTCGTTCATCAACGGTTGACCTGAGACTCGGCCCTGGTGGACCGAAGCGAAGCCTGTCGAGGACATCCCATTCGCCTGTCTGCACAACCCCTCGAGGACGTGGTCCATCTCGTGGAACGAACTGCTGGACTCGGTCGGGACAGAGGACGACCCTGATGGCGAATAGGGACATCAGCTTCGGACTCACGGTCGAGAGGGACAGTCATGAGTAGGTCATCAGTTGTGGATACGTCGACGCACCTGACCGCACCCTCGGTAAGCCCCAGCTCTCCATCGATCCTGAGGAAAGCGTTCGATGTACTCGAGGTGTTCGATCAGGGTCATCAAGTCCTGACACTCAGTGATATCTCTCGGAGAAGCGGCCTGCCCAAGTCCACAGCACACAGAATCATGACCATTCTCCTCGACATCAGAGCTGTCGAACGCGTAGGGCAGGACTACCGAGTAGGACTGCGCATGTTCGCCATCGGCTCGCGCTCCGCAGAAGCGCGCCTTCGCGACACTGCGCTTCCACATCTGGAAAGGCTTCGACGACTGACACGTCAAACTGTGCATCTCGCAGTCCTCGACGACACGGACGTGGTGTATCTGGAGAAGCTTCCGAGCAATATCTCGCCCGCCACTCCTGCCACCGTGGGTGGGCAACTACCCGCCGAGTCCACAGGCGTCGGTCGAGCTCTGCTCGCGTTCGCGCGTCCACTTTCCGCGCCACCCACCGGCAGTCCGGACCAGGCCCGTCTCGCGAAACTACTGGCGTCGAGCGACTATCTGCGGAACGTGCGACTTTCCGGCATTGCCAGTGAGCGCGAGAAAGCTGCTCGTGGACTTGCATGCATGGCTGCTCCGATCCTGGTCGGAAACAAGGCTTTCGCTGCCATCTCGGTCAGCTTCACGGCGGGGGATGGAGATGGCCAACTGTTCGTCAATCCTCTCCGCGAGACCAGCGCCGCTATCAGTCGCGCGTTGGCCGGCTCCGCCTGTACGACTGCGGACCGCTCCATCTGATTGTCGAGCTCGACTTCTCGCCGTCGGGGACACCGCCGGCCGCCTCCTGTCAGGAGGGGTCGGTGGTGTCTCCGACGGCGATGACGCAGATCAGGTCTCCGCCCTCGACCTGGGCGACACCCGACAGGGCGATCCGGGTGACGGTGCCCGCCCGCGGTGCGGTGACCG
>NZ_JXQS01000015.1:0-158488 GCF_000834565.1 Rhodococcus sp. MEB064
AAGAGCGTCGTGCGGTTCCGGGAGGCCAGCTCGATCATCGCGCGGTGCAGCTCGGGGTCGATGTCGAACGAGTGCAGTCCACCGCTCAGCGACGACCGCGTCGGGCGCGCCCTGTCGAGCGGCAGCGGGAGCAGATCCGGTGCATCGCGCAGCGTCTCGACCCAGTACCGCTCCTGCTGGGCGATCAACGACGTGGGGTCGTCCTCGGAGCCGAGCACCTCGCGCTGCCACAGCGTGTAGTCGGTGTACTGCACCGGAAGTGGCGTCCAGGTGGGCGCGTAGAAGGCGATGCGGGCGCTGTAGGCGGCCATGAGGTCGCGGGCCAGCGGCGTGAGCGAGGCACCGTCGGACGAGATGTGATGCACGACGATGGCCAGCACGTGATGCGTCTCGTCGATCTGGAAGAGCCTGCCCACCAACGGAACGTGCTCGGTCACCTGGAACGTCGTCATCGCGAACGACAACAGTGCCGTGGGCAGGTCCTCCGCGGTGACGGGCACGGGAGTCAGATCGGGAACGACGGCTTCCGGATCGTGGACCACCTGCACCGGGCCGTCCTGCGTGTCGGGGTACGACGTGCGCAGCGCCTCGTGACGGTCGACGACGTCCATGATCGCGACCTGCAGGGCGGCGATGTCGAGGTCACCCTCGAGTCGCAGCGCCAGCGGAATGTTGTAGGCCACAGACGACGGATCGAACTGGTTGAGGAACCACATGCGGCGCTGCGCGGGCGACAGCGGGACGGGGCCGGTGCGTTCGCGACGCACCAGCGGTGCCCGCGACACGCCGTGCCCGCCCTGCTGCAGACGGGACGCGAGCGACTCCACGGTGGGGGCCTCGAACAGGGTGCGGACCGAGACCTGGGTGCCCAGCGCCGCGCCGAGCCGCGATACCGCGCGCGTCGCGATCAGTGAATTGCCGCCGAGCGCGAAGAAGTCGTCGTCCAGACCGACCTTCTCCACACCCATCAGCTGGGTGAAGACGGAGGCGACGATCTCCTCGACAACGGTTGTCGGAGCCCGGAACTCGCGAGTGGCGAGGACCGGTTCCGGCAGACGGCGGTGGTCGATCTTGCCGTTGACCGTGACCGGCAGCTGGTCGAGCACGACGACTGCCGACGGGATCATGTGGGACGGAAGTTGGTGCGATGCATGGCGCAGCAGCTCGGTGTGATCCAGCGAGACCCCGGGCCGCAACACCACGTACGCGGCGAGGACGGTGGCACCGGATGCCTGACGGTGCGCGACGGTGACGGACGTCCGGACGCTCGGATGGGTCGCCAGTACTGCGTCGATCTCACCGAGCTCGATGCGGAAGCCACGGATCTTGACCTGCGAATCGGCGCGTCCGACGTAGACGATGTCGCCGTCGTCGGTCCACCGCACCAGGTCACCGGTGCGGTACATGCGGCCGCCCGGCTCCGCCCACGGGCCGGCCACGAACCGTGTCGACGTGAGCCCGACGCGGTTGGCGTACCCACGTGCCAGGTCGACGCCCGCGAGGTAGAGCTCACCCACGACGCCGATCGGGACGGGACGGAGCCTGTTGTCCAGCACGACCTGCCGGGTGCCACGGATGGGTGATCCGATGGTGACGGGGGCACCGGGTTCGAGAGGGGCGGAGATCGACCCGATCATCGTGGTCTCGGTGGGGCCGTATGCATTCCGGAGCGCGGTGCGCGGTGTCCAGCGGGCGGCGACCTCCGACGGCAGCGCCTCGCCGGCGCTGATGATGCTCTCGATCTGCTCGAGACCGTCCGGGTCCAACGACCCCAACGCGGCGGGCGTGATGACCACGTGCGTGACGTTCTTCTCACGGATGTAGTCCGCGAGTTCCTCGCCGCCGAACACGCCGGACGGAGCCAGTGCCAGCGTGGTGCCCGCGGAGAGCGCCATGAGCTGCTCGAAGATGGACGCGTCGAAGCTCGGTGATGCCACGCCGAGGATCACCGAGTCGGACGAGACCCCGTAGGACACCGTCATCTCGCCGATGATGTTGGAGAGTCCGTCGTGGCCGACGACCACGCCCTTGGGCAGTCCCGTCGAGCCCGACGTGTAGATCATCCAGGCAGCGGTGAAGGGGCGGATCGGGGTGGAGCGGTCGGCATCGGTGATCCGCGCCGGAGAGCAGACCTCGAGATCTCCGCACAGCTCCGGATCGTCGATGACCAGCCATTCGACGGTGTCGGGGAGCGAGTCCACGTGCCGACGCGTCGTCACACCGACGCGGGCTCCCGAGTCGCCCAGCATGTGCACGATGCGGTCGAGCGGATACGCGGGATCGATCGGGAGGAACGCGCCACCGGAGGCGACGATCGACCACGTCGCGTGGATCATCTCGACCGAACGGCCGAGTGCCACCGCGACGACACTTTCCGGGCCCACTCCGCGCGAGGTGAGCAACCTGGCGAAACGGTTCGAGCGAGCGTCCAGTTCGGCGTACGTGACCGACTCCGAGCCGCACGTGACGGCGACACGGTCGGGTGCGGAATCGACTGCGCGCGCGATGATCTCGGCGAAGGTGATCTGCGGGAAGCTCTCGGCTCCCAGCGCCGGGACGATGCGTTCACGCTCGTCCTCGGTGAGCAGATCGAGCGATCCGATCGGCGCATCCGGGGACGCCTCGATCAGCGCATCGAGGAAGGTGACGAACCGTGCGCGGTGCGCGTTCAGCCGCTCCTGTGTGTAACGCAACGGGTTGGCCTCGAAGTCGATTCGCAGTTCGCGGCCGTCGGCACCCGGGTAGATGTTGAGCGCGAGGTCCTCGACGGGACCGGTGGTCAGAACGTTGTACGACCCGTGCATGTCGCCGAGGCGCAGATCGTCGTGGAACAACATGATGTTGATGGACGGGCCGAACAGTCCACGCTGGGTGACGGATTCACCGCTGTCGCGGCGGATGTCCTCGTGCCGATACCGCTGACGGCGCAACGCCCCGGTCAGCTCGAGCTGGGCACGCGACGCGGACTCGGCGACCGTGCAACTGGGAGGCAGCGCGATACGCAGCGGGACGACGTTGGACACCATGCCGCCGGAGCGCCGCATCACGGCGGTGGTGCGCGCGGAGACGGGCAGGCTCAGCACGGCGTCCTCGGTGCCGGTCATCCGGGCGACGAAGGCGGCGAACGCGGCCACGACGAAGGGTGCCGACGCGGTGCCGAGCTCGGTCACGCGGGCGTCCAGCCGCTCGGCGAGGTCCTCCGACACGTATCCGCCGGCGATCAGGGCGGGCGAGGTGGGCGGCGCCGTGATCGGCGAGAGCGACGGCGGGTCGGGCAGGCTGCGGACCTTCTCCGCCCAGTAGGCGCCGTCCTTCTCGAAGCGCTCGGAGGAGCGGTACTTCGCATCGTCCTCGTACAGGTTGTGCAGATCGACCGCCTTCGACGGTTCGACCTCCACGCCGTCGACAGCGGCCGAGTAGAGCGCGGCCGTGCGCTGGATCATCGTCATCGCGCCGAACCCGTCGAGAGCGACGTGGTGGATGCGGGAGTACCAGAACCAGCGCTTGTCGGACAGCTGCAGGACGTGCGAGACGACGAGTCGATCCACCAGCATGTCCACGGGCGCGCTGTACTCGCGCGTCATCCAGGCCATGGCCGCGGCCTCGGGGTCGTCCTCCGACCGCAGATCGAGGTAGGAGACGTGGTCGTCGATGCTCAGGTCGACGTACTGGAACGGCTCGCCGTCGACCTCGGTCAGACGGAGGTAGCCCGATCCGAACTCCCGACCGGCGCGATCGAGCGCGTCGTTCAACAGCTGGAGGTCGAGCTCACCGTTCAGCTCGACGTAGTGCGCGATCGCGATGGGGACGTCGCCCGCCAACTGCTGCGCGAACCAGATTCCTCGTTGGGCACCGGAGAGAGGGAAAGCCCCCTCCGGAAGCGTCGACTCGACCTGTCCGGGTTCGGTGCCCTCGGCACTGTCCGGGCGTGCATCGTCGCCGCCCGAGCGCGAATCGTCGTCCACGTTCTACTCCCCGTGTTCTCTCGTGACACCGCGAACGATCGCGTGGTCCCAGCTGTCCGAGCCGACCGTCGTCGACGGTCCGTTCGGTGCGATTCCCCCGTTTCGCCCCGAACACTCGGTACTGCTGCCGTTGATTCTGTCGCTGCACCCCGCGTCTGCACTCCGGTATCCACTCGTGACGCCGGCGCCGAAGAGCGCGTCGTCGCGGGACAGGGACATGCAGTACCCATGCGCCACACCTGTGAGTAGTGACGATGATCCGGCGAGGTTGATAGTGATCCCTTCGTTTGTCAGGCAGCCTTCCATGCTAGTTGACGCAGACGGGTGCATCCGAATTCGTGTCGCGGCACCGAAGCTCGGACCGCATGTCAGAGGGGGTGAACCGCTGGAAAACAACGCTCGGAACGGTCCGTCTACCCGCTTCTGCGGCGTTTCCACGACCTCGCGTGCGCAGCATTCGCGCTCCTGCGAACGGGAAGTTCTCCTGGACCGTGACCACGCTTCGACACTACCGCCGGGTAGGGACACCGCGCCGTCGCGCGAAGGTCAGTGTCCCCGGTGCGTGACGCGCCCGCCGCTGACGGTGAGGACGACGGGGACGGCGCGCAGGTCCGCATTGGACACCACGTACGGCGACTCGGCGAGCACCACCAGGTCGGCCGGTGAACCGATCGACACACCCGACCGGCCACCCGACGCCGCCGCCAGCGCGACGTCCATCGGTACTGCTTCCGCCGGTGTCCAGGACGGCCGCCCGTCGTCGGTGCGGAAGACGGCGTCGGCGATCGCCGAGCGCGGGTCGGGCGGCGACACCGGCGCGTCGGACCCGAACTGCAGTCTCGCGCCGTGCGAGTGCAGCGAACCGTAGGGATAGGCCCGTGAGCGTCGGCCACGCCACAACGTGTCGGCGACGTCGCGGTCGGTGACCGCGTGCTGCGGCTGGACCGACGCGACGACACCGAGTTCGGCGAACCTGTCGAGATCCTCCGGACGCACCTGCTGGGCGTGCTCCACGCGTCCACCGACCGGGGGATGGAGCCCCGCCGCCGCGGAGTCCCGCACCGTCTCGAACGCATCGAGAACGACAGTGTTCGCGCGATCCCCGATCGCGTGGACCGCCGACGCGATGTGGCCGGCGGCGGCGCGGGTCATCAACCGAACCAGCTCCTCGTGATCGACCAGCAGCAGACCGTGCGATTCCTCCTCGTCGACCGAGTCGGGGTAGGCGTCGTGACAGCAGGCGGTCCTGGTGTTCAGCGATCCGTCCGCCATGATCTTGAGCGGCCCCATCCGCAGCCCACCGCCGGTGTCCGGTGCGACGTCACCCGTGCGATGTCCCGCCGCGAGCGTCTGCTCGAGCCACGTGGGCCATGTCGACGCACTGACCCGCACCGCGGGCTCACGGGCCGCGAACCGTCGCGTCCACGCCGTGATGTTGTCGTCGAACTCGAAGTCGAGCACTTCGGTCACACCCCGCGCCGCCAGATCCACGGTCCCGTCGCAGATGTAGCCGTCGAGCACGTCGCTCCCGACCCGAGCGTCGATCGCACTCCCCATCGCGATGGCCTCGTGGTCGCGGAAGACTCCGGTCGGGTGGTCGACACCGAGCTCGGACATCATCGCGGGGGACAACCACACCGTGTGCAGGTCCATGCTGGTCACCGCGACAGGGACACCCGGGAGCGCCGACTCCAGCAGGTCCTTGTGCGGCGTGTCCGTCCACAGCGCGCCCCGGAACCCCTGCGCACGAACATCTCCCGTGGCACCCGACGCCACCAGCAGGTCCACGAGGTGACGCGCCCCGGTGGCCGCGCCGACGTCGAGACGGCGCCGCGCGAGAGCCCACTGCGCCATGTGCACGTGCCCGTCGACGAAGCCCGGCAGAAGCACACCACCGCGACCGTCGACCACCTCCTCCCCCGTGATCGACGGCAGTCGCTCGCCGGGTCGAGAGATCTCGGTGACCGTGTCACCGGTCATACGGACGTCCGACAGGGTGTCCCGCGCGGGATCGACCCGCACACGCTGAACAAGCACGCCCGGAACTCTAGTCAGGTCAGTTCGCGAGACGAATCCTTCAGATCGACACCCGACCGTCCGAGCGTGCGTGCTCCCGCCACCAGCGACGCCGTCACCCTCGCGGCATGGTCGTAGTGCATGCCGCCGGGTGGGTGGATGTTCGAGATGCAGTTGCGCTCGGAGTCGTTGCGCCCGGGCTTCGGACCGTGCGTCAGGTAGATGCCGAGGCTGTCCGCGACCGAGAGTCCCGGCCGTTCACCGATGACGACGATGAGCGTCGACACGCCCAGTGCTGCTCCGACATGGTCGCCCAGCGCGACCCGCGCCTGGGTGGCGATCACCGGAGGTGCGATCGTGAACGTGCCCAGCGAGTCCTTCAGCGCAGCGAGCAATCCTGCGCCGTGATCCATCAGTGCCCGCGGGGACAGACCGTCGCACAACACGATTCCGATGTCCGCGTCGACCGTGTCGACACCGGACAGGTCCTCGGGTTGCCGCCCCAGATCGGGACGACGCAGGTACTCGCTGCGGGTGGACGCCTTGCTGGACACGACCACCGGATCACCGAGTCCGACCGCGGCGATCTCCCGAGCGAAGCTGTCGGTGTCGAGCGGCATGTGGACCGCGTCCCGCGCCGCGGCGTGGGCGGCACGGAACTCGAGCACCCGCGTCGTCGGCAGCGCGTCGCCCGCCCGGCCGAGTCCGATGCGCGCCTGCGTCGTCACACGGAGGTCGGTCCAGAAGTCCGGTGTGCTCATGCCGGCGTCGTCAATGCTCGAAGGGGTGAGGTGGATGCGTCGATGGGCAGGACCCGCCCCGCGTCGTCGGTCATCCCCAGCCTGTGCATCCACGCCTCGAACTCGGGAGCGGGCTTGAGGCCCAACACCTGTCGAACATAGAGGGCGTCGTGGAAGGACAGGCTCTGGTAGCCGAGCATGATGTCGTCGGCACCGGGCACGGCGATGACGAAGGCGGCGCCCGCGGCGCCGAGCAGCGTCAACAGGGTGTCCATGTCGTCCTGGTCCGCTTCGGCATGGTTGGTGTAACAGACGTCGACACCCATGGGGAGGCCCAGGATCTTGCCGCAGAAGTGATCCTCGAGGCCGGCGCGGATGATCTGCTTGCCGTCGTAGAGGTACTCGGGTCCGATGAAGCCCACCACCGTGTTGACCAACAGCGGATCGAGCGCCCTGGCCAACCCGTACGCGCGGGTCTCGAGGGTCTGTTGATCGACGGGCTTGCCGCCGGCACCGAAGTGCGAGTTGGCGGACAGCGCCGATCCCTGGCCCGTCTCCAGGTACATGACGTTGTTTCCGACGGTGCCGCGGTTCAACGACTTTCCCGCCTCGTTCGCCTCCAGGAGCATCGGCACCGTGACCCCGAAACTGGAGTTGGCACCCTCGGTTCCGGCGATGGACTGGAACACGAGATCCACCGGGACACCCTTGCCGATCAGGTCCACGGTGGTGGTGACGTGGGAGAGCACACACGACTGCACCGGAATCTCGAAACGCTGCCGGATCTCGTCGAGCAGGTACAGCAGATCGGCTGTCGCAGCGGGTGAGTCGGTGGCCGGGTTGATACCGATGACGGCGTCGCCCGAGCCCATGAGCAGACCGTCCAGGGTGGCTGCAGCGATACCGTGCGGGTCGTCCGTCGGATGGTTGGGCTGCAGCCTCGTTGCCATCGTGCCGGGCAGGCCGATAGTGGTGCGGAACGCGGAGATCACCGTCGCCGCCTTCGCCACCGCGATCAGATCCTGGTTGCGCATGATCTTGCTCGTCGCGGCCACCATCTCCGGGGTGAGGCCCGGCGCGACGTCCCGCAGTGTCCGGGCGCTGTCGGGTTCCGCTGCGACCGTGAGCAACCAGTCGCGCAGGCCACCCACCGTCAGGTGCGAGACCGCGTCGAACGCCTGCGCGTCATGGCTGTCGATGATGAGACGGGTGACCTCGTCGCTCTCGTACGGCACCACCTGCTCGTCCAGGAACGTCTGGAGCGGGAGATCCGCCAGAACCCACGCGGCGGCGGCACGTTCGGCATCAGACTCCGCCGCGCATCCCGCGAGCTGATCGCCCGATCGCGCCGGCGTGGCCTTCGCCATCACCTCGACGAGTCCGTGAAAGGTGTACGTGGTTCCCGAGATCTGCCGGTGGTAGGTACTCACCCGAGTTCGTCCTCGGCGGCGGCGAGCGCCGCGAACTCCTCGTCCGGAGAATTGGCCACCAGGTGGTGGCGGCTGTAGACGCCGAAGTAGACCATGAAGAGCGCGAACACGACCAGGCACCACAGCGCCGCCTGACTGTCCACGAGGAACGTCGCGATCACGGCGAAGGCGGCGATGACGAGCGCGAATCCGGTCGTGACCGTGCCGCCCGGGGTGCGGTACGGACGCGGCATGTCGGGCTCGCGGCGACGGAGCACGATGTGGCTCACCATCATCAGAACGTAGCTCAGCGCTGCCCCGAAGACGGCCATGTTCAACAACATCGAGCCCTTGCCGGTGAACGTCAGGGCGAAGCCGATGATGCCGGGCACGATCAGCGCCAGCGTCGGCGCCTTCCGGCTGTTGACCACCGACATCGACTTCGGCAGGTAGCCGGCGCGGCTCAGCGCGAACAGCTGCCGGGAGTAGGCGTACATGATGGAGAAGAAGCTGGCGATCAGACCTGCGAGGCCGATGTAGTTGACCACCGTCGCGGCGCCGCTGTCCCCCAGCGCCTCCACCAACGGGTTGCCCGACGCCTGCATCGCGTCGGCACCGCCGGCGCCCGTCACGAGGATCAGCATCGCGGTCGCGGTGACCAGCAGAACTGCCATCGCCGCGATGATGCCGCGCGGGACGTTGCGCGCCGGATCCTTCGCTTCCTCGGCAGCGAGCGGCACTCCCTCGATCGCGAGGAAGAACCAGATGGCGAACGGTACGGCGGCCCAGATCCCCAGGTAGCCCATCGGCAGGAAGCTCGACGCGCCCGCGGCGTCCGTCGGGGCGATGTCGGTGAGGTTGGAGGCGTCGAACTGGAAGATCGCGGCGACCGCGAAGATCACGAGGCCTACGAGGGCGATGCCGGTGATGACGAACATGACCTTCAGCGCCTCGCCCACACCGGCGAGGTGTACGCCGATGAAGATGGCGTAGACGGCGAGGTACACCCACCACCCGTCGGTGATCCCGAACAGGCCGAGCGACTCGACGTACGCACCGATGAACGTCGCGATGGCCGCGGGGGCGATCGCGTACTCGATGAGAATGGCTGTGCCGGTGGCGAACCCACCCCACGGTCCGAGCGCGCGCCGGGCGAACGTGTACCCGCCGCCCGCGGCCGGGAGCGCCGACGACATCTCCGCCATCCCCAGCACCATCGCCAGGTACATGCCCGCGATGAGGATCCCCGCGATGAGCAGACCACCGAACCCGCCCTGCTCGAGCCCGAAGTTCCACCCCGAGTAGTCACCCGAGATGACATAGCTGACGCCCAGCCCCGCCAGCAGCACCCACCCCGCACTGCCGGTCTTGAGCGTGCGCTTGGCCAGGTAGTCGGACGATTCTGCCTGAGAATCGGACGCTACGGGGCGCGGTTCCTTCACGGCCATGGGTGAGCCTCTTTCGGAGTGTGGGCGGGTGGTGAGGTGAGGCTAGGACTGCCGTGTTGCGGGGACGTTGCGATTGTTTTTCCACTGGACGGTGCGCTGACCCGCGGGAACCGCGGCTGCGCGCACCCGGCGGAACCAGGAGTGCCGACGCATCCGTCCAACGCCTGTGATCGATCGACTTCTCGCGCTCCACGACGGTGTCATCACCGCGAAGCAAGCTCACGACGCCGGGGTGAGCCAGGACGCGATCGATCGACGCGTCCGAGCCGGCAGATGGCGTCGCGTCACGCGAGGCGTCTACGTCGCCTGTGACAGACCGTGGACGGATGCCGCCCGTGTGCGGTGCGCCGCGTACTGGGCCGGCGACGGGGCCGTGGTGACATCGGTCAGTGCCGCGTACTGGCACGGACTCGTTTCGGTTGCACCACGCATCGTCGATGTCACGGTCCCGCGCGGAGGACGGAGTAGGGCACCGTCGGGTGTTCGGGTGCGGCGCCGGAACCTCGACCCCGCCGATGTGGTGGCGATCCGCGGAATCCGCGTCACAGCCTCGGGTCTCACGGTTCTCGAAGCGTCCGAGGAGATGGGGATGGGCATCGTCGACGTCGCCCTGCGTGGGCGGATGTCGCCGTCCGTGCTCCGGCGCGCACACGATCGGAACCCTCGGCGACGTGGCGCCCCCGCGGCCGAGAAGCTTCTCGTAGCAGCGGAAGAAGGAACTCGGTCGGAGGCCGAGCGCCTCTTCGTCGCCGTGATGCGCAACGGCCGCATCACGGGGTTCCTGGTCAACTTTCCGTGGCGCGGCTACGTGCTGGACTTCGTGTTTCTCGACGAACGCGTCTGCATCGAGATCGACGGCTGGGCCTTCCATTCGGACCCCACCGCCTTTCACCGAGACCGAACTCGGCAGAACGTCGTCGTTCAGGAGTGGACGGTGCTGCGATACACGTGGCGCGACCTCACACAGAGACCCGACGAGGTGATCGCCGAAGTCCGAGCGACGCTCGGACGGTGCGCTGAACCGCGGTAATCGCGGCTCAGCGCACCCGACTCAACCCTGTATCGCCATCCCTGGCACCGGGCAGGCGTCCGCGGCCTCGGCGACGACGATCGACTCGGTGGGGACGGGCGGACGAGCACCCTCCTCCCACTGCGCACCGGTGAGGGGGTCTTGCGCCTCGAGTTCCGCGTTCTCCTCGGGGGTGTAGGCGCGGCCACGACTGAGAAACCGCAGCCCCTCCGGCGTCTCGAGGGAGAAGCCGCTACCACGGCCCGGCACCACGTCGAGCACCATCTGGGTGTGCTTCCACGCCTGGAACTGCGACCCCGAGATCCACACGGGAACCAGGTCGCTGCCGGTCGGGAGGTCGTCGGCGACGGTGCCGACCTCCGCCCGCAGATCGAGGATGCCGAGCAGGACGTCGCGGTCACCGACGATGAATTCGCCTGCGGGATAACACATCGGCGACGACCCGTCACAGCATCCACCGCTCTGATGCATCATCAGGGCGCCGTGGAGACCGCCGAGGCGACGGAGAAGCTCCATCGCCCCGGCGGTTGCTTTGAGCCTCGGGAGCATCAGAAGAAGCCCTGAGCCTTCGGGGCGTAGCTCACCAGCAGGTTCTTGGTCTGCTGGTAGTGGTCGAGCATCATCTTGTGGTTCTCGCGGCCGATGCCGGACTGCTTGTAGCCACCGAAAGCCGCGTGGGCCGGGTACTGGTGGTAGGTGTTGGTCCACACGCGACCGGCCTGGATGTCGCGGCCGGCCCGGTAGGCGACGCCGCCGTCACGGGACCAGACACCGGCGCCGAGGCCGTAGAGCGTGTCGTTCGCGATCTCGATGGCGTTGGCGTAGTCGGTGAAGGAGGTGACCGAGACGACGGGTCCGAAGATCTCCTCCTGGAAGATGCGCATGTTGTTCTTGCCGGTGAAGATGGTGGGCTGCACGTAGTAGCCACCGTTGAGGTCACCGCCGAGTTCTGCGCGCTCACCGCCGGTGACGATCTTGGCGCCCTCACCCTTGCCGATTTCGATGTACGACAGGATCTTCTCGAGCTGGTCGTTCGAGGCCTGCGCACCGATCATCGTCTCGGTGTCCAGCGGATCACCCTGGCGCACAGCCTTCGTGCGGATCGCGGCCAGTGCGAGAAAGTCGTCGTAGATGTCCTCCTGGATCAGCGAACGCGACGGGCAGGTGCAGACCTCGCCCTGGTTGAGGGCGAACATCGTGAAGCCCTCGAGTGCCTTGTCCTGGTAGTCGTCGTTCTGCGACAGCACGTCGGAGAAGAAGATGTTGGGGCTCTTGCCGCCGAGCTCGAGCGTCACCGGGATGAGGTTCTGCGAGGCGTACTGCATGATCAGGCGCCCGGTCGTGGTCTCACCGGTGAACGCGATCTTCTTGATGCGGGGGCTCGACGCCAGCGGCTTGCCGGCCTCGGTGCCGAACCCGTTGACGATGTTGAGCACGCCCGGAGGCAGCAGGTCACCGATGACGCTGATCAGGTACATGATCGACGCGGGAGTCTGCTCGGCCGGCTTGAGGACGACGGCATTGCCGGCGGCGAGTGCGGGCGCGAGCTTCCACACGGCCATGAGAATCGGGAAGTTCCAGGGGATGATCTGGCCGACGACGCCGAGGGGCTCGTGGAAGTGGTACGCCACGGTGTCACTGTCGATCTCGGACAGCGAACCTTCCTGCGCGCGAATGCATCCGGCGAAGTAGCGGAAGTGGTCGATCGCGAGCGGGATGTCGGCGTTCAGCGTCTCGCGGATCGGCTTGCCGTTGTCCCAGGCCTCGGCGAGTGCGATGGAGTCGAGGTTCTCCGCGATGCGGTCGGCGATCTTGTTCAGGATGACGGCGCGCTCGGCGGGCGAGGTCTTGCCCCATGCCGGCGCTGCCTTGTGCGCGGCGTCCAGAGCGAGGTCGATGTCCTCGGCCGTGGACCGGGCGATCTCGCAGAAGTTCTGGCCCGTGACGGGAGTCGGGTTCTCGAAGTACTGGCCCTTGACCGGCGCGACCCACTCGTTGCCGATCCAGTTGTCGTAACGGCTCTCGAATGACATGGCGGCATCGGGTGTACCCGGGCGAGCGTAGACAGTCATCGAACGTGCTCCTTCATCGGTGATACGCCCCCGAGTGATCGGGGGCTGTGATGCGGAACACTAGAACGCGGACAGTTGCAACTACGTTGCGTCAGCGACCCAGCAGCGCGAGACGGGCCTGCACCTGCGAGAACAGCACGGAGGACGGGTCGAGAGTGCGGAGATAGGCCGACCACGCCGTGGCATCCTCGCGGCCGTGTACCGACGCAGTCCAGCGCGCGAGCAGTACCGGGTCGCCCGACCGCAGCAGCGCCGCCTGCACGCGCACCCGCAACTCCTCGCGGATCTCCTCGATTCCCGGTGCGTAGGAGGACGGCAGCACGACGCCGACGTACGAGCGCAGCGCGGAGTCGACGTCGCCGCGATCGAGCGCTGCGCGGACGTCCTCGACGTCGGACGCGAGTTCGGCGACCAGGCGGTACGGGCGAGAGGCGAGCCCGTCGGCACCGAAAACCTTGCGGAGGCGGGACATCTCGGCGCGGACGGTCACCGAGTCCAGGTCGTTCTCGTCGAGGAGTACGGCGAGGTGGTCCGAGCTGAGACCTTCCGGGTGCGCATGCAGGAGCAGCAACATCTCGGCGTGACGGCCGGACAGCGTGATCCGCTCTCCCCCGCGCACCAGGGCCGGCCTCCCGGAGCCCAGTACCTCCAGGCGCAGTCGCGTGTCGATGCCGTTACGCGGCGACTCGAGCAGATGCAGGCGCAGCTCCGACTCGGCCGCGGCGACGGTTGCACGCACGAGGGAGAGCACCTCGGGAACGGCGACGCGGGGGCCGCCGGTGATGTCGATGGCGCCGAGGATGCGACCCGTGACGGGGTGGTGCACGGGAGCGGCACTGCAGCTCCACTCGTGCGCGGGACGCGAGAAGTGCTCGGCGGCGAAGATCTGCACACAGTGGTCGATGGCCAGCGCGGTGCCGGGAGCATTGGTGCCCATCCGGCTCTCGCTCCAGTCGGCGCCCTCGGTGAAATTCATGACGTTCGCGCGATCCTTCGCGGCGGAGTCGCCCTCCACCCACAGCAGGCGTCCCGACGCGTCGGTGATGGCCACGAGCAGACCGGTGTCCGCAGCATCCTCGACGAGCAGTTTCCGGACGACGGGCCGGATGACCGACATGGGGTGGTCGGCGCGGTACTGCGCCAGCGTGACGTCGTCGAGGAGGTTGTCGGCACCGCGATCCGGGTCGACTCCCATGTCACGGCTGCGGTGCCACGAGTCGAGGACGACGGAACGGACCGGGTCGTCGGAGTCGGAGGGGCGACGCAGCGGGTGCCCGACGAACGTTTCGTGGGCGCGGGAGACGGACCGGGCGAGTGTCGCGGCATCGTCGCCGTTCCGCATGGCGACCCAGGGACTGAGCGTCATGCCCGTCCCCGTTCGCGCCGACCAGCACTCACCTGTTCACCCGACTTCTCTTCCTGGAGGATGTGAGGTCCACTGTAACTCAGCTCACACTCCGCTCGGTGGGGCCTCGATCACCCGAGCCGGGGAACCAGCGCGCGGGCGTCCCGGTTCGACACCGCGCCCATCCACAGTCCTGTGCCGTACGCGACGTCGTCGATCCTCTTGTACGCGGAGTACCGCAGTGGCCCCAGCCCGCCGGGCTCGCGATGCTCGGCCCAGTCGCGGACGCCCTCGGCCATCGCGACGGCCATCGCGAGCCGCCGGATCCGCCGCGAGCACAGCACGGCGAGCACCGTGACAGGCCAGTAGTGACGCACCGCGGCGGACGCCAACTGCCACGCCCCACCGACGAACCCACGAGCGGCGAAGACTGCTGCCAGACGGGTCGGGTGATCGAGACCGACGAACAGTCGACGCAGCCGCACGATCGTGACGGCGAGAGTGGCGACCGCGCCGAGCAGTCCCGTGCGGGTTCCCGACGCGGTCAGCAGCAGGGCCAGCAGAGTGGTGCGCGACATCGCGACGGGGGGAACCTTGCCGCGGTGTCGAGCTGCCAGCGCGGTAGCACCGGTTCCGTAGAAGAGCTTGCGGCCGAACCACTCTCGGAGGGTGACACGGTGATCGTGGGCGACGCGCGCGACCGGTTCGTACCGCAGCCGCCATCCCGCGTCCTGGAGGCGCCAGCACAGGTCGACGTCCTCGGCGACGTGCATCGCCTCGTCGAAACCGTGCGAGTCGAGGATGGCGCGCCGACGCACGACGACGGCCGCGCTGGGAACGTAGGACACGGGGCCACCCGCCGACACCGGTGCCTCGCGGCGCCCGAGATCCAGCGACGACCGGGATCGTTCGTAGCGCGCGAGAGCACTGCCTTCCGGTTCGAGCGCGACGATGCGGGGCGCGACCAAGCCGACCGACGGATCGGAGAAATGACTGAGCACGACCTCGAGCCATCCCTTGCGTGGAACCACATCCGAGTCGAGGAATGCGACGAAGTCGGTCGTGGCGGCGGCCAGGCCCGTGTTGCGCGCAGCGGACGGCCCACGCGACATCTCGTGTCGGATGATCGTCACCGCCGCGCACAGATCGGTGCCCGCAGTCTCGGGCAGTCGAACCGGCACCGAGGACCCGTCGTCGACGACGACCACGCGCAGACCGCGCAGAGCCCGGACGAGTCGGAGCAGACCCTCGTGGTTGTTGCGGACCGGCACGACCACCGTGACATCGGCGGCCGACGGCGTGCTCATCGGCCGGGGGTTCGCGACACCGGAATCGAGGAGGCGCCGAGCCACCGTGGCGGAGTCGGGATCGGAGACGCGGAGGAACCCGTCGCCGATCATCGCGGCCGCCGCGGGAGCGAGTGTGATCATCCGGGTCGGCGAGCCGCCGATGAGGACCCGACCGCCCGAGAGGGTCCGTACCCGTGGGTCGATACGCACTCCGAATCCATCGGGTAGACGACCGTCGCGCATCGGGTCATCGTAAGGGGCGCCATCGGTATTTGTCATAAGTCGGCCACTATCGGCGGTGAACCCGATCGTCGACGCAGATCACGTGGCGCCGGCCCGGGATCGGGCTGTCCCCCGAATGACCGACACCGACGCAGGAACGGTATCGACGACACGTCCGTGGACGCGCAGGAGTATCGCCGCATGTCTCGACTCTCAAGCGAGACATGAGGTTCGCGCCGAACAAGCCCCGGGGTCGGCGGCCGTGACGACCTTCGCCGCCGGCATTCCCGGTGACGACTCGCCCTCGGATCGGCCGCCGCGGAGGACCCCGCCGACACCCGGAAGAAGTCCGCCACGACGACCGGACGCAACCGTGAGCACTCACCAGAGGTGAGCGGTCCGTCCTGCGGCGCCGACGGACTGGGCCTAGAGTCCGACGCGTGCCCGCCCGCCGCCGATCAGTCCTGCTCGCGCAGCTGACGATCGATGCTCCCGGCGGGTCCCAGAGCGTCATTCTCGACGAGCTCCGCCGCGTCGTGCTGTCCGGTGACGCTCCGCCAGGGACGCCCATCCCGCTCGGCGAGGTGGCCGAGCTCTTCGGGGTCAGCCGGATCCCGGTGCGTGAATCGCTGAAGACGCTCATCGGCGAAGGACTGGTCGACCACCGCCCGAACGCGGGATACACGGTGGCGCAGTTGACGTCGGCCGAGCTCCGCGAGATGTACATCGTCCGCGAGGTGTTGGAGACTGCCGCACTGGCGGCCTCGGCGCAGACGGCGACCGAGCAGGACCATGCGCTGGCCGTCGCCGTCGACGCGGAACTTCGCGGTTCCATCGACGATCCGTCGAAGTACCACCGGCTGAGCCGCGAGTTCCACATGGCTCTCGCGCGCCCGTCGGGAATGGGTCGACTCCTCCACATGCTCGGTGCGGCATGGAACATCACCGAACCGCTGCAGCCGATGGTGCACGTGGCCGGTGCCGACAGGGCTGCTCTGCACGCCGATCACCAGGACATGCTGGACGCGTTCGTCGCGCGGGACACCCCGGCACTGCTCGCCGCCGCGTCGCGTCACCACGACCGCCTGAACGTGGTGATCTCCCGGATCGGAGACGAGGCCGGGTTGCGTCCCGACCCCTGACGGCAGTCGCGAAGATATATCGCCGGCGTCACGAATGCGAAATACTTCGGCACTACTTTTACGTCATTCGCACTCCGCATCTTCGGTGATCAGGAGAAGTACATGACGCAGACCGTTCCGCATTCGGGTCCGTTCGACCCGCCACCCGGCGCAAAGCCGGGAGCCCATGATCTGGTCGAAGCAGCCGGCCACCCGGTCGGCGGGGGTCTGATCAAGGACAGCTATCACCCACGCCTGACGAACGACGATCTCGCGCCGCTGAAGAAGCAGACGTGGAGCTCGTACAACCTGTTCGCATTCTGGATGTCGGACGTGCATTCCGTCGGCGGATACGTCACCGCCGGTAGCCTTTTCGCGCTCGGTCTCGCCAGCTGGCAGGTTCTGATCTCGCTGCTCGTGGGTATCTCGATCGTCTACTTCTTCTGCAATCTGGTCGCCAAACCGTCTCAGGTGACGGGAGTGCCGTATCCGGTCATGTGCCGGAGCGTCTTCGGGGTCCTCGGCGCCAACATTCCCGCCATCATCCGCGGATTGATCGCCGTTGCCTGGTACGGAATTCAGACATTCCTGGCGTCCGCCGCGCTGGACATCGTGCTGATCAAACTCTTTCCCAGCCTCGGAAAGTATGCCGTCGTCGGGGATTACGGCTTCCTCGGACTCTCACTCCTGGGCTGGGCGAGCTTCCTGTTCCTGTGGGTGGTCCAGGCGGCAGTGTTCTGGCGCGGCATGGAGTCGATCCGCAAGTTCATCGACTTCTGTGGTCCCGCCGTCTACGTCGTGATGTTCCTGCTCTGCGGATACCTGATCTGGAAAGCAGGGTGGAGCGCGATCGACCTGAACCTCGGCGGTGTCGTTCACACGGGGTGGAGTTCGGTGCCCGTGATGCTCGGCGCGATCGCCCTGGTGGTGTCGTACTTCTCGGGTCCGATGCTCAACTTCGGTGACTTCTCGCGGTACGGGAAGTCGTACGGAGCGGTCAAGCGCGGCAACTTCCTCGGACTGCCCGTCAACTTCCTCGTCTTCTCCATTCTCGTCGTGGTCACGGCGTCGTTGACCGTGCCGGTGTTCGGCGAACTGATCACCGACCCGGTCGAGACGGTGGCCCGTATCGACAGCACCTTCGCCATCGTGTTGGGCGCGTTGACGTTCACGATCGCCACCATCGGCATCAACATCGTCGCCAACTTCATCTCCCCGGCCTTCGACTTCTCCAACGTCGATCCGCAGCGCATCAGCTGGCGCGCCGGCGGCATGATCGCCGCGGTCGGGTCGGTGCTGATCACGCCGTGGAACCTCTACAACAACCCGGACGTCATCCACCTGACTCTCGAGACGCTGGGGGCGTTCATCGGACCACTGTTCGGCATCCTCATCGCCGACTACTACCTGGTCCGCAAGCAGAAGGTGACCGTGGACGAACTGTTCTCGATGGAGAAGACCGGACAGTACTGGTACTCCAAGGGATACAACCCGGCTGCCGTGTACGCCACCGTCGTCGGCGCCGTGGTCGCCATGTTCACGGTGCTGTTCAACGGCGCACTCGAGGGTATGGAGATCGCCGGCATGTCCACCGCGTCGAAGTACAGCTGGTTCATCGGCTGCGTCCTCGGATTCGTCGTCTACTACGTGCTGGCGACCAAGACGAAGCTCGCGGTCACCAACTTCGACGCACCCGTGTCGAGCTAGCATCACGACGTGCTCATCAAGGTCATCAACCCCAACACCACGTGGTCGATGACCGCCACGATCGAACAGTGTGCCCGGGCCGTCGTCGGCCCGGGCACACGCGTCGAGGCGGTCAGCCCGTCGATGGGACCGGCATCCATCGAAAGTCATTACGACGAGGCTCTGTCCGTCCCCGGAATTCTCGACGAGATAGCGAAAGGCGAGAAGGACGGAGTCGACGGATACGTCATCGCCTGCTTCGGTGACCCGGGGATGGATGCAGCGAGGGAGCTCGCGAGCGGACCGGTCGTCGGAATCGCCGAGGCCGCCATGCATGCCGCCAGTTTTCTCGGGCGGGGCTTCAGCGTGGTCACCACGTTGGGGCGCACCGTCGGTCGCGCACAGGATCTGGCCGACCACTACGGATTCGCGCGGGCGTGCCGCGGGATTCATGCCTGCGAGATCGCCGTGCTGGACCTCGAGACCGATCCCGATGCCCTGAAGATCATCACCGAAGCGTGCCGTACGGCCGTCGAGGTCGACGGATCCGACGCGGTGGTCCTCGGATGCGCAGGGATGGCAGACCTGTGTCGGCACATCTCCGACGAGATCGGCGTCCCCGTCGTCGACGGCGTCTCCGCCGCAACACTGTTCGTCCAGTCGCTGGTGACACTGGGACTGCGGACGTCCCGACGCGGCGAGTTCGCGCAGCCTCTCCCGAAGACGTACACCGGCCTACTGGCCGGGTTCACCACCGGCGAAGAGTGATCGCAGGAACAACTCCTGGACACCCGGTGCGCCCCGGGTCGTCCTCGGCGGCTGGGCATCGAGTCCCCGCACCTCGGTGTGGAGGTGCTCCATGGTGACGTCGAGACGATTGGCGACGTCGGCCGCGTCCTGCAATTCGTCGCGGATCGACCGGGGCACCTCGCCGTCGTACTTGTAGAAGATCTTGTGCTCCAGGCTGGCCCAGAAATCCATGGCGACGGTACGAATCTGCAGTTCGACGTAGACGTGCTCGACCCGGTCGGACAGGAACACCGGGATCTCGACGGTCAGATGCAGGCTTCGGTACCCGTTGGGCTTCGGGTCGGCGATGTAGTCCTCGAAGTCGAGGATTCGGACGTCGTTCTGCGACGCCAGCATGTCCTTGACCCGGTAGGTGTCGGCAATGAAGCTGCAAGTGATCCGGACGCCGGCAATGTCGAACAGTCCCGCGCGTAGGGCGGGGAACGTCAGCGGGATGTTCTTGCGAACGGCCTTCTGCACCATGCTGCGCGGCGATTTCAGCCGCGACACCACGTGCTCGATCGGGCTGTAGGAGTGCAGATGCGTGAACTCTTCCTTCAGGATGTCGATCTTGGTGGTCAGCTCGTTCATGCCGAATTGGTACGACATCATGAACCGGGTGAAATCCTCACGCGCAGCAACGAGATCGGACAGTGCCGGCTCCGCTGCGCTCATCGTGCGCCCTCGGTGAGAACCTTCTGCATGCGTATCGACGAGGTCTCGTAGCCGAGCGATTCGTACAGCCGTCGACCCGCCGTATTGAATCCGAAGACGTTGAGCCCCAACACGGTTCCGCCGAACGCGGCGACCTCCTGCTCGGCCAGCAGCATGGCGGCACGGCCCAGACCCCGTCCGCGGTGGGGCTCGTCGATTGCGATGTCCCATACCCACCAGTCGGTGGTGTTGCCGAGAGACTGCGGACCGATCCACAGCGACCCGACGCGCTCGTCCCGTTCCATCACGTCGAACACGTGGTGGTGGGGAGCGGGTTCTCCGGCCGCGAAGTACGCCGTGAAACTCTGCTCCGCATTGTCGGTGGCCTGCTCGAGCGTCTCGCCGGAACGCACACGGTCAGCCCGGTACTCACTCTTGCTCTCCTCGATCCATGCGGGAAGGCGATCGGCGGCCATCGGGGCCAAGGACACGTCGGCGCGGTTCGGGCTGCTCACGGTTCCAGTGTCCCGGGTGGCCTCGCGACGCGCCGACGAGCGGTGCTCCGATGGTTGACGTGTCCACTTCCGGGTATTTACCCGGTTGTGAGCGCACTGTCACGCCGCCCGGAGCGGCCGTCCGGCGGACGCCCCGAGAGATCTCTCACCGCCGTCGCCGACGCGGCAGGCGGCCGCCTCACCTCTCCTGTCGAGTCCGCCACGGTGAACGATCTGTGTGACGACTCGCGCGCAGTCCAGCCGGGCGACCTGTACGTGGCGCTGCCCGGCGCGAGGTGGCACGGCCTGGACTTCGAGCAGGACGCCGTTCGAGCCGGAGCTGTCGCGGTGCTCAGCGATCGACCGGCGTCGTCGCTGCCCACCATCGTCGTGCCGAACCCGCGCGCCGTCGTCGGTCCGCTCGCGGCCTGGTTCCACGGCAGCCCGTCCACTGCGCTGACGATGTTCGGCGTGACCGGCACCAACGGTAAGACCAGCACGACGCACTTCCTGCACGCCGGGTTACGAGCAGCGGGAGTACACGCCGGGGTGATCTCCGGTGTCGCCGTCAGCGGCGGAGGCACGGACGAGACTCCCGTCCGCACGACTCCCGAGGCCACGGTGCTGCAGCGCACCCTGTCGACCTTCGTGCACAACGGATGCAGCGCGGCGGCGCTCGAGGTGTCCTCGCACGCCATCGCCCAGCATCGGATCGACGGAGTCGAGTTCGAGGTCGCAGCGTTCACCAACCTCGGACGCGACCACCTCGACTTCCACACCACGATGGAGGAGTACTACCGGACCAAGGCGTCACTGTTCGCGCCCGACCGCACCCGGCGTGCCGTGATCGGGATCGACGACGACCACGGACGCCGTCTCGCGTCGGAGTGCGCGGTGCCGTCGGTGACGTGTTCGACGCTCGACCCGGGTGCCGACTACTACGCCGACCGCATCGACTGCACCAGCCACCGGACCCGGTTCGTCGCCCGCACCCCGATCGCCGACATTCCGATGTCACTCCAGGTGCTGGGTCCGCACCAGGTGTCCAACGCTCTCGTCGCGCTGGCATCGCTCATCTCGGGCGGCGTCGACGCCCACCGCGCCGCGGCGGGGATCTCCGCGCTGCACAGCATTCCGGGTCGGTGCGAGGTCGTCGCGGCCGGCCAGGATTTCGCCGCCGTCGTCGACTACATGCACAACGTGTCCGGCCAGCACGCGATCCTCCCCTACCTCCGCAGCACGACGACGGGTCGGCTGGTGTTGGTCATCGGTGCGACCGGTGACCGCGACGTCGGCAAGCGGTTCGAGATCGGTGCGACCGCAGCCCGGTACGCCGACGACATCGTGGTGACCGACGAGAGTGCCAACGGTGAAGATCCCGCCGCGCTGCGCGCCGACGTCCTCCGCGGTGTGCGGTCGGTCGGCCGCGGGGTGCGAGTGGTCGAGGTCGCAGATCGTCGCACCGCCTTCGAGCATGCCGTGGCGTCGGCAGGCCACGGCGACACGGTGGTCGTCGCCGGCCGGGGCAGTGACACCTGGCAACACTTCGGCGGCACCTCGGTGTACTTCGACGACCGCGCCGAACTCCACGACGCCATCGTCGCGCTCACGCCGGCCACCCTGCGCTGACCCGGTCAGGTGTCGCGCTGGAACCGCTCGTCGATACGTGCCACCTTGTAGTAGGTCAGGGATCCGATCCAGACGACCACGAACGTGACGACGACCACCTGTCCCGCGAGGTTGAGATCGATGGCGGCGACCAGGTCCCAGACACCGCCGGTGAGCCCGAACTCGTCGCCCAGCAAGGTCAGGATCTGCACACTGCCGATGACCAGTGCCACGAAGATCGACAGGCTCGTCATCGTGATGTTGTAGTAGATCTTGCGCACCGGGGTGACGAAGGCCCAGCCGTACGCCTTGGACATGAAGACGCCGTCGAGGGTGTCCATCGTGGACATGCCTGCAGCGAAGAGGACCGGGAGCGCGATGATCGCCATCGGCGGCAGCCCGCCGGCGATGGCCGTCGTGCCCGCGACGGCGAGGAGACCCACCTGGGTGGCGGTGTCGAACCCCAAACCGAACAGCAGGCCCAGCGGGTACATCTGCCACGAGTGGTCGATCATCGTGTCGTAACGACCCCGGAAGATGCGGTTCATCAGGCCACGCTTGGCCAGCAGGTGATCCAGCGTCTCCGTGGAGATCTGCCCAGATCTCGCTGTCCGCCACACCTTCACGATGCCCAGGAGCACCGCGATGTTCAGCGCGGCGACGACGTACAGGAACGTTCCCGACACGAGCGTTCCGATGATGCCGCCCGTTCCCGCGAACGCCTCCTGGAACGCCGTCGCGCGGGACGCCGCGAACGCGATGGCCGCGACGAAGACGAAGACGACCGTCGAGTGCCCGAGGGAGAAGAACAGCCCCACTGCGAGAGGACGCTTGCCCTTCTGCAGCAGGAAACGCGTCGTGTCGTCGATCGCGGCGATGTGGTCGGCGTCGAACGCGTGGCGCATGCCGAGCGTGTAGGCCAGCGCCCCGGCGCCCGCGTAGACCACGGCACCGTCGGAACCGGTCAGTCCGTGGATCGTCGGGATGGAGTCGTAATGGAGGAAGAAGCCCCAGCCGATCACGTGCAGAAGAACCAGCACGCTCGCCATACCCAGCAGGCGGGGGATCTCGTCGCGCGTGAAGCGTGCACGACCCGTCACGTCACCTACCGCAAGGTCCGTATCCACCGGCCCGATACTTCCCTATCCGGGCACCGTTCGCCGAGTGGGGTCAGGCGGGTCGGTCCGACCGCAGGGTCGTCGTCACGACGGCGCCGAGAGCCAGCGCCACGACGGCCGAGCCGTACACGGTGGCCGTGACGAGCAGGCCCGCGGAATGGATGGCGACACCCGCGACGATCGCCGGCACGCTGAAGGCGAGGTAGCTCAGGACCAGCGTCGTGGCGAAGACGCTGCCCCGATGCTCTGCGGGCGCGATCAGTCCGATGATGCTCATGGCGCCGAGGAACGTCGCGCCCCACCCGAAACCGGATACCGAGGTTCCGACGAAGTACAGCGGCGCGGACGCGATGTGCAGTCCGATCACGTTGAGGACGATGCCGACGGCAAGGGTCGACGCTCCGGCGATCATCGCCGTCCGAGGGCGCAGCCGGCGTGCCGATGCGGCGCCGAGTGCTCCGGCGGTGAACATGGCGAAGATGTCCAACCCACCCACGACCGCGCCGCGGAATCCGAAGACGGACCCCATGATGGAGGGCCCCAGCGACAGGTGGAAGCCACCGAGCGACCACGTCGCCACCAGCGCGGGAATCACCGGCCAGAACCGTGAGCGGATCGAGACGGGCAGTCCGACGCGGGGAGTCAACACCCGCACGACGTGTCGACGGTCGGTGAAGCCGGATCGGACAGCGGACTCGGGGACGGCGACGATCAACGCGGTCAGCACCAGGAGCGCCGCGCCGATGAGCACGTAGACCAGCGTCGTCGGTGCCGGGGCGAACTGCACCAACAGTCCGGCGCCGATGCCGCCCGCGCCCAGACCGAAGGCCGGGGCGACCGAGCTGACGAGCGGGCCGAGCGTGTCCGTCGGCTGCAGGTCGATGATGGCGGCGGTGAGCGCGCCCATGGCCGCACCTGCGGCGAGACCCTGCACGATCCGTGCGGCGATGAGCCATCCCACGCCGTCGGCAAGGACGAAGACGACCTGGCTGGCGACGAGCAGCAGCAACGATGCGACCACGACGGGCTTGCGACCGAGGTGATCCGACAGCGATCCCACCGTGAGCAACGCGGCCAGCAGCGCGAACACGTACACCGCGAAGACGATGGTCAACGTGGAGGCGCCGAAACCCCACTGCGCCTGGTAGACGGGGTAGAGAGGGGACGGAGCCGCGGACGACGCCATCACGGCGAAGAAGACGATCGCGACGACCCAGAAGCCGCGTGTCCTGGTCATCCATCGAGGTCCGACCGTGCCGACGTCGGCCTTGTCGACCACTGCTCCGTCACGCACCGTCATCGAGAATCCCTTCCGTGGCGGCACCCCGACGCAGTCGTTTGCTCGGGTAACCGTCGGGGTCAACCGGCCGGACCCCGTCCTGATTCCCGACTCGGTCAGATTCCTGCGGGTGCGAGCAGTGCGCGGCCGGCGGCGAACCGCAGGGCGCTCTCGGGGAGGGTGCCGGCGCGTCCGGACAGCGTCACCGACAGCGACCCTGATCCTTCATGCTGAATGTCGACCTCGTCGAGCCGGCGGAGCGTCTGCGCGGCGACGGCCTCGGCGCTGTCGAACATGCGGACCGACGGGTCGAGCGATGCCATGATCTGGTCGGCGACCAGCGGATAGTGGGTGCACCCCAGCACGATGGCCTGGACGTCGTCCGGGGTGCGCTCGGCGGCCGAGGCGATGGACGCGCTGATCGCGTCTAGATCACCGCGGTCGATGGCGTCGGCGAGACCGTGGCAGGCGATCGCGGCGACGGATGCGGATCCGGCGAACTCCTGCACCAACCTCGCCTGGTACGCGGAGGCCGTCGTGGCGGCCGTGGCCCAGATGGCGATCGAGTCATGATCGCGTGCAGCGGGTTTGACCGCGGGAACGGTGCCGATCACGGGTACCGACCCCAACGCTGCACGGGTCCCGTCGAGCGCGATGACGCTGGCCGTGTTGCACGGCAGCACCACGACGTCCGCACCCTCCTCGACGGCCCGCACGGCCGTCTCCACGACTCGCGCCAGCGTCCACTGGGCGGGCTTGGGTCCCCACGGTGCGTTGTCCGGGTCGAGGTAGAGGTGCAGATCGAGACCCGGACGCAGACGACGCAGGTGCGCTGCCGTGGGCAGCGACCCCAGCCCCGAGTCGATCAGTGCGACGTTCACGGCCCTCAATCTACCGGTCCCGTCGCACCGGAACGGCGCAGGTGAGCGCCGCGGTCGCGCAACGCGCAGACTGTATCGATGACCGCACCGCTCGAACCCGAACAGGCCGACCTGATCGCCGCGGCCGTCCTCGAGGTTCCCGGTGTCGCGGGACTGCACGCAGGCATCTTCGGCGAAGCCGTGACAGTGCTGCCCGGCCGCCGTATCGACGGCGTCGTCGTCGGTCACGAGTCGTGCTCGGTGCACATCATCGTGCGCTACCCCGGGAATCCCGATGCCGTGGCACTCGCGGTCCAGGAAACCCTCGCCCGCACGGTCCGCACACCCGTCGTCGTGACGGTGGAGGACCTCACCGTCGATTGACTGGAACCTCTCCAACTCGGGTTGCTGCACAGCAGCTTTCACGACCAGGGTTGATCCGATGCGCCGAACGGGATCGGCGCATCGGACGAGAGGACACTCATGATCATCGGGTCCGTAGGCCGCATCGTCGGCTCTGCACTCACCGTCGTCGCGACGTCGGCGGTAATGCTCGCGCCGACCGCCACCGCTGCTCCGCCGGGCGCTCCGCCCATCGCGCAGGCACGCGCACAGGGTGTGGGAGCGACGGTCACCGTATCGGGGACGATCACGACGCCCCCGGGCGCGTTCGAGTCCAGCTTCTTCGACGTCGGGTTCGCCGTCGAGGACCGGACGGCCGGCATCTACATCAGCGCGGCCGAGAGATCGACCCTCGGCATCGGAACAGCCGTCACCGTGACGGGGACGCTCGCCGATCAATCCGGGTTGCTCGTGGTGAAGCCCACCGCGATAACGCCGATCGGACCGGCCGATCCGGTGGCCCCGCGACGCGTCGTCACGCGGGTGATCGGGGAGTCGACCGAGTCGTCACTGGTCACCACGGTCGGTCGGGTGACCTCCCCGGTCCTCGACGACCTGCCGTTCGGTCGGAAGTTCACCATCGCCGACCAGAGCGGTGAGACCACCGTCTACATCAACACGCAGACAGGTATCGACACGTCCGCCGTGCGAGTGGGGTCGGTGGTCCAGGTGACGGGCATGAGCAGCCAGTACGAGGACCACTACGAGATCGACGCCCGGTTCCCGGCGGATCTCGTCGTCCAGCCCTGACAGCCGAAACGCCGAACGGCGCCCACCCGCGAGGGTGAGCGCCGTTCGGTGTGTGGAGCAGGTGTTACTTGTTGATCTTCGTGACGCGTCCGGCGCCGACGGTACGTCCACCCTCACGGATGGCGAACCGCAGGCCCTCGTCCATGGCGACCGGCTGGATCAGCTTGACGGACATCTCGGTGTTGTCACCGGGCATGACCATCTCGGTGCCCTCGGGAAGGGTCACGACGCCCGTCACGTCCGTGGTACGGAAGTAGAACTGCGGGCGGTAGTTGTTGAAGAACGGGGTGTGGCGACCGCCCTCGTCCTTCGACAGGATGTATGCCTGGCCCTCGAACTCCGTGTGGGGAGTCGTGGTTCCGGGCTTGACGACGACCTGTCCACGCTCGACATCTTCGCGCTTGATGCCGCGGACGAGGAGGCCGACGTTGTCGCCCGCCTGGCCCGAGTCGAGCAGCTTGCGGAACATCTCGATACCGGTGACGGTGGTCTTGGTCGACTTCTCCTTGATGCCCACGATCTCGACATCTTCGTTGACGTTGACCGAGCCGCGCTCGATACGACCGGTGACGACGGTGCCACGACCGGTGATGGTGAAGACGTCCTCGACGGGCATGAGGAAGGGCTTCTCGGTCTCACGGACGGGGTCCGGAACCGAGTCGTCCACTGCCTGCATGAGCTCCAGAACCGACTCGCCCCACTTCTCGTCGCCCTCGAGGGCCTTGAGTGCGGAGACCTTGATGACGGGAGCGTCCTCGTCGAACTCCTGTGCGGCGAGGAGCTCGCGAACCTCCATCTCGACGAGCTCGATGATCTCGTCGTCGTCGACCATGTCGGCCTTGTTCAGTGCAACCAGGATGTACGGCACGCCGACCTGGCGAGCGAGCAGGACATGCTCGCGCGTCTGGGGCATGGGGCCGTCGGTTGCTGCGACGACGAGGATCGCGCCGTCCATCTGTGCCGCGCCGGTGATCATGTTCTTGATGTAGTCGGCGTGGCCGGGAGCATCGACGTGTGCGTAGTGACGCTTCTCGGTCTGGTACTCGACGTGGGAGATGTTGATCGTGATACCACGAGCCTTCTCCTCCGGAGCCTTGTCGATCTGGTCGAAGGCCGACGCCTCGTTCAGGTCCGGGAACTTGTCGTGCAGAACCTTGGTGATTGCAGCCGTCAGTGTCGTCTTACCGTGGTCAACGTGACCGATGGTGCCGATGTTGACGTGCGGCTTGGTCCGATCGAACTTCGCCTTGGCCACTGTGTCCTCCTGGACTGTTATTGCCTGCGTTATGCAGCATTACGGATGTACTTACGGGTGGTGCGGTGTGACGAGTGGTACCTGGTCCAGCTTCGGAGACTTATTCTCCGGTGGCCTTCGCGATGATCTCCTTCGAGACGTTCGAGGGAACCTCTGCGTAGGAATCGAAGACCATGGAGTAGTTCGCGCGACCCTGGGTGCGAGACCGCAGGTCACCGATGTAACCGAACATCTCCGACAGCGGAACCAGCGCCTTCACGACACGGGCACCACTGCGTTCCTCCATGGCCTGGATCTGGCCACGGCGGGAGTTCACGTCGCCGATCACGTCGCCCATGTACTCCTCGGGCGTGATCACCTCGACAGCCATGAGGGGCTCGAGGATGACCGGACCGGCCTTACGGGCAGCTTCCTTGAAGGCCTGCGAGCCCGCGATCTTGAACGCCATTTCCGACGAGTCGACATCGTGGTACGCACCGTCGAGAAGCGAGAGCTTGACGTTCACCAGCGGGTAGCCGGCGAGAACGCCGTACTGCATGGCATCCTGCGCGCCGGCATCCACGGACGGGATGTACTCGCGCGGGATACGACCGCCGGAGACCTTGTTCTCGAACTCGTAGGTCGCGCCGTCCTCGCCGATGAAGGGCTCGAGGGCGATGATGACCTTCGCGAACTGGCCGGAGCCACCCGTCTGCTTCTTGTGGGTGAATTCCTGCTTCTCGACCGTCTTGGTGATGGTCTCGCGGTAGGCCACCTGCGGCTTGCCGACGTTGGCCTCGACCTTGAACTCGCGACGCATGCGGTCGACGAGGATGTCGAGGTGGAGCTCGCCCATGCCGCCGATGACGGTCTGGCCGGTCTCCTCGTCGAGCTTGACCGAGAACGTGGGATCCTCTTCGGCCAGCTTCTGGATCGCCGTGCCGAGCTTCTCCTGGTCGGACTTGGTCTTCGGCTCGATCGACACCTGGATGACCGGGTCCGGGAACGTCATCGACTCGAGGATGATCTGGTTCTGCGGATCGCAGAGCGTGTCACCCGTCGTCGTGTCCTTCAGACCGATCACGGCGTAGATGTGGCCGGCGCTCGCCGTCGCGACCGGGTTCTCCTTGTTGGAGTGCATCTGGAAGAGCTTGCCCAGACGCTCCTTCTTGCCCTTGGTCGAGTTGATGACCTGCGAGCCGGAGTCGACCTTGCCCGAGTACACGCGCACGTACGTCAGCTTGCCGAAGAACGGGTGCGTGGCGATCTTGAAGGCCAGAGCCGCGAAGGGCTCGTCCGCCGACGGGAGACGCTTGATCTCCTTCTCCTCGTCGCCGACGGCGTGACCGATGGTCTCGGCGACGTCGAGCGGGGACGGGAGGTAGTCGATGACCGCGTCGAGCATGGGCTGGACGCCCTTGTTCTTGAACGCGGAGCCACACAGGATCGGGTACAGCTCGGAGTTGACCGTCATCTTGCGGATGGCCGTCTTGACCTCGTCGATGGTCAGCTCGTCACCACTGAAGTGCTTCTCCAGCAGTGCCTCGTCCGACTCGGCGACGGTCTCGAGCAGCTCGGTGCGGTACTGCTCGGCCCGCTCCTTGAGCTCCTCGGGGATCTCGACGGTCTCGTAGGTCTCGCCGAGCTTGGTCTCTCCGCGCCAGACCTTCGCGTTCATCTCGATCAGGTCGACGATGCCCTCGAAGCTGTCCTCGGCGCCGATCGGCAACTGGATGACCAACGGCTTGGCGCCGAGGCGATCCTTGATGGTCTGCACGGTGAAGTAGAAATCTGCACCGAGCTTGTCCATCTTGTTGACGAAACAGATGCGCGGCACGTCGTACTTGTCGGCCTGACGCCACACCTGCTCGGACTGGGGCTCGACGCCCTCCTTGCCGTCGAACACCGCGACAGCGCCGTCGAGGACGCGGAGCGAACGCTCCACCTCGACGGTGAAGTCGACGTGCCCGGGGGTGTCGATGATGTTGATCTGGTTGTCGTTCCAGAAGCACGTCGTGGCAGCAGACGTGATGGTGATGCCACGCTCCTGCTCCTGCTCCATCCAGTCCATGGTGGCTGCGCCGTCGTGGACCTCACCGATCTTGTAGGAGATACCGGTGTAGAAGAGGATGCGCTCGGTAGTGGTGGTCTTACCGGCATCGATGTGGGCCATGATGCCGATGTTGCGGACCTTGTTCAGGTCGGTCAGCACGTCCTGTGCCACGAATTCATCCCGCCTTGGTGTTGAGAGAAGTGAGTCGAAGTGTCAACGCTCGGGCGGCGTCGGATGTTTCCCGACGCCCCCGAAACGCGATCACCAGCGGTAGTGCGCGAATGCCTTGTTGGCTTCCGCCATCTTGTGCGTGTCCTCGCGACGCTTGACTGCTGCGCCGAGACCGTTGCTGGCATCGAGGAGCTCGTTGGCCAGGCGCTCGACCATCGTCTTCTCGCGACGAGCGCGGGAGAACGACACGAGCCAGCGCAGAGCCAGCGTGGTGGAGCGGCCCGGACGAACCTCGACCGGGACCTGGTAGGTGGCGCCACCGACACGACGGCTGCGGACCTCGAGGGCCGGCTTGACGTTGTCCAGTGCGCGCTTGAGCGTGACGACGGGATCGGTGCCCGTCTTCTCGCGTGCCTGCTCGAGAGCCTGGTACACGATGCGCTCTGCGGTGGACTTCTTGCCGTCCATCAGGATCTTGTTGACGAGCTGCGTGACCAGCGGGGACCCGTAGACGGGATCGTTGATCAGCGGGCGCTTGGGTGCTGGGCCTTTACGTGGCATGTCAGCTCTTCTCCTTCTTGGCGCCGTACTTGCTGCGAGCCTGCTTGCGAGCCTTGACGCCCTGCGTGTCGAGCGAGCCACGGATGATCTTGTAACGCACACCCGGGAGGTCCTTCACACGGCCACCGCGAACGAGCACCATCGAGTGCTCCTGCAGGTTGTGACCCTCACCGGGGATGTAGGCCGTGACCTCCACCGAGGTGGTCAGGCGGACGCGCGCGACCTTACGGAGAGCGGAGTTCGGCTTCTTCGGGGTGGTGGTGTACACGCGAGTGCACACACCACGGCGCTGCGGACTGCCCTTGAGGGCAGCGGTCTTCAGCTTCGCGACCTTGTCGGTGCGACCCTTGCGGACCAGCTGGTTGATTGTTGGCATGAACCGGCTTTCTTCGTGTCGATGATCAGGGATCAAGCAGTTGGGGCAAGAGAACGCTGCCCCTCACCCAGTAGTGCTTCCGCGGGATCGTGCACCCCGCGGTCGGGTGTGTCGCATACCCCCACACGGCAGCCGTTGTTGCTTGCTCGATAGGAACACGAGCACGGCTGTACCTCGCATAGGCACACAGACGTACCGGCTAGGCCGGGCACGACCTGTAACGGTACCCGGCGGCGCGCCTGATGGTCAAAACGGCCCGGCATCGGGTAACGCGTGCGCGCTGTCGACAGTACGAACTCTCAGGCCGACAGGTTGAGCGAGAGCTGCATCAACTTCGTCGCCGCCTGGCACGGATCGGTGGGATTCCCGGGCCGGTACTGCACCCACCAGCCGATGACCCCGGTATTCGGCGACTGCGCCGCCACGCCGCACGACGCCGGGTCGTCCGGTTGACGGATCTCGAGGGCCTTCCGCGAGGACACCTCGACGTCGGTCACCGTCCACCCCATCCGCTCGTTGGCGTCCTTCTCCGCGGCCAGCGATCCGGTCTCGAACCAGTCGAAGGTCACCTTCACCGCGCCGCCCGGGCCGGTCAGGTCCCACCGGCAGATGGCGCCGATGAATCCTTGGTCGATCGCGTCGCCGCCGACCACGTCGGCGATCTGCTCCGGCGTGACCGTGTTGCACTCTTCGAGCAGTGACTGGAACTCGCCGCCGTCGGTATCGATCCCCTCGGCCACCGCACGACCCTCGATGGTGGTGCCGCATGCACTCAGCACCAGCGCGGCGCCGGCCAGCATCGGTACGACTTTCCTCACTGCGCACGCTCCGCAACCGTCTCGAGCAGGCCCCGTGCGACAGCGCACGGATCGGCCGTCGGCACACTGTCCGCGTACATGACAGAGAAGTGCACGAAGTCGTCTCCGTACTGCAGCCCGTTCTCGCACAGATAGGTCTGGCCCGTCGCGTTCTCCGACCTGGCCTCGAACCCGGGCTGGCCGTCGATCTCGATGTCCTCGGCCGGGCGCCCGATGAGCTCCGAGCCCATGCGCTCGCGTCCGATGGGACTGCCGCGGTACCAGGAGAAGCTGACGGACGGACCCGTCGGACCGGACGTCTCCCACTCGCATCCCACCGAATTACGGGTCACGACAGCAAAAGCCGGCACGGCGAACGCGGCGAGCACCTCGTCGTCGGTGAGGCCGCCGCAGACTCCGAAGAACGGGCCGGGACCTTCCGACGCGGTGGTGGCCGGGGTGTCGGACGCAGTGTCCCCCGACGCTCCCGAACAGCTCGCGAGGGCGACCGCCGCACCCGCGATCGCAACTGCGAGGCGGGCGGAGGTCATGGCTGCGACTCTATCCGAGAGGGGGTCCGGTCAGGTGGCGTCGACGGACAGGGAGGCGTCGAGAACCGATGCCCACACCTTGACGATCTCGCCGCGGCGACGGGAGTCGTCGCTGAGCACGTCGGCGAGGCCGAGCCCGCGCGCCAGGTCCAGAGTGGCCTGCACCAGCCTGTGGGTGCGGGGGTCGCTGTCGTCGGCGCCGAGGTGGTCGACTGCCGTGCGGTGCGCGACGCGACCGAACTTCTCCTCCAGCGGGAGAACACGGGCCCGCATCTCGGGATCCGCGGCGGCCGCGGTCCACACCTGGAGTGCGGCCCGGAAGATCGGGCTCGTGTAGTAGTCCACCAACCGCGTGACGACGGCCTCGGTGCGGCCGGGACCCTGAGGCAACGCCACCGCTTCGGCCCGCGCCTGGGCCATGCGGGTGTCGAACATGTACTCCAGCGCCGCGGTGATCAGGTCTTCCCGCGTCGGGAAGTGGTGCTGGGTCGCGCCGCGGGAGACCCCGGCACGCTCGGCCACCACGGCTACCGTGGTGGCACTCCACCCGTCCTGTGCGAGCGCGTCGATGGTCGACTCGAGCAGCTTGAGCCTGGTCGCCCGGCTGCGGTCCTGCTTCGGACCGCGTGCGTCACTCGTCCGTCGGCTCGCGGGAAGTGTCGACACTGCGAGTCTCACGATCCTTCCGCGCGGGGCGCCGCCCACGCGGGCGGACGTTTCTGGAGAAAGGCCATCATCCCCTCTCGCGCCTCGTCGGATGCGAACAGCCCGGCCGACTGCTCCGCGAGGCGGTCGGCGTGGAGATCGAAATCGGCGAGCATCGACGCGGTGGTGAGCCGCTTCGACTCCGCCAGACCCTGCGGCGACGACGGACGGATCGCGTCGAGCAGCTCGGCGACCGTCACGGACGTGTCGGCCGCCGCCTCGGTGATCAGCCCGATGGCCTCCGCCTCGTGCGGACCGAACGTCTCGGCCGTGACGAAGTAGCGACTCGCCGCGCGCGAGGTCATCCGCGGGAGCAGGGTGAGCGAGACGATCGACGGTGCCAGACCGAGACGCGCCTCGGTCAACGCGAACGTGCTCTTCGGTCCGGCGACCACAAGATCGCACGCGCCGACGAGCCCCATACCGCCGGCGCGCACGTGGCCGTCGATCTTCGCGATCACCGGTTTCGGCGTCTCGAGGACGGCTCGCATCACGGTGACCATGAGGCCGGTCCGAGACTCGACCGATGAACCGGTCTCGCTCAGATCGGCTCCGGCACAGAAGGTTCCGCCGGTGTGCGTGACGACGACGGCTCGGACGCCGGGATCCGCCCCCGCCTCCCTCAACCCGTCGGTGAGTTCGGTGACCAAGGCCGTCGACAGGGCGTTGCGGTTGCGCGGAGTGTCGAGAGTCAGCGTGGTGACGGCGTCCACCGTCTGCGCATCCACCGCCATCAGTAGCTCTTCGGCAGGCCCAGCGAGTGCTGGGAGACGAAGTTGAGGATCATCTCTCGACTGACCGGGGCGACACGGGCGATGCGCGCCGCGCCCAGCATCGACGCCAGGCCGTACTCCTCGGTGAGGCCTGCGCCGCCATGCGTCTGGATCGCCTGGTCGATGGCCTTGATGCTGGCCTCGGCGGCTGCGTACTTGGCCATGTTGGCGGCCTCGGCGGCACCGAAGTCGTCGCCGCTGTCGTAGAGCGCCGCGGCCTTCTGCATCATCAGCTTGGCCAGTTCGAGTTCGATCTTGCACTGCGCGAGCGGGTGGGCGATGCCCTGGTGCGCACCGATCGGGCTCTTCCACACCGTGCGCTCGTTGGCGTACTTCACGGCGGCGTCGAGCGCGTAACGGCCCATGCCGACGGCCATCGCCGCACCGAGGATGCGCTCGGGGTTCAGGCCGGCGAACAGCTGCATCAGCGCCGCGTCGGGCTCACCGACCAGCGCGTCGGCAGGGAGCCGGACGTCGTCGAGGAAGAGCGTGAACTGGTGGTCGGGCTCGATGATGTCCATGCGCATCTGCGTCTTGTTCAGCCCCGGCGCGTCGGTCGGGACGATGAACAGCGCGGGCTTGAGCTTGCCGGTCTTGGAGTCCTCGGTGCGCGAGACGATCAGCACCGCGTCGGCCTGGTCCACACCGGAGATGTAGATCTTGCTTCCGCGGAGAATCCAGTCATCGCCGTCGCGACGCGCGGTGGTGGTGATCTGGTGGGAGTTGGATCCGGCGTCGGGCTCGGTGATGCCGAAGGCCATGATCGCGGAGCCGTCCGACAAGCGCGGCAGCCACGACTGCTTCTGATCGGCCGTGCCGTACTTGGCGATGATCGTGCCGCAGATGGCCGGGCTGACGACGACGAGCAGCAGACCTGCACCGAAGGACGACATCTCCTCCTGCACGAGCGCGAGCTCGTAGATGCCGGCACCGCCGCCGCCGTACTCCTCGGGGAGATTCACACCCAGGAAGCCGAGCTTGCCGGCCTCGTGCCACAGCTCGGTGAGGGCTTCGCCCTTTCGCGCCTTGGGCAGGACGTAGTCGATGTAGTTGTGACGCTTGCCCAGCCCGGCAACCGCGGCACGGAGGCTCTTCTGCTCGTCGGTCTCGATGAAGCTCATGACTCGTTCTCCTCTGGTTGAGCGTCGCTCACGACTGCGAGCACCGCATCGACTTCCACCTGCTGTCCCACCGTGACGTTCAGTTCCGTCACCACACCTGCTGCCGGGGCCGTGATCGTGTGTTCCATCTTCATGGCCTCGAGCCACAGCAGGGGCTGCCCTGCCGTGACCGTGTCGCCGACGGCCGCACCGACACGCACGACGCTGCCGGGCATGGGCGCCAACAGCGACCCTGCCGCGACGATCTCGCTCGGATCGACGAACGTCGGCACCCGCTCCAGCCGTACCGGCCCCAGCGAGGAATCGACGAACACGTCGCCTCCGTACGCGGCGACGTCGAACGTGCGGCGCACCCCGTCCGCGACCAGCACCACGTGATCGGCGCTCGACTCCACCAGCTCGCATTCCGCGAGGTCGGTGACCAGGCCGGTGCGGGCCAGTCGGTACTCGGCGACGATCTCGGTCCCGTTCACGGTGTAGGCCTTACGCTGCGGTACCGACGGCATGTTGCGCCAGCCGCTCGGAAGCGACCGGCCGACAGTCGCGCTCGCGCGTGCTCCTGCGGCGTCGGCCAGGGCGGCTGCGAGCGCGGACAGTCGCACTCCTCGCTCGTCCACGAGAGGTTCGGCCAGGACGGCCAGATCGTGGGTCGCGAAGAACGCGGTGTCGGTGTCGCCCGCCAGGAACGCCGGATGCCGCAGCACCGTCACGAGGAGGTCCCGGTTCGTGCGGACACCGTGGATCCGAGCGCGTGACAACGTCTTCGACAGGATGGAGGCCGCCTGCTCGCGCGTCGGCGCGAACGAGATCACCTTGGCCAGCATGGGGTCGTAGTGCGTTCCGACGACGCTGCCGCTCACGATGCCCGAGTCGACCCGAACGCCGGTGCGGTCCAGCACCTCGAACTCCGCGGCGGAACCGAAGTCCACGTGATGGACGACGCCGCTCTGCGGTTGCCAGTCCTTGGACGGGTCCTCGGCATAAAGGCGGACCTCGATCGAATGACCGCGGGACGCGGGTTGCTCGGTGGGCAGAGCACCACCTGATGCGACGTGGATCTGCAAGGCGACGAGGTCGAGCCCGGTGGTGCACTCGGTCACCGGGTGCTCCACCTGCAGGCGGGTGTTCATCTCGAGGAAGTAGAAGTTGCCTCGATCGTCGCTGAGGAACTCGACTGTTCCGGCGCCCTCGTAGTCGAGTGCCTCGGTGGCCAGGCGCGCGGCGTCGAAAAGCTTCTCGCGCATGCCCGGCACCCGCTCGACGAGGGGCGACGGAGCTTCCTCGACGACCTTCTGGTGACGACGCTGGATCGAGCACTCACGCTCGCCCACCGCCCACACCGTTCCGTGTCGGTCGGCCATGACCTGGACCTCGATGTGTCGGCCCGTCTCGAGGTACCGCTCACAGAACACGGTCGCATCGCCGAAGGCGGACAATGCTTCCCGCGACGCCGCATCGATCTCGTCCTGCAGCGACGCCAGCTCGCGCACCACGCGCATGCCCCGGCCGCCGCCGCCCGCGGACGCCTTGACCAACACCGGCAGGTCGTCGGCGGTCACGGTCTCGGGGTCGAGGCGGTCGAGCACCGGGACGCCGGCCCTCTGCATCATGATCTTGGACTCGACCTTGGAGCCCATCATCTCGATGGCCTTCACCGGCGGACCGATCCATGTCAGACCCGCGTCCATGACGGCTCTCGCGAATCCGGCGTTCTCGGAGAGGAATCCGTAACCGGGGTGGATGGCATCGGCGCCGGCGCGCTGCGCAGCCTCGATGACCAGGTCGCCCCGCAGGTAGGTCTCCGACGACGCGGATCCCGGTAGCCGGACGGCGACGTCGGCGTCGGCGACGTGCGGTGACGCGGAGTCCGGGTCGGAGAACACGGCGACCGTGTCGATGCCCTCGGCGCGGCAGGTGGTGAAGACGCGGCGGGCGATCTCGCCGCGGTTGGCGACGAGTACTGACGAAATGGTCATGACGTCACATCCGGAAGACACCGAAGTTGGCGGTGCCTTCGATCGGGGCGGAAGCGATGGCCGACAGGCACATCCCCACCACCGTGCGGGTATCGCGGGGGTCGATGACGCCGTCGTCGTAGAGACGCCCGGACAGGAACATGGGCACCGACTCGGCCTCGATCTGGTGCTCGATCATCGCGCGCATCCCGGCGTCGGCTTCCTCGTCGAACGCCTGTCCGCGAGCCTCGGCGGAGGCGCGGGAGACGATGGAGATGACACCGGCGAGTTGAGCCCCGCCCATGACCGCCGACTTGGCACTGGGCCACGCGAACAGGAAGCGCGGATCGAATGCTCGACCGCACATGCCGTAGTGACCGGCGCCGTAGGAGGCACCGAGGAGAACGGAGATGTGCGGGACGGTGGAGTTGGAGACGGCGTTGATCATCATCGCTCCGTGCTTGATCATCCCGCCCTCCTCGTACTCCTTGCCCACCATGTAGCCGGTGGTGTTGTGCAGGAACAACAGTGGGGTGTTCGAGCGGTTCGCCAGCTGGATGAACTGCGTCGCCTTCTGCGATTCCTCGCTGAAGAGCACCCCGCGGGCGTTGGCCAGGATGCCGACCGGGTAGCCGTGCAACTCGGCCCACCCGGTGACCAGCGACGATCCGTAGAGGGGTTTGAACTCGTCGAAGTCGCTGTCGTCGACGATGCGCGCGATGACGTCGCGCGGGTCGAACGGCACCTTCAGGTCCGCGGGCACGATGCCGAGGAGCTCTTCCTCGGAGTAGCGCGGCGGCATCACCTCCGCGCGCGGCGACGGACCCTGCTTGCGCCAGTTCAACCGGGACACGATGTTCCGGCCGATGCGGATGGCGTCGCGTTCGTCGACCGCGAGGTGATCGGCCAGACCGGACGTGCGAGCGTGCATCCGCGCGCCGCCGAGGGACTCGTCGTCGGTCTCCTCGCCTGTGGCCATCTTGACCAGCGGCGGACCGGCCAGGAACACCTTCGAGCGTTCCTCGATCATGACGACGTGGTCGGACATGCCGGGAATGTAGGCACCGCCGGCGGTGGAGTTGCCGAACACCAGCGCGACGGTGGGAATGCCTGCCGCCGACAACCGTGTGAGGTCGCGGAAGATGCGGCCGCCGGGAATGAAGACTTCTTTCTGGGTCGGCAGATCGGCGCCGCCCGACTCGACCAGCGAGATGACCGGGAGCCGGTTCTGCATCGCGATGTCGTTCGCGCGCAATGTCTTACGAAGGGTCCACGGGTTCGACGTGCCGCCCCGGACGGTGGGGTCATTGGCGACGATCAGGCATTCGACACCGCTGACGGTGCCGATGCCGGTGACGACACTGGCGCCGACCGGAAAGTCGGTACCCCATGCCGCGAGAGGACACAGTTCGAGGAACGGGGAGTCCGCGTCGACGAGGAGCTCGATGCGCTCGCGGGCCGTCATCTTGCCGCGTCCGCGGTGACGGGCGACGTACTTCTCGCCGCCGCCGCCGAGTGCCTTCGCGTGCTCGGCCTCCACCTCGGTGAGCTTGGACGTCATCGTCTCGGCGGCGGACGCGTACGCGTCGCCGACGGTGTCGAGACGTGAGACGAGTGTCGTCATGCGGTGTACCCCAACCTTTTCGCGGCCAACGACGTCAGGATCTCGGTGGTACCTCCGCCGATGCCGAGGATGCGCATGTCGCGGTATTGACGTTCGACCTCGGTCTCCGCCATATACCCGAGACCGCCGAACAACTGCACAGCCTGCGACGCGACCCATTCACCGGCTTCGACGGCGGTGTTCTTGGCGAAGCACACCTCGGCGATGCAGTCGTCGCCCTCCTCGACGTACCGGTCGACCAGGGCATGGGTGTAGGTCCGCGCGACGTCCACCTTGCGATGCATCTCGCTGAGAGTGTTCTGCACTGCCTGTCGTGCGATCAGTGGCTTGCCGAAGGTCGACCGGTCCCGTGTCCACGCGACGGTGAGGTCCAGGCAGCGCTGCGCGGAGGCGTACGCCTGCGCCGCGAGACCGGCACGCTCGGACACGAAGGCCTGCGCAATCTGGGCGAAGCCGGAATTCTCTGCGCCGACCAGGTTCTCGACCGGAACCCGTACGTCGGTGTACGACAGCTCGGCAGTGTCCGATGCTCGCCAGCCCATCTTGTCGAGCTTGCGGGACACCTCGAATCCCGGTGTGTCCCTCTCGACGACGAGCAGCGAGACGCCGGCGGCGCCGTCTCCCCCGGTCCGCACGGCGGTGACGACGAAGTCCGCCCGGCAGCCCGAGGTGATGTACGTCTTGGATCCGTTGACGACGTAGTGGTCACCGTCGCGGACCGCACGGGTGCGCAGATGTCCCACGTCGGATCCGCCGCCCGGCTCGGTGATGGCGAGCGAGCCGATCAACTCGCCCTCGATCGTCGGGGTGACCCACTTCGCGATGTGGTCGGGGTTGTTCGCGACGACCATGTGCGGCAACGCGATTCCACAGGTGAACAGAGATGCGAACACTCCGCCAGATGCCCCTGCCTCGTGCATCTCCTCGCAGATGACGGTGGCGTCGACGAGCGTGCCGCCTCCACCGCCGACGGACTCCGGGAACGGAGCGCCGAGGAGCCCCAGCTCACCGGCCGTGCGGTGCAGACTGCGGGGGATCTCGCCGTCGCGCTCCCACTCGGCGAGATGCGGGAGCACCTCGCGGTCGACGAAGCCGCGCACCGTCTTGCGCAGTTGCTGACGGTCGGGTCCACCCCAGGCACTCATGCGATTCCTCTTTCTGCACGGTCGGATACGGGAAGCAGTGATGCGGGGATCGGGACGTGGCGCGAGCGCAGCCATTCTCCGAGCCCCTTGGCTTGAGGGTCGAAGCGGGCGCCGGATGCGACGCCCTCCCCGAGAATCCCCTCGATGACGATGTTGACGGCCCGCAGGTGCGGGAACTCGTAGCGGCGCACGGTCGACACCGCGGCCTCGGGGAGCAGGTCGACGATGCGGTCGTCGGTGAGAGTGGTGCGGAGCCAGTCCCATTCGGCGTCCGTCCGGACCCAGACGCCGACATTGGCGTTACCGCCCTTGTCGCCACTGCGCGCCGCCGCAAGGGTGCCGAGCGGCAGGTCGCGCGTGGGCTCGCCGATCGGTTCGGCCGGCTCCGCCGTGACGGACTCCTCGGGTGCGGGTTCGACTGTCACCGACGGTGGATCGATGTCCACGCGGGTTCCGTCGGGCAACACCGCGACGTGCTGCGGCACCGCCTGATCGACGTAGCCGGCCTCGAAGACGCCGTACGGCGAGCCTTCGGCGGGCGGTGCCGTCACGCAGAATCCGGGGTAGCTGGCCAGTGCGAGTTCGACTGCGGCGGAGGAGAACGCGCGGCCGACCTTCTTCGGATCGGAGTCCCGGACCACGACTCGCAGCAGAGCGCTCGCAGCCTCCTCGGTGTCCGCGTCGGCGTGGTCGGTACGCGCGAGGGTCCACTCGACGTCGCGCGGAGGCGCGGTCATCGCGGCCGTCATCTGGCCGCGCACCAACTCGGCCTTGGCGTCGATGTCGAGGCCCGTCACCACGAACGTCATCTCGTTCCGGAACCCGCCGAGCGTGTTGCGGGAGACCTTCAGCGTCGACGGCGGCGCCTCACCCCGTACGCCGGTGATACGTACGCGGTCGGGCCCGTCGTCGGACAGCCGCACGGTATCGAGCCGCGCGGTGACGTCCGGGCCGAGATAGCGGGGACCCGTGACCTCGTACATCAGCTGCGCGGTGACCGTACCGATGCTGACCGCACCGCCCGTTCCCTCGTGTTTGGTGATGACCGAGGAGCCGTCCGCGTGAATCTCCGCGATCGGGAATCCCGGGTGCCGCAGATCGGCGATCTCGGTGAAGAACGAGTAGTTGCCCCCGGTGGCCTGGGTGCCGCATTCGATGACGTGGCCGGCGACCACGGCGCCCGCGAGCGGGTCCAGATCCTCGCGGCCCCAGCCGAACCGGGATATCGCGGGGGCGACCACGACGGACGCGTCGGTCACGCGGCCGGTGACCACGACCTGCGCGCCCGAGTCGAGGCACCGTGCGATGCCGAACGCTCCGAGGTACGCATTGGCGGTGAGCGGCGATCCCAGTCCCAGCTCGTCGGCACGGGCGTGGAGATCGTCACCCTCCACATGGGCGACGGACACCTCGAGCCCGAGCCGTTCGGCCAATGCGCGGATCTCCGCGGCGAGGTGGGCCGGTGCCAGACCGCCCGCGTTGCTCACCAGCGTGACGCCCTTGTCGATGGCCGTGCCCAGGCAGTCCTCGAGCTGGCGGAGGTACGTCTTCGCGTACCCCTTGGCCGGGTCCTTCATCCGATCGCGGCCGAGGATGAGCATCGTCAACTCGGCGAGGTAGTCGCCCGTCAGGTAGTCGAGGTCTCCCCCGTCGAGCATCTCGCGCATCGCCGACAGGCGGTCACCGTAGAAACCCGAGCAGTTCCCGACCCTGATCACGTCCGTCATGACGCGACCCGCTTGGCGCGACCGTTGCCCGGCGCACCGGCGAATGCCTGCGCGAGGGTCAGCCAGGTGGACGCGTCGTCGCCGACGGCGGTCAGGTCGGTGTCGTCACGATGGATCCGCTGGGTGACGAGGAGGCAGAAGTCGAGCGCGGTTCCGGTGACGCGCTGCTCCGCGTCCTCCGGCCCCCAGGTCCACACGTCCCCACCGGGTGCGGCGAGCTCGACGCGAAAGGGCGCGGTCGGTGCAGGGATGTCGCGGACGGCGTAGGCGAAGTCGCGAGTGCGGACTCCGATGTGCGCGACGTGGCGGAGCCGATCCGTGGGTTCGCGGACGACGCCGAGAGCGTCGGCGACGTCCTGGCCGTGAGCCCAGGTCTCCATGATGCGAGCGGTCGCCATCGAGGTCGCGCTCATCGGTGGACCGAACCAGCGGATCTTCACCCCTGCCGGGACCTGCGGCAGCACGTCGAGAAGCTGCGTTCGTCCCAGACGCCACCGGGACAGCAGCGTGCTGGTCTGCTCGGCGGCCAGTTCCGCGGCGGCGGTGTCCACGAACGACGCGGGGTTGCCCCACGCGTCGGCGATCACCGCGTCGAAGGCCGTCGTGGCCTCCTCGTCACCGCCGGCACCGGCCGTGGTCAGGGCCGCGACATGGTCGGTCCAGTGCAGATGCGCGATCTGGTGCGCGACTGTCCAGCCTGCCGCGGGGGTGTCGGAGCGCCATCCCTCTTCTCCGGCGTCGGTCACGAGGGCATCGAGGGCGTCGCCCTCCGCACGGAGGTCGGCCAGAAGTGCATCCAGATCTGCCATGCCGAGAACAGTCGCATCAGCCCGACAAAAAAGCAAGCACGCTTGCTTGTTCTCTTTGTGATGCAGCACAAACAAACACGGGCTACCATCCATCCGCCGATCAGGTACGAAAGCCTGGCTTACGGTGTTCCCATCGGGGGGAACGACTCTTTACCTCACGCCACCCGACACGAAGCCCGCGACGCGCCGGGTGACACGAGGAAGACCCTCCATCCGTGAGGGTCCGAAGGGAACAGGACCGGACCATGGCGACTGCACGAGACGGCCGAAGCGGCACCTACCCGGCACAACAGGCATACGGCGCAGCCTTCACGACGGCATTCACACCCGGATCGGGACCGCGGGCGGAGTACTCGCCCCACCTGGCCGCCCCCGGCCGACCGTCGGATGAGAACTACTACTCCCCCGATGACGAGATGGACGCCGACGAGGACCTCGGCGAACTCGAACGCCGGTACGAGTGGATCGTCGGGCTGATGTCGTCCTTCACTGACGAGCGCCTGGTGCGCTGGATCATCGCCTTCTTCACCGCGTCCATGGGTGTCTGCGCGACGCTCGAGATCCTGTACGGCTTCGGCGCGACGAACCCGATCGCCCTGGGCGTGCAGATCGGGTCCGCCGTCTTCGCCTTCACCGCAGCACTGTGGTGGACCGTGACGTCGTGGCCACGGCTGCGCACCGCGTTCGGCTTCGTCATCCTGTCCGACCTGGGCATAGCGGCGGCGAACATGAGCGCGAACATGCCGCCCGCCTACGCCGTCGGCAAGACCGCGTTCTTCGTGGTGCTCGGCCTGTTCGCCGGCGTCTTCCTGGACCGCTGGATGCTGCTCACCCACATCGGGCTCACCGGCACCCTGGTCACGGCCATCATCGGCTACAACCTGCTGTTCCAGGACGTCCCGCCGCTCGGCGCGCTGGTCGTGTGGGCACCGGTGATGTCGCTCATCGTGGCCCTCCCCGCCTTGCTGTACACCTTCGTGCGCGCCGTGCGGCTCGACCAGTCCTGACGCTCTACTCGTCGATGCTCGACATGTCGCCGTAGCGCGCACCGGTGACGGCGGAGGCCGGCACGGCCGATTCCAGCTCGTCCAGGATCTTCTGTGTGACGGCGACATCGAGCGCCGCGACGTTCTCCTCGAGGTATTTCACCCGCTTCGTACCGGGGATCGGTGCGACGTCGTCGCCCTGCGCCAGCACCCACGCCAACGCCAGCTGGCCGGGAGTGCAGTCCAACCCGTCGGCGATCGCACGGATCCGGCCGACCAGTTCGAGATTCGACTTCAGCGCCTCACCCTGGAAACGGGGGAAGTAGGCGGTGCGACGCGAGTCCTGTCCCGCCAGCTCCGACTCGTGCGAAATCGCACCGGTCAGCAGTCCGCGTCCGAGCGGCGAGTACGGCACCAGGCCGATTCCCAGCTCGCGCAGCGTCGGCAACACGGTCTCCTCGAGGTCACGCGTGAACAGCGAGTACTCGGTCTGCACCGCGGTGATCGGATGCACGGTGTGCGCGCGTCGGATCGTGGCGGCCGACGCCTCGGACATACCGAGATGACGGACCTTGCCGGCCTGGACGAGCTCGGCCATCGCGCCGACGGTGTCCTCGATCGGAACCGACTTGTCGACGCGGTGCTGGTAGTAGAGGTCGATGTGGTCGACGCCGAGCCGTGACAGCGACGCGTCGCAGGCAGCGCGCACGTACTCGGGGGTGCCGTTGATGCCGAGGCGCGTGCCGTCGGCGAGCCGCTCGTTGCCGAACTTGGTCGCCAGAACCACCTGGTCACGACGGTCGCGGATCGCCTCGCCGACCAGTTCCTCGTTGACGAACGGCCCGTACATGTCGGCCGTGTCGAGGAAGGTGACGCCGAGGTCGAGGGCGCGGTGGATGGTGGCGATGCCGGACGCGCGATCGGTGTCGCCGTAGAACTCGGACATGCCCATGCAGCCGAGTCCCAGTGCGGACACGGTGAGCGGTGACTGTGTGCCGAGCGTGCGTGAAGTGAGGGTCATGCCTCCACTCAACGTGCTGGAGTGCGCTCCAGGTCAAGTCTGCCGACGTAGAGGGCTATCTTGTCGTCGATCGCCCGCAGGTGGCCGGACACTTCCTCCAGCTGCGCCAGCACCCGCTCGCGATGAGCGCGCAGCGCATCGAGTCGCTCCTGCTGCGTGCCCTCACCCTGACGGACCAGCTCGGCGTAGTGCCGCACCTCGGCGATCGACATCCCCGTCGCACGGAGGCGGGTGATGAGCACGATCCACGTGACGTCCTCGTCGTCGTAGCGACGCTGGCCGGTGGACGAGCGCGGCACCGGGCGCAGCAGCAGGCCGTCGCGCTCGTAGTACCGCAACGTGTCGATGCTCAGCCCGGTCTGCGCGGACGCCTCCGCGATGCTGTGGCTCACCCGATCAGCGTAGCCATCACCGGAAGACGGGGAACTTCCGTTTGGTCGCCAGCGCATCCATGCCGGACTGGATGGAAGCCCGCACCTCCTCGTACTTCGCCTCCACGTACGCGTCGTCGTCGACGAGTGCAAGATCGTGGTCGACCTCCACCGGCGGCATGAAGCGGGTGCGGATCTTGGCGGGCAGCGGGATCTGCGGCAGCGCCGCCGGAGCGATGATCCACGGCAACGACACGGCGATGGGGAACACCTTGAGCCGGGCGATCTTGTCGAGCCTCAACGCCTTCGACAGGCGGTCTCCGCGCACGAGTACCGGCATGGCGTCGGCACCCCCGACGGTGGCGATGGGAACGATCGGCACCCCGGTCCTGATGGCGAGTTTGATGAAGCCGGTCCGCCCACCGAGCGTGGCGACGTCGCGTTCGCTCCACGGCCGCAGCGAGTCGACTTCACCGCCCGGCCACACGATGACATCGCGGCCCGCTGCCAGGGCCGTCGACATGGAGTCGGGTGCGGCCGGCAGAACGCCCATCGAGCGGAAGACCTTGCCGATGACGGGAAAGGCCATCAGCGCGTCGTGGGCAGTGCCGTGCAGGGTGCGGCTCGGCCCGAACCGACGCCACCACTGCGCCCCGACCGTCCATGCGTCCCACACGAACGGGGCTCCGCTGTGCACGCCGACGAGCAGGACGGGCGGCGGCGGGATGGTCTCCCACCCGTCGATTTCCATTCGGAAGTACTTGTCGACCAACGGGTTCCAGAACTTCTCCTGCCGACGCATCGAGTCGACATCCTGATCGGTGAGGTCCCAGTCGCCCGCGCGTGACGCGACGATGCCGCCGAGGCCACCCTCGGCGTCCTCGCGCTTGTCCTTCATCTTCATCCGCGCGGCAGCCGCGACGCGTTCGGCTTGGTCCTGCAGTTCCGGATCCCGGCGATCGGTGTGATGGGGGCCACTCATGCATCGCAACTTACTGCACGGTCAGAAGCGCTGTACCCCGGTTGTACACAGGCCGTGACGAATCAGCACATCCGTCCCTGTAGCAGTAGTTCGTGTGCACCCTGCGCACGCCTCACCGCGTCGAGGTCCGCCGCACGACGCGCCACTGCGGCGTCGCCACCGCATCTCCGCCCAGCACGGCGCGCGCGGCACTGCGCCCCTGCTCGTACAGCGACTGCGCCACGGTGGTCAGGCCGGCGCCCGCGGCATCCTCCGTGTCGTCCCACCCGACGATCGCGATGTCGCCGGGCACGACGAGCCCGTCCTCGTGCACCACCTCGAGTGCTCCGAGTGCCACCTCGTCGCTCATCGCGAGCACGGCGTCGGCACGCAGGGCACGGCCGTGGTCCTGCATCGCCCGCACACCCTCGGCGCGAAAACTGCCGGTGCCGAACGCCACGGGGACGTCGGCCCAGTCGAGACCCGCCGCGATGACCGCTGCCCGGTATCCGCGGAGCCGGTTCCGGGTCACCGGGAACTCGACCCCCTCGGGATCGGGTCCGTACTCGAGCCGGCGCTCGCGGTGCTTGTCCGACGGGAAGGCCGACACCAGGGGTCGCCGGGCTCCGGTCAGGGCGACGCGGGCTATCGCCTCCGCGGCCGCGACGTCGTCGATGCTGATCAACGTGGTGCCGGGGTGCTGTGGGCCGCCCTGGACGCAGACCGGTCGTCCCGTGGAGACGGCGACGTCCAGCAGCGGGTCGCCGGTCACGGTCGTCCAGAAGACATAGCCGTCGACGGCAGCGTCGCGCACGCGGTCGGCGTCGGCATCGACGGACCGATTGGGGAGCAGGACGAGTCCGGTGTCGGTGTCGAGGCAGGCGTCAGCGACTCCCGACAGGAACCGGCGTGCCTGGGGATCGTCGAACGCGTACGTCAACTTCTCGGTCAGGACGACGGCGAGGTTGTTGGTGCGCCCGCTGCGCAGTGACTGTGCACCTCGGTGCGGGCCGGTGTAACCGAGGCGTTCGGCCGCGGCGAAGACCTTGCCGCGGGTCTCCTCCGAGACTCGGTCCGGGCGGCCGTAGGCGTAGGAGACGCTCATGACCGAGACGCCGGCAGCGGCCGCGACGTCGGCCATGGTGACGCGTGTGTGCTGGGTCATCACCGACGACTCTATCGTGATATCGACGAGGTGTGTATCGTTACACACCATGTCCACGGAACGCGCGAACACCCCTGCCCTGCTGGTCCTGGGGGCCACCGCGTTCATCTACGTCACGGCCGAGACCCTGCCCGTGGGCCTGCTCCCCGAGATGTCGGCCGACCTCGGCGTCGGCGAATCGGCCATCGGCCTGCTGCTCACCTTCTACGCCTACGCGGTCGCCGTCATCACGCTCCCGCTGATGGCTGCCGTGACGACGTGGGACCGTCGGAAGGTCGTCGTCATCACCGCGGCCGCACTCGCCGTTTCCCAGCTGGTGTCCGCGGTGTCGGTCGGATATCCGATGCTCGTCGGAGCGCGGTTGATCTGCGCCGCCACCCACGGCGTGTTCTGGGCCGTCGTGGCACCCGTCGCGGCGTCGCTCGCCGCCCCGGGGAAACGCGCGAAGGCCATCGCCCTCGTCTACGCCGGAACCTCGCTCGCCCTGGTCGCGGGCAACCCGCTCACCGCGGCACTGGGTCAGTGGACGCACTGGCGCATCGCCGCCGCCACGCTCGGACTGGTCGCGCTGGCGATCACGATCGCCCTGACGCGCCTGCTCCCCCCGCTGCCCGTTCCGGCGCCGACCGCCGCGCCGCGTCGACGTGCGCGCGTGAGTCCCGTGTTGGCCCTGCTGTGCGGCATCACGTTCCTCGCCGCGCTGGGGCACTTCGCCGGCTACACGTACTTCGCGCTGATCGTCGCGGACGGCATCGGCACATCCGGCGTCGTGCTGTCGACCATGTTGTTCGTCTACGGGCTGGCCGGAGTCGCCGGAATCTGGCTGATCGGGCGCACCTACGACCGGGGACCGTGGGTGTCGACCATCGTCGTGCTCGGATCGGTGACGGCCGCACTGGTCGGGCTCGTACTCGCCCTCTCGACGGGATCGGCCGTCCTCGCGATCGTGTGCGTCGCACTGTGGGGCATGGCCTTCACGACCATCCCGGTCTGCATCCAGTCGGCGGTGCTGCACTCGGCACCCGCCGGGGCTGCAGCCGACCGGGCGTCCGCCGTCTACGTCGTCACGTTCCAGGTCGCCATCGCGACCGGCGCCCTCGTGGGCGGCGGGATCGTCGACGCCTCCTCCATCACGGTGGTGCTGATCGTCGCCGCGGCGTCGATGCTCGCGGCCCTGATCGGAGTGCTGCTCGGACGCTCCGCGTTCACCGCGCCGAGCGAGGACCGCGTCAGCGAGCCTGCGACCGCATCCGCTCCCTGACCTCGCGCCAGGTCCGGGGCGAGATCCCCGCGTCGCGACGAGTCTTGCGGCGGGCCACCAGCACACCCGTCGCCGCGATCGCCCAGACCGCGTACTGCGTGAGCCACGCGACCCGGAACGCGTCGAAGGTGTACCCGCCCATCGCGTTCAGGATGGCGCCCATGGCCTGCATCACCAGCAGCGATGCGAGGAATCCGCCGATGTTCACCATCCCCTGCGCGGTGCCCAGGGCGACCGACGGGTTGAACGTCCGCGCGTAATCGAACCCGATCGCGGACCCGGGGCCGCCCACCGAGATCACGACCACGAGGACGAACAGCAACCATGTCGGCGCCGGGCCCGGCAATGCCAGCACGATGCCCCACATCAGGGCGTTGCTCGCCATGATCGCCAGCACCATCCACGACCGACGCATCGGATACCGACCCGTGAGGATGCCGACGACGATGCCCGACACGATCGCCGACACCACCGACGTCGTCAGCAACGCGCCCACCACCGACGACGACACACCCTGAGCCGACGTCAGGTACGGAACTCCCCACATCAGCGCGAACACCGTGATGGAGAACTGGGTGCCCATGTGCGAGAAGAACCCGAGGCGGGTTCCGGGCCTCGACCAGACGACACCGATGCCGCGCACGGTTTCCCGGAACGTCGACGCCTGCTGCGCCGGACCGGACTCGACACCCGTATCGGGCGAGTTCGACACCGCCACGAACGCCGCGACCGCCACCAGGACGCCGGTCGCGGCAGCGGCGCCGTACGCCGCGGACCAGCCTGCTCCGTGCAGCAACGTCAGGAACGGCACCGCGGACAGCACCTGCCCGATCTGCCCCAGGATGCCCGTCAGCTGCGAGAGCAACGGAACCCGACGCGGAGCGAACCACTTGGGCACCAGACGCAGAACCGAGATGAACGTCAAGGCATCGCCCACGCCCACGACGGCGCGCGCCGCGACGGCGAGCGGCAGCGACTCGGTGAACGCCAACACCAACTGGCCCGACGCCATCACCATCGCACCCGTGACGATCATCGCCCGAGGACCCACTCGATCCAGCAGCACTCCCGCCGGGATCTGCATCCCCGCGTAGACGACCACCTGCAGCACCACGAACGACGACAACACCGACGGGCCGGCCGCATAACGATCCGCCGCATCCAGGCCCGAGACGCCGAACGATGTGCGGTGCAGGACTCCGATCACGTACGCGAGGACACCGGTACCCCAGACGATCCACGCGCGCATGGTGCCCAGTCTCCCGGGTAGAGTCCGGGCGTATGACAGATGGTCCGGCCACACCACACAATCCCGGCCGGCCTCCGGCCTTCCCGCTTCCGCTTCCCATCCTGGTTCTCAACGGCCCCAACCTGAACACGTTGGGTACACGCCAGCCCGAGGTGTACGGCCACGAGAGCATCGACGACGTCGTGGAGCTGTGCCGCGCCACTGCCGAACGGCACGGGCGCACCGTGCGCGCCGAACAGTCCAACCACGAAGGCGCGTTGATCGACTGGATCCACGAGGCGCGCGGGACGGCGTCGGGAATCGTCATCAACCCCGGCGGCCTCACCCATACATCGGTGGCCCTGCGCGACGCCCTGGTCATCCCCGAGATTCCCGTCGTCGAGGTGCACATCTCGAACATCCACGCCCGCGAGGAGTTCCGGCACCACAGCTTCGTCTCGCCCGTCGCGGTCGCGGTGATCGCCGGGTGCGGCATCCGCGGGTACGGCTACGCCGTCGACGAGATCTGCGCGCGCTCATGACCGAACCGACACGGCATCCCGTCACCGAGTACGCCCTCGGGTCCCAGCCGCCGGCAGGCGAAGGATTCGAGACGGCCTGGCCGATCCGCGCCGGCGACGTCGACACGGCCAATCGTCTGCGGTACGACTCGGTCGCCCGCTACCTCCAGGACATCGGCTCCGACAATCTCGACGCGTCGGGGTTGGGCGAGACGGATCCCTTCTGGATCGTGCGCCGCACCGTCATCGACGTGATCCGACCGTCCGTGTGGCCGGAACGGATCTCGTTGCGCCGCTGGTGCTCCGGCTTGTCGACGCGGTGGTCGAACATGCGTGTCGACATCACCGGGGACAAGGGCGCGGACATCCGCACCGAGGGATTCTGGATCAGCATCTCCTCGACGTCCGGCATGCCCACCAGAATCTCCGACGAGGGCCTGACGCTGCTGACCCGCACCGCCGAGGAGACACGGCTCAAGTGGAAGCAGTGGCTGCGCGACCCCGCGCCCGAAGAGTCTCCGACGGACGTCTTCTTCCCGCTGCGCATCACCGACATCGACGCGTTCAACCACGTCAACAATGCCGCGTACTGGCAGGCCGTCGAGGAAGTGCTGGCTCGGGCGGAGTCGTCGACACCCGGTGAGATCACGGGCGGACCGCACCGCGCCGTCATCGAGTACCTCTCCCCCATCATGGCGCCGGACCACGTGACGCTGCGGTGGCGTCGTCACCTGGTGGACGGTGCCGAAGCCGTGACGGTGTGGTTCATGGTCGACGGCGCGGTGCGGACCATCGCCCGCGTGGTGGGTGGCGTTTCTGCTCCTCTCGCCGACTGATTCGGCGGGATCCCGTTCGCAGGCGGCGCGAGGGGAGCAAAGAAACCCGCGGTAGTCAGCGCTGCCAGGGCAGTTCGTCGAGCCAGCTCAGCACCATCTCCTCGTAGGCGATGCCGAAGTCGAGGGTGGCTGCGGCGAACGGATCGTCGAGCGCGGCGTCCTTCTGCTCGCGATACCGGCGCAGGTTCTCCTCGTGGGCTTTCCGGTGCGCCGCCACCGCCTCCCCGAGCAGCGACGCCGGCACGTGCTCGCCGAACGAGATCATCAGCAGCAACGGATGACGAATGACCTCGGGCTCGGGCAGCACCGAGATCCAGCGGGCGAACGCGGCCCGGCCTGCCTCGGTGATGCGGTACGGCTTGCGGTCGCGGGCCTCGGTCTCGAGTTCCTCGACCAGCCCGGCTGCCGCCAGGTTCGACAGTTCGCGGTAGACCTGCGATCGCGTGACGGACCAGAACCCTCCGATGCAGAGTTCTGCGGTGGCCACGAGGTCCCATCCCGACATCGGGCCCTTGTGCAGGAATCCCAGCAGCGACGCCGCGGTCGCGTTCGTCTCTGCCATGGCCACATCGTCGCACATCTTGACAGTCCACAGTGGACGGTGCACGCTGAGGCAGGACAGTCCACAGTGGACTGTCACCTGACGAATCGAGTGATCGATGACCGCACCGCAGACGCACGAGCAGGCACTCGCAGTCCTCACCGCCGCGGTGGGGGACGGTCACCTCACGCTGGCCGAGTTCGATCGCCGTTCCGAGGCCGTCGTCGCCGCACGCACCGCCGAGGAACTGGACGCCACCGTCCGCGATCTCCCGCGACCCTCACCCGTTCCGCGTCCCGCCCGCGCGGGACTGGCGGCGTCGTGGCTGACATGGGCGGCGGTCGTCGCGCTGTGCAGCGTGATCTACGTGATGACCTGCGTCGCCTCGGGATCGATGCTGTACCCGTGGCCGATCTGGGTGGCCGGGCCGTGGGGCATGGTGCTGCTCGTGCACAGCATCGCCGCGGCGACAACGGGTCTGGGCACCTTCAGTTGCGCCGCCGCAACCTCACGGGCTGTCCGTCCTTGGGAAAAGGCAGCGAGGTGAAGTCGATCGGCGTCTGCCGATCGGACGGCACCGTCCACGTGTAGTTCCGCAGCAGATGATGCACGACCATCGTGATCTCGATGGCCGAGAAGAACTGGCCGAGACACGTGTGGACGCCGCCGCCGAACGGCTGCCACGCGTACTTGTGCGGGAGTGCCCGGCCGTCGAACCGGGTGGGGTCGAACGTCTCCGGGTCCGTCCAGAGCGCCGCGTCGTGATGGGAGTAGTGCGGGGTGGCCACGACCATGACGTCGGCCGGAACATGGTGGCCGCCGATCACGGTGTCGCGCACCGTCCATCGCGCCATCGTGGGTAGCGGCGCCAACATGCGCAGCGATTCCTTCATGACGCAGTCGAGCGCCGTCAACGACGCTCTGACCTCCGGCGACGAGATGTCCGATCCCACTGCGAGAGACTGCCTGCGACACTCGTCCTGCCACTGCGGCGATCGTCCCAACTGGTCGATCATCGTCGAGATCGTGGATGTCGACGTGTCGTGTGCCGCCATGAGCAGGAAGATCATGTGGTCGATGATCGCGTCGTCGGAGAAGCGCTCCCCGTTCTCGTTCTCGAGGTGCGCGAGGACGGTGAACAAGTCGTGCCCGTCGCCGCGTCGACGCTCCGGCAGGTAGTCGCGGAGGAAGGCTTCGAGGTACCGACGGCCGACGAGACCGCGTCGCCAACGACCACCCGGAACGTTGACGCGCACGATCGAGGTCGCCGCCTGCACGCAGTCGACGAACGCGGCATTGACGGCGTCCAGACGGGTGTCGTCGTCACGCACTCCGCCCATGAAGACCTCGGTGGCCAGCCCCAGAGTCAACGACTTCACCGCCGGATACACCGGGAACGCGTCGGCCGGTTCCCACGCGCGGACACGCTTCTCGATCAGCGGTTCCATCGTCGACGCGTACGACGCCAGCCGTTCCTTGGTGAACGCCTGCTGCAGCAGCCGCCGGTTCTGCCGGTGCTCGCCGAGGTCCATCAGCATCAACCCGTTGTCGAAGAACGGTCCGATGAGCGGCCGCCACCCCAGCGCGTTGCTGAAGGCCTTGTCACGGTTGGTGAGGATCTCCTCGCATCCGTCCGCACCGAGCACGAGCACCACGCGCCGCCCGGCCATCGTGTGCCACGAGACGCGGCCGTACTTACGCTCCTGGCTCCGCCAGAGTGCGAGCGGATCCCGGATGTACTCCATCGACCGGCCCACGTACGGGATCCCCCCGCCGCCCATGACGGGCCGCAGGTGGGTGCCGGCGGGCGGGGTGGCGAGAGCGCGAGCCATGAGGCCTCCTCGTATCTGACAGGGCGTCCTGTCAGATGTAGTCTGCGTCACACGAGCCGCCGCGTCAAGACCTGACAGACTGGCCGTATGACGGACCCCGCACGCAGGACCTACGGCGGGATGGACGCCACCGACCGCGTCGAGCGACGGCGCGCGGCACTGCTCGAGGCGGGTCTGGACCTGATGGCGTCGACCGGAACGGAGAAGACCACGATGACCGCGGTCTGCTCGGCGGCCGGCCTCACCGAGCGCTACTTCTACGAGAGCTTCAAGACCAAGGCCGACCTGTTCGTCGCCGTCCTCGACGGTGTCGCCGCCGAGGTCAGACACGCTGCGCTGTATGCGGTCACCACCACGGACGGCGACATCACCGACCGTGTGCACGCAGCCCTGACCGCGGTCGTGTCGATCCTGGTGGACGACCCGAGGAAGGGCCGAGTCGCCTTCGTCGAGTCGATGGCGTCACCGACGCTGCGCGCCCGACGTCAGTCGACGATCGACGCGGTGGCGGACGTCGTCCTCGAGCAGTCGCACGAACTGTGGGCCGACCGGGCGCCCTCCCCACCGCAGGACAGGCTGATGGCGCTGATGTTCATCGGCGCGTGCTCCGAGCTCGTGTCCGCCCTCCTGCAGGGCCACGTCGCCGCAACGCCCGAGGACATCGTCGACGCGGCAGCGCAGCTCTTCGTCACCGGAATGCTGCGCCCGACCAGCTGACTCAGAGATGCCCCTTCAGAAGCAGGTTCCAGTAGGCGACGGGAAGGCCGTAGCGGTCACCGGCCCAGGACAGCAGGCGCGGCTTCAGCGGATCGAGGAACGACGGCAGCGACGACGTCACCTCGCCGGTCCGGTCGAACTCGGCGGCGATCAAGGAACGCGCACGCACCGGGATCGGCGCCACCGTGTAACCGTCGTACTCGCCGAAGGTGCCGCCGTTCCGCGATGCCAGCACGTTGTCGACCATGATCGACACCTGTTGTCGTAGTCCGCCGCCCGACGGATCGGTGTCGATGGCCGCGCCGTCCCCCACTGCCCACACGCTGTCGTGAACGCGATGCCGGAACGTCCGGGAATCGATGTTCACCAGGCCGTGCGCCGCGGTGAAGTCCGGGCCGCAGTTCTCGAGCCACTTCGGTCCCCGATACGGCGGGACGAGATGGAGCATGTCGTACGAGATCGACTCCGCACCGGCGGGACCGGTGACCGTCAGCGAGCGGTCCCCGGGATCGAGCGCGGTGACGGCGGTGTCGTGAAGGACGCGCACGTCGAGTTCGCGCAGACGTACCTCGAGTCGCTCGTCGAGCGCCGGAACGTCGACGAGTCCGCGCCGATCGACCACCAGCGTGATCGACGGTGATCGCCCGGTCTTCTGCCAGTGCGCCGCGGCGAGGAACAACGGCTTCAGGGTGGTGCCCGTGCAACTGACCGGCGCGCGCGGAACCGTGAAGACGGCGTGCCCGTCGGCGGGCATCGTCTGCACCAGATGCCATGTGCGCGTTGCTTCGTCGAGGTAGTTGCTGGCCACCGACGCCGTGGCCAGGGCAGCATCGATTCCCGGCAGGGCGTCGTGGTCCGGCACCAGGCCGGGCCCCAGGACGAGGTCCCGGTAGCCCACCTCGGTTCCCGACGCGCAGCGGACCGTGCGGTTCACCGGGTCGATGGACACGACGGAGTCCTGGATCCACCGGCACCCCTTGGGCGTCACGCTGCGCTGTGACCGCTGTGCGCTGCGGAGCGACGCCTGTCCGCCGCCGACGTAGGACAGCAGCGGGCGGTAGGTGTGCACGGTCTGCGGTTCGATCACGGTGACGTCGTCGATTCCCTTGTTCAGGAACCGGGCCGCGGCGCTGATCCCGGCGTTGCCGCCGCCGATGACGACGATGTCTCGCTGGGGTGTCATGGGGTCTCCTCGTCGTTCGGGTGTCACCACGACAGGTCCGGCTGCGCCGGCCCGATCGTGACGTCGACGTCGTCGAGCTCGACGATGCCGAAAAGAGTTGTCAGTACGTCGTTCTCGGGTTCGTTCAACAAGGATGACCATCGGCGCGCACGGCGGACGCCGCGCCAGGACCACCACGTGACCGACGCGTCGAGACGCGCGATACGGGCGCAGGCGGGGCCGTTCGCCGGCGTCGCACTCTCCAGTCGGCGCAGCGCGTCGGCACCGAAGACGACTCGGCCGTGTACCTCGAGTCCGAATCGGCTGCGACGCACGTCGTCCTCGGTCGGGCGTCCCGGCGCGATGCGGGAGTCGTCCAGACCCCACTGCGCGAGAAGGTCGTCGGCATCCGTGCCGTCGATCCATACCGTCACATCGCCGTGCGCCAGAATCGATCCCACCGTTGCCAGCAGCGACGCCGCGCTGTGCCCGTCGGCGTGGACGACGGCCGTGACGTCCGGGACGGCGTAGCGCACGCCGTGTGTCCGAGCCACAGGATCGGTGACGAGCGGCAGCAGCGACAGAGCCTCGGCGTTCTTGTGCTGCCTGCGCTCGGCCGTGGCGCGGCCGGCCCAGTCGGGACCGTCGTGCCAGGCAACGGCGTCCGGCACGTGGGCCAACACCGCACCGGCCAGGAATGCGCGGTTCGCCAGCTCCCAGTCCTCCCCGCCGTAGCGGGTGAACGACTCGTCGAATCCGCCGATCTCGTCGAAGAACGCTGCTGTGCAACACATCACGGCGCTGATGATGTGGCGGTACGACCGGTAGTCGGCGTCGAGCAGGTTCCGTGATCCCCGGTATGCGTCGACCAACCACCCGGGCTCGTCGAGAACGTCGTCCCCCGGGCCGGGGAGATGGCCCAGCGCAGTCAGGTCCGCGTGCCGACGCCTGCCGACGGTCACCGCGTCGGGGATCAGCGAGGGCAGTCGCACCAGGGCCTCGATGTATCCGGGTTCCGGGATCGTATCGGCGTCGAGAAAGCACAGGATGTCTCCCGACGCGGCCCGAGCACCCAGGTTGCGCGCCGCGGCGGCGCGGAACCCGTCGTCCTCCTGCCGCACGACGCGAATGTTCAGCGGCGATTCGATCACCGGCGGCGTCCGGGATCCGTCGTCGGCGACGATCACCTCCGTCACCGCCGTCGTCTGCTGCTCGAGCGCGGTCAGCAGCATCGACAGTTGCTCGGGTTGCTCGTAGTACGGCACCACCACACTCACCGTGCGGGGCGGTGCACCGTCGTTCGCCACGAGGTCCCAGCGATTGCCCGGTACGGCGTACGTCCCGTCGACGGACAGCGCGTGCGCCGTCATCGTCCACCGGTCGATGTGCGGTACAGGTCCACGTGCGCGGCGCCGACCTCGAGAAGCGTCGGATGTGCGACGACGCCGTCCTCGATCCACGTCGACGAGGGATCCAGCGATGCGCGCTGCAGAGCCCCGGCCAGGTCGTCCTCGTCGTACACCGTGACCGTTCCCGGCGACCTGCGTGCGAACTCCCGGGTATACGGACCGGCCACGACCAGCGGCCGACGGCCGTGCTCGATCCAGGTGTTGATCGATCCGGACGCGGACATGTGGCGGTGGTGCGCCACCGGCACCGTCACCCGGCTCAGCACGTCGGGCAGATCCACGTCGTCGATGTAACCGGTGACCTGCAGCCCAATACCGCGGTCGGCCGCGGCCTTCTCGAGGTCGGTGACCAGGTCGTCGTGACCGGGCGAGGGAGTGCCCAGAGCCACCATCCGTGCGCCGGCCGGCACTGCGTCGAGCACCTCGGCATGGCCCTTGCCCGGGTACAGGAATCCCAAGACGCCGACCGACACGTCGTCGGACACCGAGCGCACGCCGGTTCCCGTCGCCACCGGCAGCGGAATCACCGCCACCGGTGCTGCCGCAGCGATTCCTGCGGCAGCCAGTAGCGCACGTTCGTGCTCGCTGCTGACGATCGCGGTGTCGCAGCACCCGAGCACCCGCGAGTAGCAGTCGATCCGGGCCTGCGCGGATCGCCCGTCCGACGGCTGCGGCAGGTCGTGCAGCGTGACCACGAACGCGGCACCCGCCGCGTGCACCCGCGCTGCGACGTTCTCGACGACGTCCGCCGCTTTTCCTGCAGGGGATCCGAACAGGCGATCCGTGACGTGCAGGTGCACGACGTCGGCGTCGGGCAGCTGCGTGTCCTGCTCGGCCGTCTCGACGCGCACCAGCGCGGTGTCGAGACCGGCGGCCGACACTCCCTCCCTTATCCGCAGGGCGAACTGCACGACACCGTGGCGATCCGGACCCACCACGAGGTTGGTCACCGCGGTCATCGAACCGCTCCGGGAAAAAGCAGGTCGAGGGTGTCGGCATGACGGGTCAGCGCCGCGTCGACGAACACCGGGTGCTCCTCGTACCACTGCAACTGCTGTCGTTCGATCTCCTCCGCGGCGACGGTCTCGCCGCCGATGGTCCAGTCCGGACGCGGCGGGACACCCAGGGACAACGCCTCGACGGCATCTGCCTCCAGCGGTGTGTGCACCGAGTCGAGCAGCACCCGCCCGGGATCGGTCGGCGCAGCATCCACTCCGGCTGCGCCGAGCACACGCGTCGCAAGCTCGAGAAGCACGGGGTTACCGGGGTGGTTGATCGTGTGGGCGGCCTCGGCGCCATGGCGCGTCACGACGTCGGAGATCGCGACATCGCAGTCCCGGCGCTCACGTCGCGCGAGTTCGGAGATGCTCGCCTCCGCGTTGGCGAGAACGGCGCCGGGCGGCACCTCCGCGTCCGTCATGCCGACGTGAGCAGCAAGAACTGTCCTGAGGTCGTGGTACGGAGCGCCGGCCGGGGTGGCCGAGGGGTCGCTGGGATGTCGGACGATGACCTGGAACGGGTACAGGCCGCTGTACCGGAAGACCGGCCAGCGGACCACCCGAGCCCCGTCCGGCAGCAGCCCGGCGACCTGCGATGTCCCGATCGGCAGGTCCCGGTAGTCGTCCCGCACCGGCTGCGCCAGAAGCACCGAGGCCCGGCCGGCCAACTCCGTGAGGTGCACCAGATCCGCGGACTCCAGCTCGTGGACCGGCGGCATCCGCACGGTGCGGAACGGCACGTCCGGCACGGTGTCGAGCATGACCCGCAGGGCTTCTGCCTGGCAGTTCCCGAGAACGAGCCACAGCGGCAGGTCGGTGGGCACCGGATCGAGCCCGTAGAACTCGCCGTAGTGGCGAGTGCGGCCGTCCGGCTGCCGAGCGTGTGACGTGGACATACCAGCGTCTACCCGAACGGTGAGTCGGCGAAGCGGCACGAGGGCCCCGGGCGGAGGAGACCTGCACGACACCGGCGTTTGTGTCGGGCCCCCCCGGGGCATCCTTATCGCGTCGAGGTCAAGAAGGCGGCCTGTCACCACTTGTGCATACGTGCCGCCCGTGTCATCCGACGGTGAGTGCGTCTGCCCGCTCCCGAGAGGAAGACCCGAGCCGTGATCGCCGTCGCTTCCATCCCTGCTGCGCACCCGTACGTCGTCGGAATCACCCCCACCGGCGACGACATCGTCCTTCTCGAGGACCCCCGACCGCTCGAGGCGACGACCGCCGGCCAGTGGTGGCCCCCACGATTCCTCGAGCCCGATTATCTGCGGGCCCACATCGATGAGATCGACGTGGTGCACCTGCACTTCGGGTTCGACGCAGCCACACCGGACCGCCTGACAGACGTCGTGTCCGTCCTGCACGAGTCGGCGACGCCGCTCGTGCTGACGGTGCACGACCTGCACAACCCGCACTTCCCCGACTACGCCATGCACCGCGCCCAGCTCGACGTGCTGATCCATGCCGCCGACATCGTGATCACGCTGACCGACCGGGCCGCCCGTGAGATCGAGCGTCTGTGGGGACGGTCGGCACAGGTGATCCCGCACCCGCACGTCGCGCCGCTGGACGTCATCGCCGCCGTCGACCGGAGCGAGCGCACCGACCCGCGTGTCGTGGCCGTGCATGCGAAGTCGCTGCGCGCCAACATGGACCCCGAAGCAGTCATGCCCGCTGTGGTGGCGGCCGCTGCGGCTCACGACGCCGTCGTGCGGTTGGACATCGACGACGACGTCTTCGATCACCGAAGCCACTGGTATGCGCCGGAACGTGGCGAGCGTCTGTTGGCCTTCCGCGATCATCCCGACGTCGACGTGCGGGTCCATCGCCGCTTCACCGACGCCGAACTGTGGCAGTACTTCTCCGAGATCGACGTGTCGGTCCTCCCGTACCGCTTCGGTACGCATTCGGGCTGGATGGAAGCGTGCCGCGATCTCGGGGTCGTCCCCGTGGTTCCCGACAGCGGGCACTTCGCCGACCAGTTCCCGTGCCCGACCTATGTCTTCGGTCCGGACCTGCTCGATCCGTCGACGCTCGAAGCCGCGGTGGGCGAGGCCGTCCGGACCCGCCCGGACGTCAGCGGACTCGCCGACTACCGCCGGCACCAGCAGTCTGCGATCGCGGCCGAGCACGCTGCGATCTATCGCCGTCTCGCCTCCCCCCTGGCCTCCGGACATTGGGACGGAGTGGTGCTCGCGTGACGCACCAGCCCTCCGACCGTCCCTTACGGATCGCTCTCCTGGGTTCGTCCAGATTCCCTATCGCACAGCCGTTCGCCGGAGGTCTCGAGGCGCACGTGTGGCATCTTGCGCACGCGTTGACCGAGCGTGGTCACGACGTGACGCTGTTCGGGGCCGAAGGCACGTCCACGGATGTCGCGCGCGACGTCATCGAGGTGCACACCTTCCGCATGAGTCCCCACGCCCGGACCGAACACATGGGTCCGTCGTGGGTGGTGCACGAGCACCATGCGTACCTGTCGGTGATGCTCGAACTGGCCGGGCCACTGGGTGATTCGTTCGACATCATCCACAACCACAGCCTGCATTACCTCCCCATCGCGATGTCGTCGATGGTGCCTGTCCCGATGCTCACGACCCTGCACACGCCACCCCTCGCCTGGCTCGAGTCCGCCGCCGCGGTACCGCTGAACCCCGACACCGGATATGCCGCGGTCAGCGAGTACACCGCGGAGCAGTGGTACCCCGTTGCCGGACGGATACCCGTCGTGCCGAACGGCATCGCTCTCGACCGGTGGCCGGTGGGATCCGGGAGCGGCGGTTACGCCGTCTGGACCGGCCGACTGGTGCCCGAGAAGGGCGTCGACCTCGCGATCGACGCGGCGCGCCGCGCGGGATACCACCTGCGCATCGCCGGTCCGGCGTCCGACGAGGACTACTTCCGCACCGCCGTCGAGCCGCGCCTGGGCAACGGGGTGACCTACGAGGGCCACCTCGTGCAGAAGGAACTCGCCGACCTCGTCGGCGGCGCCTCGGTGGCGTTGGTGACACCGCAGTGGGACGAGCCGTACGGACTCGTCGTCGCCGAAGCCCTGGCCTGCGGCACCCCCGTCGCCGCCTTCGAGCGCGGCGGCATCCCCGAGATCCTCGACGAGACCTGCGGCCGCATGGTGCCCGCGGACGACATCGACGCTCTCGCACACGCTATCGACGCCGCTGCGGCTCTCCCGCGATCCGCGGCGCGGGCACGCGCCGAGCTGGTGTGCTCGGACATCCGGATGGTCGACAGCTACCTCGACCTCTATCGCAGCGTGCTCGACGCGTCGAGCAAATCCACACGCGTACCGGTGTGATCGGGTACTACGTCCACCACCACGGAGTCGGTCACCTGACCCGAGCGCGGTCGGTCGCGAAGCACCTGTCCGGGCCCGTGGCGGTGCTGTCGTCCCGTCCGCGCCCGGCCGACATCAACCCGTTCGCCGACTGGATCGACCTGCCGATGGACACCGGCGACGACGCGTCGGATCCGACTGCGGGCGGGGTGCTGCACTGGGCGCCCACCCGCGTGCCGGGCATGACGTCCCGCATGGCCGCGGTGGCGGAGTGGGTCGGCACCCATCGTCCTGCCGCCATGGTCGTCGACGTCTCCGTCGAGGTGTCGATGTTCGTGCGGCTCATGGGAATTCCCGTCGTCGTGTTCGCGATGCCCGGAGAGCGCACCGATGCACCGCACCTCATGGCCTACCGCATCGCCGATCGCATCGTCGCTCCGTGGTCGGACACGGTCTACCGCCCCGACTGGCTCGCCGACGTCGACGAGAAGACGACCTACACGGGGTCCATCAGCCGGCACGCCGACCGCACCGACGGGGCGACGACACGTGACGACGCATCGGTGGCCGTCCTGGCCGGCGCCGGCGGTTCGCAGGTCACCACCGACTACCTCGATCTGGTCGGGAACCACACCCCCGAGCTGTCGTGGCGCGGCATCGGCATTCCCGGAACGCCGTGGGTCGACGACGTGTGGCCGCTGCTGACAGCGGCCGGGGTCGTGGTCACCCATGCCGGGCAGAACGCCGTCGCCGACGTGGCGGCATCGGGCGCACCGACCGTGGTGATCGCCGAGAACCGCCCGTACGGTGAGCAACTCGCCACGGCGCGCGCTCTCGGGCAGGCCGGTCTCGCCGTGGCGCTCGACGCCTGGCCGGCTCCCGACGAGTGGCCCGACATCATGGGCCGGGTGCGCTCGATGTCCGGCGACATCCGGGCAGCGACGCGGATCGACGGCGCTGCCGCCCGTGCCGCAGCGGCCGTCGACGAGGTTCTGGCATGACGCTGGCCGTCATCACGATCGTCTCCGGGCGGGCAGAGCACCTGGCCGCGCAGCGCCGCGGACTCGCGCTGAGTTCTCGACCGGCCGATGCGCACGTCGTGGTCTCGATGGGCGATCCGTCGGTGGTCGACGCGACCGTGACCGTTCCACGGACCGGCCGGCCTCTCCCCCTCGCTCGAGCACGCAACACCGGCGCCCGGCTGGCCATCGACGCGGGCGCCGATGTGCTGGTGTTCCTGGACGTCGACTGCATACCGGGGCCGGACCTCATCGGTCTCTACGCCGAGCACGCACGGGACGGCGCCGTGCTCTGCGGACCCGTGACCTACCTGCCTGACGCCAGCGTTCGACCCGACGCGTTGGGCCCGTGGACCGATCCGCATGCAGCCCGGCCCGATCCGGCACCGGGACACGTCGAGCGCGGCACGAACTGGGATCTGTTCTGGTCACTGTCGTTCGCCGTCACCGCGACCACGTGGACCACCCTCGGCGGCCTCTGCGAGGAGTACTCCGGCTACGGCGGCGAGGACACCGACTTCGGCCGAGTCGCCGAACGGTCCGGCCACGACCTGCTGTGGATCGGCGGCGCCCACGCCTACCACCAGTGGCATCCGGTGTCGTCCCCACCGGTCGAACACCTCGACGACATCGTGACCAACGCCGCCGTCTTCCACCGCCGCTGGGGGCACTGGCCGATGCTGGGCTGGCTGACCGCCTTCCGCGAGCGCGGACTCCTCGACTGGACACCCGAAGGTTCTACGATCGGACGATGCCCGACACCCGCACCCTGATCCTGATGCGCCACGGCAAGTCCTCGTACCCCGACGGGGTGGACGACCACGACCGACCGCTCGACGAGCGTGGGCGTCGTCAAGCGGCGGCGGCGGGCGACTGGATCCGGGCGACCGTGGGCACCGTCGACGCCGTCATCTGCTCGACGGCCACCCGCACACGTCAGACCTTCGAGCGGACCGGTGTCACGGCGGACGTGCGGTTCGAGAGCTCGCTGTACGGCGGGTCACCCGACGACATCCTCGGTGAGATCACCACCGCGGACGCGTCGGCAAAGATCGTGCTGGTGGTCGGGCACGCACCCGGAATCCCCTTCACCGCACTGGAACTCGCGGACGATGTGGATTCCGAGGCGGGCCGCTGGATCAGGTCGGGTTTCCCCACGTCGGCGATGGCCGTCCTCGAGACGACCGGCGACTGGACGGACCTCGGCCGCGGCGGTGCGCGCCTGACTCACGCACTCCGCGTCGACTGATCCTTCTCGACCACCGCGCGGTTGCGGGCACTCTCGGAGCGTCCGAGGGCCTTCACCTCGGCGTCCATCTTCGGGAGGATGCGGGGAACGTGGCGCAGCGTCGTGTACTCGCCGAGGCGCGTCGTCAGGACGGACCGCGCCCAGCCGATACCGCCGACGATGCCGGGAACGTAGACGCGGCGTGACCGCTTCTCGATCGCGCGGACGAACGCGTCGACACACGCCTCGACCGGCAGCGTCTTGCCCAGTGGCCAGGGCAGGACCGCGAGGAGATCCTGGAACGCGGACAGGTCGGACTTGGCGTCCTGCACCAACGGGGTGTCGATCCACGCCATGTGTGCGGAGCCGACGTCGACTCCCTGGTACTTCACCTCGAGTCGCAACGCGTTGGCGAAGTGCTCGGCTCCCGCCTTGCTCGCGTTGTACGAGGCGAGTCCGGGGCAGGCGGTGAAGGCGGCGAGCGAGGACACGACGAGCACGTATCCTTTGCGCTCGATCAGCGACGGCAGCGCTGCCCGGACGGTGTGGAAGACGCCGGTCGTGTTGATGTCGATGACGCGCTTGAAGGTCTCGGGATCGACGTTCAGCACCGATCCGTAGCTCGAGATGCCGGCGTTGGCGAGCACGACGTCGATGCCGCCGAAGCGCTCGATGCCGGTGTCCACCGCGTGCTGCATCTGTGCGAGATCACGAACGTCGGCGCGGACGCCGACAGCGACGTCCCCGAGGTCTGCGACCAGCGCAGCGAGGGGGGCCTCGTCGACATCGGTCAGCACCAGCCGCGCACCCTTGGCGGCGAGTGCCCGTGCGGTCGCCTCACCGATACCGCGTCCTGCGCCGGTGATGAGTACGACCTTGTTGCCGATGCTGACCATGAGAAGTCCTCCTGTGACGAGTTGTGCGGGTCACAGTACCTGTTACTCCGGTTTGCACCTAAGAATGTCGGATCAGAGGACCGTACCTGTCCGCTATCCGCGGCAAGGTACTCCTCATCACCCGCACACACCGCCAGGAGCAGTCATGACCGCAACGCTGACCATGGAGATCCAACTCGTCATGCTTCCCGTCGCCGACGTCGACAGGGCGAAAGCGTTCTACACCGGCATCGGCTTCGTCGCCGACCACGACGCGAGCCCGTTCCCTGACATGCGCTACGTGCAGCTGACCCCACCGGGCTCCGCGTGCTCGATCGCGATCGGGAAGAACATCACGACAGCAGTTCCCGGTTCCGTCGAGGGGATGCTCGTCGTCGTGCAGGACGCGGAGGCCGCGCGGGAGATGTTGCTGGCAGCCGGGGTCGAGGCCACCCCCGTGAAGGACGAGGGGTGGGGTCTGTTCACCTACTTCGCCGACCCGGACGGCAACAGGTGGTCGGTGCAGCAGTTGCCTGTGGGCTGAGCAAGGGTCCGGGCGGGCCCGATGGTGGGTCCGCCCAACCTTCTCTCGAGGGCCGCTCCCGGGCGATTCGCCGGATTAGGCTGCGCCGAGTCGGCAGGCATGCCGGTCGGACGGGGGCGACAGTGACGGAGACCGAGAATCGGACCGAGCGCGGTACGGCGGCGACGCGAGCACCGCGGTGGCGCACGATCGGGGCGCGGCGCGACTCCCTCACCCTCCCGTACGGGTGGGGACCCGCGATCGTGCTGGTGCTGGTCTCCCTCGTCGACCGCATCGAGTTCAGCCTGGTCGCCGCCGTGCTGCCGCAGCTGCAGGCGGAGTTCGGGTTCGGCGACACGGCGGCCGGTTCCATCCCCACCGCGGCCGCCGTCGCCGCGGGCCTCCTCGCGATGCCGGCCGCGTACCTCGCCGATCGGCACGACCGCGGCCGCATCATCACCGTCGTCGTGTTCCTGTGGGCCCTGGCCACCGTCGGATCGGCCCTCGCACCGACCTTCGCGATCTTCTACCTCGTGCGCATGGGCCTGGCCGCCGCCGAGGCCATCGACAACCCGGCCAGCGCCAGCATGCTCGCCGACTTCCACCCGCCGGCGACCCGCCCGACGGCCTTCGGCTGGTGGCGCACCGCGGCCTACCTCGGCGGCGCCGGGATCGTGCTGGGTGGCGTGCTCGCCGAGTGGCTGGGGTGGCGCGGCGCCTTCCTCGTCATGGCGATTCCCGGTGTGGTGGTCGCCGTCCTGATGTCGCGGGTGCGGGAGCCCGAGCGCGGCTACGCCGACAGACTGGCCGCGGGCAGCGCGGACACGCCTGCGCCGGAGGCCACCACCGACCCGATGCCGGTCCAACTCCGCCGCGTCGCACCGATCCGGACGCTGTGGTTCACCGGCGGCGCTCTCACCGTCATGAGTCTCGCGGTCGGCGGCCTGACGTTCTGGGTGCCCAGCCTGCTGCAACGTCGCTTCGGCCTGGGCGAGGCAGCCGCCGCCTCCGCGGGCGGTGGACTGGCGCTCGTCGGCATCGTAGGCGGCACCCTCGTGGGCTCCCTGCTCACCCGACGCACTCCGATCGCGACGCCGTCGCAGTGGCGAGTCCTGGTCGGCGGCTCGGGGATCCTGCTGGGTACCGCCGCCATGGCGGGGGCGTTGGCCTCCGAGAGCTGGCTGCCCTTCACCGTGCTGCTCACCGTGTTCGGCTTCTTCACCGCCTGGGCGATCCCCACGCTCACCTCGTGCGTCGCCGACGTGCTCGCCCCGCGCGACCGCGGACTGGGTTACGGACTGCTGCAGATCGCCGCGACCGTGGGCGGCGCCGTCGGACCGCTCCTCGTCGGCGCGGTGTCCGACGCGTACGGCTCCCTCACCACCGGCATGGTCCCGCTGCTGCCCCTGCTGCTGATCGGGGGCGTGCTCGCCCTCTGCGCCTACCCGTACGTGTCGCCGGACGCGCAGCGGGTGCTGGACGGCGTGGCCTGACGCGCCCCTGCCCGCCCCCTCGTGTTCGCCCGTCTGTCAGGGCGGCGCGATAGCGTCCCGCACCATGCGACTCACCCGCGTGCTTCTCGCCGCGTCCGTCCTGACGATCACCGCCTGCAGCGCGCCTGCCGCCGACGAGCCGCCCGGTGACCCGCGCACCGTCCGCGTCGCGACGTACAACGCCAGCATGAACCGCCCCGCCGCCGGCGATCTGGTCGCGGCTCTGCGGTCCGGAACGGATCCGCAGATCCGGTCGGTGGCCGACGTGGTTCAGCGCAACGCCCCGGACATGCTGCTGCTCAACGAGTTCGACTACTCCGACGGCGCCGTCGACCTCTTCCGCGACAACTACCTCGCCGTCGGCGACGCACCGATCGACTACCCGTTCGCGTACACGGCGCCCGTCAACACCGGCGAGCCGTCCGGGCTCGACCTCGACGGGGACGGGCGGTCGGACGGACCGAACGATGCCTGGGGCTTCGGGCAGTTTCCCGGCCAGTACGGCATGGTCGTCCTCTCCAAGTTCCCACTCGACGCCGCCGCGGTCCGTACCTTCCAGACCTTCCGCTGGGCCGACATGCCCGACAATCTGCTGCCGCGCGAGTACTTCGGGGCGAACTCGGACGCCCTGCGCCTGTCGAGCAAGTCGCACTGGGACGTGCCCGTGGACATCGACGGGCGGGTGATCCACCTGCTCGTCTCGCACCCCACGCCGCCCTCCTTCGACGGGCCCGAGGACCGCAACGGCCGACGCAATCACGACGAGATCCGGCTCACCGCGGACTACATCGCCGGCGCCGACTACCTCGTCGACGACACCGGACTGGCCGGCGGCCTGCCGAACGGCTCCTCGTTCGTGGTGTTGGGGGACCAGAACAGCGATCCCGTCGACGGGGACTCCTACCCGGGCGCCATCGCGCAACTGCTCGACAGCCCGGCGCTGCAGGACCCGATGCCCACCTCGCCGACCGCCGGCACCGACACGGCGGACTTCGCCGATCCCGTGCCGGGTGATCTCCGGGTGGACTACGTCCTGCCGAGCACCGATCTGACGGTCACCGGATCGGGGGTCTTCTGGCCCGCGCCGGGCGAACCGGGCGCCGAGTTGCTGTCGGCGAGCGATCACAGATTGGTGTGGGTGGACCTGCAGGTCTGACCCGTCAGCGCAGCAGTGCGGCCAACGCCTCGTCGGACGCACGCAGAGCGTCACGGTCGAACGTCGATGCCGAGGACAGGATCTCGTCGGCACCGGTGCGGTCGACGAGGTTTTCGAGCCGGCGGCGCACCGTCGCCGGACTGCCGTGCACGCTCCCGTCGAGGGAGCGCTGGGCCGACTCCCGAGCCCGCGGAGTGAGACCGTCGGGCATCTCGGTGACCGCCCGCAACGGGGGGAATTCCCCGGTACGGCGGGAGTCCGCCATGGCCACCGCCTCCGCCATGGCGAGTCGGCGAGCCTCTGCGTCGGTGTCGGCAACCAGCACGTCGAGCGACACCGTCACGGACGGCTGTGCCGCGAAGGCCGAGGGAACGAACTCGCGTCGATACGCCGCCAGCGGAGCCAGGTCCCCCCACAGCATCGGACCGCCCACCACGACGGGAAGCCCGCGCTGCGCGGCGATCGCGAGCCCGTGACCCGTCGCGAGAACGTGGATCGGGATCAGTCGCTCGGGCGCGGGCTGCACGGTCACCGGACCGGTGCCGAGCAGGAAATCCTGCAGATCCGCGAGGTCGTCGGCGAAGCGCTCGGCGTCCTCGGTGTCCGCCCGCAGCACCTTGCGCACCGGCGGCGTGAACCCCAGCGACCGGCCGACACCGAGGTCGACCCGGCCGGGATACAGGGCGTCGAGCATCGCGAACTGCTCCGCGACGACGATGGGCGAGTGGTTCGGCAGCATGACGCCGCCCGACCCCAGCCGGATCCACGACGTCGCCGCGCCGATCGCGGCGAGCAGCACCGCGGGTGAGCCGCTCGCGATGCCGGGGACGGCGTGATGCTCGGCCACCCAGAACCGCTCGTAGCCCGCCGCCTCGGCCCATCGTGCACGCTCGATCGAGTCCGACACCGCGGTGGCGGCAGACCGATCGGTGCGGGTACGGGAGCGATCGAGAAGGGACAGACGCATACTCTCCACAACCGCCGCGGGCTTCACCCTGTTCCGCTCCGGCAGTCCCGAGAAACAGGCACCGAGATTGGTAACAGTCATACAATCCGGTCGAGTGGTTCCATCACCGGCACCATTCACGGGACACTGATCATTCGACTGTTCTCGATCGATGGTGGGTGTGCACGTGAAGCGCAGGCAACTGCTGCAACTGGCCGCGGCAGGAATGGTGGGCCTCGCGGTCCCGCCCGCGATCACCCGGTCGACGGCGTCCGCACTCCCGCTCGGCGTCCCCTCGATCCGGAACCTCCTGCCCGAACTGTTCGCCGACCCTCCGCGTCCACCGGACCACTCACCCGCCCTCGTCATCGGATCGGGCTTCGGAGCCAGCGCCGCGGCGTTGCGGCTCGCGCAGGCCGGTACGTCGGTCACCGTGCTCGAACGAGGACTCCGCTGGCCGCGCGATCCGTTCCGCGACATCTTCACCGCCGACATGACGGCCGACGGGCGCGGCCTGTGGCATCAGCGCTCGTTCACCAACCTCACCGGCATGCCTGTCGGGCCCGTCGACTGGTTCAACGGCGTCCTCGACACCACCCGGTACGAGAACCTGTCGGTGTGGCGCGCAGCCGCGGTGGGCGGCGGTTCCGTCGTCTACACCGGTGTGAGCATCGCCCCGGACAAACGCTTCTTCGACCTCTCCTTCGGTGGCCGCGTAGACTACGACGAGATGGCGGCGCAGTGGTACCCCAAGGCTCGCTCGGTGCTCCGGCCGTCGACCATGCCCGACGACATCTACGCCTCCCCCGGGTTCGCCCACTCGAGGACGTGGGACGACCACGCCCGCCGCGCCGGTTTCGACCCGCAGCGCGTCGACGGAGGCTGGAACTGGAACGTGCTGCGTGACGAGATGTCGGGTCGGTCCCGGCCGTCCGCCACCGTCGGCTGCAGCACGTTCGGCAATTCCAACGGCGCGAAGCACGACCTGACGCAGAACTACATCCCGCAGGCCGAGGCCACGGGCAACGCCGTGGTGTGTCACAGCCACGAGGTCGTCGCCATCGGTACCGAGAGCGGTGGCCGCTACCGCGTGGAGGTGCGGCGCCTCGATCCCGAGGGCAACGCACTCGAGACGCGCACGCTGACCTGCGACTCGCTGATCCTCGGCGCCGGCTCCATCGGCACCACCGAACTGCTGGTCCGCGCACAGGCCACCGGTGCGCTTCCGGAACTCAACGAGTTCGTCGGACGCGGATGGGGCACCAACGGCGACGCCTTCATGACGCGTTCGCTCGGCCCCATCGGCGGTGGACCGCAGGGAGCGCCGTGCGCCTCGCGCATCGTCGACGACACGGGCCTGCCTCTCAGCGTCGAGAACTGGTACGTCCCGGGCGTTCCCACCGAGATGGGTTTCCTCGGATCGCTCGGTATGACCATCGACCCGCTGCGGGCCGATTTCCGCTACGACCGTGCGACCGACGGGATGAGCTTGACCTGGCCCAAGGGCGGCAGCCGCGACACCGTCGAGGCACTGCGTGCAGTGCAGAACCGGATGGCACAGGCCGGCCGCACCGTCGTCTCCGCCGAGCCGTTCACTCGCGACGTCGACGACACCTTCACCGCGCACCCCCTCGGCGGTGCGGTCCTGGGCGACGTCACCGATGCGTACGGACGAGTGAAGGGGCACCCCGGCCTGTACGTCATGGACGGAGCTCTCGTTCCGGGCAGTACGGGTGCGGCCAACCCGTCTCTCACCATCACCGCGCTCGCCGAGCGCAACATCGCGGCCGTCATCGCCGCCGGCGGCTAGGCGTACCCGGTCGTCAGCTAGGTCAGGCCGATCTCCGGCCGACCCTCCGGCACCGTCACGGTCGCTGCCGTGCGGACCGGCGCGCCGGGAACCGAAATCGCGTCCAGGACCCGGACCTCGGACCGCCACTCCGTCGGCGTCAGCGTCGCACGCAGATAACCGCGTCGGGCATTGCCGAACTTGACGTGCGGTGACGCGGCCGCGATGTCCGCACCGGCCGTGTCGACGTCGGCACCGTCCTTGCCCGAGGCGATGGAGGTCGACGCGATCTCGACGCCCACCACCGGGGCGGAGTCGTCCTGATAGTCGCGGCGCAGTTCCGACACGATGGTGCGGTGGATGTCACCCACGATGGACGCAAGGGTGATCCCCCGGTCGCGGGCGCCGTCGAGGATGCGGTGCCGCGACGCCTCGTACCCACTCCACGGGTCCATCCCGACCTTCCGCTCGCCGTCACTGATGCGGGCGAGGTCGGAGATCACCGTCTGGTGTGCGAGGAACTTCCACGTGGCGCCGGACCCGAAGCCGTCGAGGATCCACTTCTCCTGCGCAGCTCCGGTGATGGTGCGACTCGGGTCCGCGGTCTCCGCGTTCTGCGCGTGTTCGCCGTCGCCGTTGGCCTGATCGCTGCGGTACTGCCGGGTGTCCAGCACCGAGAAGTCCACCAGGTCACCGAAACTGAAGCGGCGGTACGCCGTCAGATCCGGTCCCGTCGGTCGCTGGGCCATCCGCACAGGAGTGTTCTCCCACCACGCCTTGAACGCATCGGCGCGGCGCAGGAGGAATAGTCTCGGATCACCCGCAGGGTCGCCGGGAGCGGCGGTGCCGGCATCCTGGCTGATCGCCCCGGCCCAGTTGTTGTCCACTTCGTGATCGTCGAAGGTGGTGATCCACGGCGCCGCTGCGTGCGCCGACGCCAGGTCGGGATCGGACTTGTACAGCGCGTACCGATCGCGATAGTCGTTCAGTGCCAGCGTCTCTCGTCCCGCGGACTCGGGCCGTGGCTGCGATGCGCGGGCGCCCGTGCCGGGGATCGCATACTCGTAGATGTAATCGCCGAGGAAGAACACGACGTCCGGGTCACTCGCCGCGAGATCGGCGTAGGCGCCGTAGAACCCGTCCTCCCACTTCTGGCACGACGCCCACGCGAACGACAGTGACGCCAGGGGTGATCCCGGTGCGGGCGCCGTTCTCGTCCGTCCGACGGTGCTCACGTGCGGACCGACCATGAAGCGGTAGAAGTACTCTCGCGCCGGAGCCAGACCTCGCACGTCCACGTGCACCGACCAGCCGTCCGCGTCGGATGCCAGTTCGATGCCCTGGCTCACCGTCCGCCCGAACCGTTCGTCGTCGGCAATCTCCCACCGCACCGGCACCACACCCGGCCGCATACCGCCGACCGGAGCGAGGGGATCGACCGCGAGACGAGTCCACAACACCACCGAGTCCGGCAGCGGATCCCCCGACGCGACGCCGAGGCGGAACGGGTAGTCGGCCGGGGTACCGCGTTGCGGCTGCGCGTGCGCCGTCGCGCTCGACAGTTCCGGAGTCATCGCGAGCGCACCGACCAGTGCGGTCCACGTGAGGAACGAACGACGCGTGGTGCCGGCTCGCAGAGAACGATCGGCACCGATGACGAGATCACGACGGCTCATGAACCGAACGGTGCCCCTCGAAAGAAAACTCCGTGTGGATCGGAGGCGACGCGCGCGAGGACTCGCGCTGAAGCCACCCGAATCGGGTACGCAGACGACATGGACGACAAGCGAGAGATGGGCAGACGCGACGTCGAGAAGCGGTGGCGCGATCCGCGCGCGATCCGGCACGCGGCCACGTACGACGGGGCAGTGATCGGCATCGCTGCCGTCGCGGTGGCCGTGTTCCTCGCAGCGGGCGAGTCCAGTGTCGTGATCGCTGCGCTCGTCCCCGGTATCTGTCTGCTCGGCGGGCTCGGCGCACTGTGGATCGGCTACCGCTCCTACCGCCACGGCGGGACGTGGCCCGTCTGGCAGGGCGCCGCCTGGCTGCTGTTCGCACTGATGCTGGTGAGCTTGTCCCTCCCGACCCTCGCTCTGCGCTGAGCCGGGAGGGAACGGATCACGCCTGCACGACGGTGATGACGTTGCCGTCGGGATCCTTCAGCATGAACATCGGCGGCACGTTCGGATCGTCGTCGCCGCCGAGCGGTTCCATCTCGAACCCGTCGAGGGCACTCAGGCGTGCGTGCTCCGCTCGGACGTCCGCAGTCTCCACACCGATGGACGAGCCGCCCGGTTGGTCGTACATCGGCGGGTTCAGCGCCAGGCGCGCTGTGGACCCCGGCGGCGCCACCTCCAGCCAGCGGTACTCCTGGTTCGGACCGAAGCGCGTATCTCCGCGCACCTCGAATCCGAGTACACGCGTGTAGAAGTCGAGGGCCTTGTCCTGGTCGGCAACGGTGAACATGGCCACGCCGATGTTCGTGATGGTGCTGGGAGTCTCGGTCATGGCTCAGTAGACCCGAGCCAGGGCTGAAACTCATCGCGCGAGTGTTGTTCGCCCGGCGACACCATCCGCACTCCGGTTCATCACCTGCACCCGCGATGGGGGGTGCACCAGAAGATCCGCGGTGCGCCAGACCGAGCAGCTGAGAAACGACACGAGCCCCACCCCGCCGAAGCGGGATGGGGCTCGATGTTGCTCGTCTCTAGCGGTAGTCGCCGGAGAAACCGTAGTCGTCGAGCGGCACTGCAGCACCGGTGTTCTGGCCGAAGCCGTCCGCGCTGTAGTACTGGTCGTCGTACGACGGCACCGCGTAGGCCGCGGCACGTGCTTCCTCGGTGGGCTGAACCGTGATGTTCCGGTACCGGTTGATGCCGGTGCCGGCGGGGATCAGCTTTCCGATGATCACGTTCTCCTTGAGACCGATGAGCTTGTCCGAGCGGCAGTTGATCGCCGCATCGGTCAGCACTCGGGTGGTCTCCTGGAACGACGCCGCGGACAGCCACGAGTCGGTCGCCAGCGATGCCTTGGTGATACCCATCAGCACCGGACGTCCGGCCGCGGGCTCGCCACCCTCGGACACGACGCGACGGTTGCTCGACTCGAACTCACTGCGCTCGGTCAGCGATCCGGGCAGGAACTCCGTGGATCCCGAATCGATGATGGTCACGCGGCGGAGCATCTGACGAACGATCGTCTCGATGTGCTTGTCGTGGATGGACACACCCTGGCTGCGGTACACCTCCTGGACCTCGTTGACGAGGTGGATCTGCACCTGACGCGGGCCCATGACTCGAAGGACCTCGTGCGGATCGGCAGCACCTTCCATGAGCTGCTGGCCGACCTCGACGTGGTCACCGTCCGACAACAGACGCTCCGTGCCGTCGTCGTGCTTGAAGACACGCAGACGCTGACGCTTGGAGAGCTTGTCGTAGACGACTTCTTCGCCGCCGTCGTCCGGGACGATGGTGATCTTGTAGAAACGGTCACCGTCCTCGAGCTGGATGCGACCCGAGACGTCCGCGATGGGTGCCTTGCCCTTGGGCACACGAGCTTCGAAGAGCTCCTGCACACGTGGCAGACCACCGGTGATGTCGTCGCCGGCCACACCACCCTGGTGGAAGGTACGCATCGTGAGCTGCGTGCCGGGCTCACCGATCGACTGTGCCGCGACGATACCGACGGCCTCGCCGATGTCGACGAGCTTGCCGGTGGCCATGGAACGGCCGTAGCAGGTGGCGCAGACGCCGGTTCCGGTGGTGCAGGTGAGCACCGATCGAACCTTGACCGACGTGATGCCCGCTGCGAGCAGTGCGTCGATGGCCGGGTCGCCCAGGTCGTGTCCACGCTCGACGATGACGTTGCCGTCGGCGTCGACCGCGTCGGCGGCCAGGGTGCGGGCGTACGTCGAGGTCTCGACGTGCGCGTCGCGGATCATGGAACCGTCCGCCAGGCGCTCGGCGATCGTGGTGGTGATGCCGCGCTCGGTGCCACAGTCGGTTTCCCGAACGATGACGTCCTGCGAGACGTCGACCAGACGACGCGTCAGGTAGCCCGAGTCGGCGGTACGAAGCGCCGTGTCGGCCAGACCCTTACGAGCACCGTGCGTGTTGATGAAGTACTCCAGGACCGTCAGGCCCTCCTTGAAGGAGGACTTGATCGGGCGCGGGATGAACTCACCCTTCGGGTTGGTCACCAGACCCTTCATGCCGGCGAGCGACCGCACCTGAGTCATGTTTCCGGCGGCGCCGGACTTCACGATCATCGGGATGGGGTTGTCGTCGGGGAAGTGGGCCTCCATGGCCTTACCGACCTGCTCGGTCGCTTCCTGCCAGATCTTGACCAGGGCCGAGTTGCGCTCGGTCCGGTCGAGAGCGCCACGCTGGTACTGCTTCTCCAGACGATCGGCCTGAGCCTCGAACTCCTCGAGAATCTGCGGCTTCTCCGGCGGCACGAGGACGTCGGAGATGGAGATGGTGACACCCGAACGCGTGGCCCAGTAGAAGCCGGCGTCCTTGAGCTTGTCGACGGTCTGAGCGACCACGATCATCGGGTACCGCTCGGCGAGATCGTTGATGATCGTCGCCTGGCGCTTCTTCGGCATCTGCTCGTTGACGAACGGGTAGTTCGTCGGGAGCAGCTCGTTGAAGAGCACGCGGCCCAGCGTCGTCTCGGCGGTCCAGGCATCGCCCGGGGTCCACCCGTCGGGGAACAGCTCCGACTCGATCTCGCGACTCGGACGCTGATGCGTCAGACGCACCTTGATCTGCGACTGCACGGTCAGGACGCCACGATCGACGGCCATCTGTGCCTCGGCGGGGCTGGCGTAGATGCCCAGCTCTGCCGAATCGGACGTCGAGGCCTGGAACTCGCCCAGAGCCTTGTCGTCGAGACGCGTCAGGTGGAACAGACCCGTGACCATGTCCAGACGCGGCATGGCCAGCGGTCGACCCGATGCCGGCGAGAGGATGTTGTTCGACGACAGCATCAGCACGCGTGCCTCGGCCTGCGCCTCGGCGGACAGCGGCAGGTGCACTGCCATCTGGTCACCGTCGAAGTCGGCGTTGAACGCCTCGCACACGAGGGGGTGCAGCTGGATGGCCTTGCCCTCGACCAGCTGCGGCTCGAATGCCTGGATGCCCAGACGGTGCAGGGTCGGTGCGCGGTTCAGCAGCACGGGGTGCTCGGCGATGACCTCTTCGAGGACGTCCCACACCTGTGCACGCTGACGCTCGACCATGCGCTTGGCCGACTTGATGTTCTGCGCGTGGTTCAGATCCACCAGACGCTTCATCACGAACGGCTTGAACAGCTCGAGTGCCATGAGCTTCGGCAGACCGCACTGGTGCAGCTTGAGCTGCGGACCGACGACGATGACCGAACGGCCCGAGTAGTCGACGCGCTTGCCCAGCAGGTTCTGACGGAAACGACCCTGCTTGCCCTTGAGCAGATCGGACAGCGACTTGAGCGGGCGGTTACCCGGTCCGGTCACCGGACGTCCACGACGGCCGTTGTCGAACAGGGCGTCGACCGACTCCTGCAGCATCCGCTTCTCGTTGTTGACGATGATCTCGGGAGCACCGAGGTCGATCAGTCGCTTGAGGCGGTTGTTGCGGTTGATGACGCGGCGGTACAGATCGTTGAGGTCGGACGTCGCGAAACGTCCACCGTCGAGCTGCACCATCGGACGCAGCTCCGGCGGAATCACCGGCACGGCGTCGAGGACCATGCCCATGGGCGAGTTGCCCGTGGACTGGAACGCGGCGACGACCTTGAGACGCTTCAGTGCACGAAGCTTCTTCTGGCCCTTGCCACTGCGGATCGTCTCGCGCAGACTCTCGGCCTCGGCCGCGATGTCGAAGGTCTCCATGAGCTTCTGGATGGACTCCGCGCCCATCGCACCCGTGAAGTACTCGCCGTAGCGGTCGATCAGCTCGCGGTAGATGAGCTCGTCGATGATGAGCTGCTTCTTCGCCAGCTTGGTGAAGGTGGTCCAGATCTCCTCGAGACGATCCAGCTCACGCTGCGCACGGTCACGGAGCTGACGCATCTCGCGCTCGCCGCCGTCCTTGACCTTGCGACGCACGTCGGACTTGGCACCCTCGGCCTCGAGCTCGGCGATGTCCGCCTCGAGCTTCTGGGCGCGGGCCTCGAGGTCGGCGTCACGCTGATCGGCGACAGCCTTCTTCTCGACCTCCATCTCGGCTTCGAGAGTGGAGAGCTCGTTGTGGCGCAGTTCCTCGTCGACCGACGTGATGACGTAGGCGGCGAAGTAGATGATCTTCTCGAGATCCTTCGGCGCCAGGTCCAGCAGGTAGCCGAGGCGCGACGGAACACCCTTGAAGTACCAGATGTGCGTGACCGGTGCGGCGAGCTCGATGTGGCCCATGCGCTCACGACGCACCTTGGCGCGAGTGACCTCGACGCCGCAGCGCTCACAGATGATGCCCTTGAAGCGCACGCGCTTGTACTTGCCGCAGTAGCACTCCCAGTCGCGAGTAGGTCCGAAGATCTTCTCGCAGAACAGGCCGTCCTTCTCGGGCTTGAGCGTGCGGTAGTTGATGGTCTCCGGCTTCTTGACCTCGCCGTAGGACCAATTGCGGATGTCGTCCGCGGTCGCGAGACCGATGCGGAGTTCATCGAAGAAGTTGACGTCCAGCACGTCGTACTTCCTTTCCCCTTCTCAGGGATAGTTTTCTGCTGCTACGAGTGATCGGGTGTGGGCCGACGCGAGTCGCCTCGCGCCGGCCTGTCACCGATTACTGCGCGAGATCGTCGACGGTCGCGGACTCGTTGCGGGAGAGGTTGATTCCCAGGTTGGCCGCGGCACGCTCGAGATCCTCGTCGTCGCCGTCCGCCATCGTGATGGCTGCGCCGTCCGAGGACAGCACCTCCACGTTGAGGCACAGCGACTGGAGCTCCTTGAGGAGCACCTTGAAGGACTCGGGGATACCGGGTTCCGGGATGTTCTCACCCTTGACGATGGCCTCGTAGACCTTCACGCGGCCGACCACGTCGTCGGACTTGATGGTGAGGAGCTCCTGCAGCGTGTAGGCAGCACCGTAGGCCTGCATGGCCCAGCACTCCATCTCGCCGAAGCGCTGTCCACCGAACTGCGCCTTACCACCGAGGGGCTGCTGCGTGATCATCGAGTACGGGCCTGTCGAACGAGCGTGGATCTTGTCGTCGACGAGGTGGTGCAGCTTGATGATGTACATGTAGCCCACGGACACCGGGTACGGGAACGGCTCTCCGGAACGGCCGTCGAACAACGTGGCCTTTCCGTCGGCGCCGACCATGCGCTCGCCGTCGCGGTTCGGGATCGTGCTCGCCAGCAGGCCGGTGAGCTCGTCCTCCTTCGCACCGTCGAACACCGGGGTGGCGATGTTGGTGTCCGCCTCGGCGGCCAACATCTCCTCGGGCAGGGTCGCGGCCCAGTCGGGACGGACTCCGTCGGTCGCAACCTGAATGTTCCATCCGGTCTTACCGATCCAACCGAGGTGTGTCTCGAGGATCTGACCGATGTTCATACGACGCGGGACGCCGTGCGTGTTCAGGATGATGTCGATCGGGGTGCCGTCGGACAGGAACGGCATGTCCTCCTGCGGGAGGATCTTGCCGATGACGCCCTTGTTGCCGTGGCGGCCGGCGAGTTTGTCGCCGTCCTGGATCTTGCGCTTCTGGGCCACGTAGACGCGGACCAGCTCGTTCACGCCGGGAGGCAGATCGTCGTCGTCCTCGCGTGAGAACACGCGGATGCCGATGACCTTTCCGTTCTCGCCGTGCGGAACCTTCAGAGACGTGTCGCGGACCTCGCGGGCCTTCTCGCCGAAGATGGCGCGCAGCAGGCGCTCCTCCGGGGTCAGCTCGGTCTCGCCCTTGGGCGTGACCTTTCCGACCAGGACGTCGCCGTCACGAACCTCGGCACCGATACGGATGATGCCGCGCTCGTCGAGGTCTGCGAGGACCTCGTCCGAGACGTTCGGGATGTCACGAGTGATTTCCTCGGCACCGAGCTTGGTGTCGCGGGCATCGATCTCGTGCTCCTCGATGTGGATCGAGGTCAGGACGTCCTCTTCCACGAGGCGCTGCGACAGGATGATCGCGTCCTCGTAGTTGTGGCCCTCCCACGGCATGATCGCGACGAGCAAGTTCTTGCCCAGCGCCATCTCGCCGTTCTCGGTGCAGGGACCGTCGGCCAGAACCTGGCCGGCCTCGACGCGAGCTCCCTCGTCCACGATCGGACGCTGGTTCGCGCAGGTGCCCTGGTTGGAGCGGGCGAACTTCCGCATCCGGTACGTGTTGCGAGTGCCGTCGTCCGCCATCACGGTGACGTAGTCGGCGGACACCTCCTCGATGACACCGGACTTCTCGTTGACGATGACGTCGCCGGCATCGACAGCGGCACGCAGTTCCATGCCGGTTCCGACGAGCGGAGCTTCGCTGCGCACGAGGGGAACGGCCTGACGCTGCATGTTCGCGCCCATCAGGGCACGGTTGGCGTCGTCGTGCTCGAGGAACGGGATCATCGCGGTGGCCACGGAGACCATCTGACGAGGCGAGACGTCCATGTAGTCGACGTCGAGGGACGAGACGAACTCGACCTCTCCGCCCTTACGACGAACGAGGATCTTCTCGTCGACGAAGCGACCCGAGGTGTCGATGGACGAGTTGGCCTGCGCCACGACGTGGCGGTCCTCCTCGTCGGCGGTCAGGTAGTCGACATCGTCGGTGACCTGTCCTTCGACGACCTTGCGGTACGGCGTCTCGATGAAGCCGAACGGGTTCACACGGGCGTACACCGAGAGCGAACCGATCAGGCCGATGTTCGGGCCTTCCGGAGTCTCGATGGGGCACATGCGGCCGTAGTGCGACGGGTGGACGTCGCGGACCTCGAGGCCGGCGCGCTCACGCGAGAGACCACCGGGGCCCAGCGCGGAGAGACGACGCTTGTGGGTCAGACCCGACAGCGGGTTGTTCTGGTCCATGAACTGCGACAGCTGCGAGGTTCCGAAGAACTCCTTGATGGCAGCGACCACGGGACGGATGTTGATCAGGGTCTGCGGCGTGATGGCCTCGACGTCCTGGGTGGTCATCCGCTCGCGGACCACACGCTCCATGCGGGACAGGCCCACGCGGATCTGGTTCTGGATCAGTTCGCCGACCGTGCGGAGACGACGGTTGCCGAAGTGGTCGATGTCGTCGACCTCCACGGGAACCTCGACGCCGTCGGGTGCCGTCATCGACTTCTCGCCCGCGTGCAGACGCACGAGGTACTCGATGGTGGCGACGATGTCCTCTTCGGTCAGCGTCGACGCCTCGATGGGCAGACCCGAGTTCAGGCCCAGCTTCTTGTTGATCTTGTAACGACCGACGCGTGCGAGGTCGTAGCGCTTCTCCTTGAAGAACAGGTTCTCCAGCAGGGTCTGCGCGCTCTCCTTCGTGGGCGGCTCGCCCGGACGGAGCTTGCGGTAGATGTCGAGCAGCGCCTCGTCGGTGCCGGCCGTGTTGTCCTTCTCCAGCGTGGCCATGAGGATCTCGGAGAAGCCGAAGCGCTCGGTGATCTGCTCGGTGGTCCAGCCGAGTGCCTTGAGGAGCACGGTGACGGGCTGACGACGCTTGCGGTCGATGCGGACACCGACGGTGTCGCGCTTGTCGACGTCGAACTCGAGCCATGCGCCGCGGCCGGGGATGACCTTGACGCTGTGCAGGTCCTTCTCGGTGGTCTTGTCGACAGCGTGGTCGAAGTAGACACCCGGGGAGCGCACGAGCTGCGAGACGACGACGCGCTCGGTGCCGTTGATGATGAACGTGCCCTTGCCGGTCATCATGGGGAAATCACCCATGAAGACGGTCTGGCTCTTGATCTCACCGGTGTTGTTGTTGATGAACTCCGCGGTGACGAACAGCGGCGCCGCGTAGGTCATGTCCTTGTCTTTGCACTCGTCGATCGAGGCCTTGACCTCGTCGAAGCGTGGGTCGGAGAAGGACAGCGACATCGAACCGGAGAAGTCCTCGATGGGAGAAAGTTCCGTCAGGATGTCCTCGAGACCACCGCTGCGCGCGTTGTCGCCACGTGCTTCCGCACGTGCGCGCCATTCGGGCGTACCGACGAGCCATTCGAACGAATCGGTTTGAAGATCGAGCAACCCCGGTACTTCGAGGGGTTCGCGAATCTTCGCGAACGACACCCTCTTCGGGGCTCCGGGAGTTCCGGCGTTTTCCTTGGACTGGGTGGAGACTGCCAAGATGCGTCCTTCCAGCACCTCACGCGGGCCGCATACCGTGATGCGCGACCGTCGCTAATCTGCTTTTGTGTGTGGGAACTTCGCTGGTCACGACCCGTACGAAGTCCTCGCTCAGCAGAGATCGACACACGTGTCGATTCAGGCAAAGTCTGGAAGTGGACAGGAGGCACCCAGCGCAACGTCCAAAAGTACCCCAACGCGGCGGATATGGCAACCGCGGCCGCGCGGAGAGCGCAGTCGACCCGGACGGACCACGGGCCGGGACTCACCGACGGACAGTCCTCCGGCCGACGATCACTCCGACGCCCGGTGCCTCCATTTGCTCCGGCGTCGGATCCGATCGAACAGCGAGACCGTGGCCGCACTCGATGAATCCGGTAATCAGAGTGGACTCCCGAAGCCCTCGCGTCAAGAGCGCGAGCGGCGTTTCGTCTCCGATAGTTCCGTCGATGCCGACGATCAGCGGTTGTCGATCGTGGCCAGGAGCCACTTTCCGTCGACGCGTTCCATCGTCAGCGAGACCGGCGTCTGCACCGTTCCCTGATCGACCGTGTCCTGGGTCGCGGCGATGTCCATGCTGGCCAGGAGCTCGGCGCGGTCACCGTCGAGCAGCGTGACACCGATGTCGGTGACGACGGCGTTGGTCGTGGTCTGTGTCTGGATGACGCCCTGCTTGGTCTGTTCGGCCGTCGAGTCGTACTCACCGCGACGTTCGTCGTTCAGCACCGCGCGAGCCGCCGCCTGATCCTGATCGATGGTGTCGAACTTGTAGGAGAAGACGGTCTGCAACGCATCTCGTCCGGCCGAGGTGACCTCCTGGGTGGCCGCCGTGTCGACCCACGCCTGATTGCTCACCTCGGACGTTCCCGGGCGGATGATGCCCAGGAGCGCGACGACGGCGAACACGACGGCGAGAGCCGCGAGGAGCATCGTCTTCGGCGTCCACCACGCAGTGTCCCGACCGGTGGTCGGCTCCGCAGCATCGGTCGCCTCGGAGGATTCGACTGTGTCGGCGATATCCGTTCCGGACTCCGTCGTCGCGGCGGTCGGCGACTTCTCCAGGTCGACCGAGCCGGTGGTCGGCGTCGTGGCGGTCGCGTCGTCCGCCACGGCATCGTTCTCGACGCCGGGTGCCGACGCGGCCCTCCCTGCCACCTTGGGACGGCGGATGCTGCCGGCAGGGGGACGGGCGGCGCCTACGGGCGGTCTACGACGTGCGGGAGGCATCTTGTGGTTCTCCTAGCTGAGGTGCGTGACGAGCGAGGCGGTGGGCACGGGCGACGCCGTGTCACTGACCGCCGTCGGTCGGAGCGGCAGGATCGACGGGTGCGGCCGGGTCCACCGGCGCAGCGGGATCCACCGGAGCGGCCGGATCCGTGGGCGCAGCGGGATCCGTCGCGGCGTTGGGATCCGTCGCGGCGTTCGGGTCCGTGGGCAGCTCGAGAGGGATGCGCTGACCGATGGGCTGGATGCGCGTGGCCTTCCAGGTGCCGTCGACGTCCTGCAGCTCCAGACGCAACGTGCTCTGGTACCGCTCGTTGCCGTCGGGCTTGGCCGTGTCGGTCGTGATGACGATCAGCGACTGGGCGGTGCCCTCGTCCTCGCTGAAGCCGACCAGCGTGGCGTGCTGCACCGCAGCGGTGGTGACGACTCCGGACTCGGCGAACTGCTGCCGGAACTGCTCCCGCGTGTCGTTCAGACCGTTGGTCAGCTCGTCGCCCGTGATCGAGGACTCGATGTCCGCGAACGTCTTGTCGAGGTCGTTCGAGTCGACGGAGTTGAGGTTGATCGCAGCCTGGCGTGCACCGGCGAGCGCGTCGTCACGCAGAGATGCCGCGGAGGACTCCTGATGCGCGAGGAACCAGAAGACACCGAGCACGATGGCCGCGACCAGAGCGATCGCCGCAGCGGCGGCCGTGATGGCGAGGGCGACCGGCGAGGTGCGACGAGTCGCGGGCGACGGTGTGAGCTCCGTGTCGTCACCCTCGTTCGCGTCGTCGGTCACGTCCGGGTCGGGAGAGGTGGTTGGCGTCACAGCGGCCACAGTACCGGTAGGTAACTTCCCGCGGCCAACGCCTCCGTATACCTCACGGGGCATCGCGGACACACCGGACAAGCCCGGCCCCGAGGCTGGTGCCTCGGGGCCGGGCTTGTCGGACGAGCGTCTGTATCAGGGGCGAACCGTGACACCCAGCAGCGCAGCGAGCTGTGTGGCGATCGGGTTCAGGTCGAGGGGGTCCGGTGCCACCTTCGGCTTGTCGTCCCACGGCTGCACGGTTTGCGGATCGGCGAAGCGGACGCTGTTGGCTCCGCGAACGTTGGTCAGCGATCCCTGGGGAACCGTGCAGTTGGCGTCGAGGTTGATCGGGAAGTCCTGCTGCGACGGATCGAAGTCCGGATTCTTCGCGTACTCGGCATCCAGGATGGCCTGAGTCCCCTCGTAGCCCTGCGTGCAGGACGGCGGGTTGTTGACCTCGAGCGCGATACCGAAGTGGATCGTGCCGTCGCCCGGGCTTGCAGACTTGGCACCCTGCGCCAACGCCGGCAGGAACTGCAGCAGTGGCCGCAGCGCGAATGTTCGGGGACTCAGCGATTCCCCGACCGCCGCCAGGTTCCCCAGGTTGCTCGTCAGAGCCGGACCGGCCTGTTGCACCAGCGCTCCGACCTGATCGCTGGCCGGAATACCGTTGTCGATGAGTCGACGGATGTCCGGATCGCTCGACCGCAGCTGAGCGGTCACCAGGTCGAGGTCGGAACTGAACTGCTGGATCGACGACGACTGCTCGGACTGCGTGTCGAGGACGACCCGGCTGTCCCGGATCAGGGTGAGCGTCTGCGGAAGATTGGTCAGGCCGTCCTCCGAGAACGTGTCGAGGGAGTCGACCAGACCCTGCAGCGCGTCACCGGTGCCGGCGAATCCTGTTCCCAATTCGGTGACCACGGTGTGCAGATCGTCCACCGGGACCGAGTCGGCGAGAGTCTTGACGTTCTTCAGCAGACTCTCGACCGGTGTCGGGATGGACGTGTTCTGCTGGGCGATCACGTCACCGTCCTGCAGGAACGGACCCTGATCGGTGCGCGGCTGCAGGTCGACGTACTGCTCGCCGATGGCGGAGCGGTTCGCGACGACAGCGATGGTGTCGGCCGGCACGTCCGGTGCGGACTTCTCCAGCTTCAGTTCGACGTCCACGCCGTCGTCGGTCAGGTTCAGGGCGCCGACACGGCCGACCGGGATACCGCGGTACGTCACCTCGGCGTTGCTGAAGATGCCGCCCGAGTCGGTGAACTGACCGGTGACCGTGTACTGACCGAACCCGAACAGTTGGTCGACGCGGACGTATTTGGCGCCCACGTAGACCAAGCCCAGGATAGCGATCACGACGAAGAGGATCAGCTGTGTACTGACCAGCTTTGATCTCACTGTCCACCTTCATTCTGAGTACCCGGGGTGGCGATACCGAACTGCTGCAGGATCCCGTCCAGCGGATTCGCCGACGGCGCCGCTGCCGGCACGCCGGGTGGCGGTGTCGGAGAGGGGATGATCGGCGGCAACGGCAGCAGCGAGATGGTCGGGAACGACGGACGCGGACCGTTGCCGTTGTAGTACGGGTTCGACGGATCGACCCGTGGCTTCGGATCGCCGTTGCGCGGTGCGCTGTAGATCGGATTGCCCTGTCCGACACCCAACGCGGTCAACTGGTTGCCGATCTGCAGGTCGACGCTCAGGAAGAGGTTCACCGCGTTGCCCTGGGCGATCTTCTCCACACCGTCCGGGAACGGGAACGTGGGAACGAATGCCAGGTCGGTGACCAGCTCGTCGCCGTAGGTGGACAACTCCTGCAGCGTGGGACGGAGAGCGCGGAGATCCGCGATCAGGTCGTCCTTCGACCGCTCGATGACATCGGTGCCGACCGTGCCGAGACGATCGAGCTGTCCGAGGAGCTGCGTCAACTGCGGACGCTGCTCTTCGAGCACCTGGGTCGCGACCGGCAGATCGGTGAGGATGCGGTCGATCTTCTCCGTCTGCTGGTTCAGCGTGCCGGTGAGCACGTCGAGACCGTCGATGGCTCGCGTGATGTCGGTCTTCTGCTCCTCGAGACCACCGATCAACGTGTTCGCCTGCTCGAGCAGACTGCGCACGCGATCCTCGCGGCCGCTGAACGCAGTGTTCAGTTCCTTGACGATGGGAGCCAGCTGCGCCACGCCGCCACCGTTGAGGAGCATCGACAACGCGCCGAGGACCTGCTCGATGTCGGTCGCGTGACGGGTGCGCTCGACGGGAATGGTGTCCCCGCTCTGCAACCGTGCCGCGGCGGCCTCGTCGGTGGGAACGCTGAGCTGGATGAACTTCTCACCCAGCAGGTTGGTCTGCTGGACCGACGCCATCGCGTTGGCCGGCAGATCGACCGACGGGTCGACCTCCACCTGCACGTCGGCGATCCACGAGTCTCCCGGCACGCTCACGGAGGTGACACGGCCGACCGAGACGCCGTCGACCTTGACGGTCGACTGCGGCACCAGGTCGAGAACGTCGTCGAACTGCAGCGTGAGCTCGAGCGGATCGGAACCCACGTCCGCGCCACCCGGCAGGGGGATGCCGTAGATGCCACTGGACCCGCAGGCGGTGAGCGTCAAGGCGACGACGCACGCTCCGGAGGCGGCCGTCAGACCGCGAGTGCGCACTCTCATCGTCACTCCCCTTCCTGAGGAATGGACAGGCCCGGAAGCTCCAGGTCGCTGATACGCGGCGACTGGACGCCGGGAACCGTGCCCGGCTCGACGTTGCGCTGGATGTTGTCGGCGCTGAGCAGACCGAACGGCAGAACCAGCGTCGGCGTCTTCACACCGGAGACGGCCTGGTCGATGATCGCGCCGCAGTTGTCGACGATCGGCTGCATCTGACGTCCTAGAGCCTCGAACTGAGGATCACCCGGGCGCAACTTCTGCAGATCGACGAGACTGCAGAAGAACGTCTTCGGGTCCTGCAGTTCGTTGAAGATCAACCGTGCATCCAGCGAGCCGGACTCGGCGTTGTACGAGTTCGCGACGTTGGCGACGGCCAACGGCAGCAGAGTCAGCGTGTCCGCCAGCCCCTCTCGGTTGTCGGCCAGCAACTGTGTCGTCGGGACGAGGTTGTCCAGATCGGTGGTCAGCTGGTCCCGGTTGTCCTGGACGAAGGTCGCGACGTCACCGAGAGTGACGGAGAGCTGGTTCAGCGCGAGCCCCAGATTCTCCCGCTCGCCGGCGAGAAAGCCTGTCAGCGAGGACAACTGGTTGTTGAACGCGCGTACCTGCTGGTCGTTGGCGGACAGTGCGCTGACGAACGTCTGCAGATTCTGGATGGTGCCGAACAGGTCACCACGGTACGAGTCGAGTGTCTCGACGGCACCCGAGAGCTGCGTGAGCGAATCGTTGAGAGCCTCACCGTTGCCGTCGAGGTTCTCCGCTCCCGTCGCCACCAGATCCGACAGCGCGCCGTTCTTGTTCGCGCCGTTGGGGCCGAGTGCTTCGGACAGTTCGTCGACACTCTTGTAGAGCTCGTCGACCTCGACCGGGGTGGCCGTCCGCTCCCGCGGAATGACCGCACCCGACTCCATCTTCTCGCCACCGGTGTAGGCCGGGGCGAGCTGGACGTAGCGGTCGGCGACGACCGACGGGGCGAGCTGCACCGCGCGGGCATCCGACGGGATGTCGACGCCGCGATCGACGCGCATGTCGACCTGGACCTGGTCGCCGAGACCCTCGACCTTGGTCACGGTGCCGACCTTGACGCCGAGAACACGGACCTCGGTGCCCTCGTACACGCCCACGGACTTGTCGAAGTACGAGGTGATGGTCGTGGTGCCCAGTCGGGTGAACGCCCACCACAGTGCGAAGACGACCAGAACGACGGCCGCGAGGACGGCGGCGATGATGCCGAGGTTGCGCTTGCTGAAGAAGCCGCCCTTCGACTCCTCGGCCTGTGCGGTGGATGCGGTCACTGGCCTGCTCCCGGGCTTCGGACGGGATCCACACCGAGGGTGCGGATCGGCTCACGGTAACCCGGAATATCGGGGAGACCGGGCGGGAATGTATTGACGATGACCTGGTCGAACCAGCGACCGTTGCCGACGATGTTCGTGTACAGCCGCACGAACGGCGAGTACAGCTTGATCGCCTCGGCGATGTTCTGGTTGTTGGTCTTCAACGTGTCGATGACCTGGCCGAGGGACTGCAGGGCGGGCCCGATGGTCGCCTCGTTGTCGCGGATCAGACCGGTCAGCTGAGTGGAGACGCGCTGCGTGCCGATGAGGAGCTGCGAGATCGACTGCTGCCGATTGTTGAGCTCCTGCAACAGGACCGAGGCATCGCCGATCAACCGGGTGAACTCCTGGTTGCGGTCGGCGAGCACCTGGGTGGTCTTGTTCGTCGCGGCGAACAACTTGCTCAGTTCGTCGTCACGCGAGGAGATCGTCTCCGACAGGCGGGTGACTCCGTCGAGAGACGCGCGGATGTTCTCCGGAGTCTCCGAGAACGCCTGCGACAGCGTCTCCATGCTCGTCGCGAGCTGAGCGGTGTCGATGTCGCCGGTCGTCCGCGCAGCGTCCGAGAACGCGTCGATCACGTCGTAGGGCGCTGTGGTCCGCTCGACCGGGATCGTGTTGCGAGGGTTCAGCCGCTCCTCGCCCTTGGGCTCGAGCGAGAGGAACTTCTGGCCCAGCAGGGTCTTGATCTGGATGGACGCCGAGGTGTTGTCGCCGACGAACGCGTCGTTGACCGTGAACTCGACCTTCACCTTGTCCCCGTCGAGGGACACGTCGGTGACCTTGCCGACCTTGACGCCGGCGATACGGACCTCGTTGCTGGCGCGCAGCCCGGCGGCTTCGGAGAAGTCGGCGGAGTACTTCGACCCGGCTCCGATGATCGGCAGCGAGTCGAGGAAGAACGCGGACAGCGTGGTCATCACGATCAGGAAGATCCCGAGTGCGCCCAGAACAGCGGGCGAGCGGTGCGTGGTCACTGAATTCCTCCTGCCGCGCAACGTTTGGCCGAGTTCGTGTAGAGAGGCTGATTGATGGTCGGCAGTCCTGTCGGCAGGTTGAGCTGAGGTGCGTAACCGGGGCCGGCGACGATGTCGATGCCGCACAGATAGAACTGGAACCACGATCCGAAGCTGGCCACCCGGATGAGCTTCGTCAGCTTCACCGGGAAGTTCTTCAGGATGGCGTCGAAGTCTTCCTGGCGGTTGTTGATCTTGGTCGACAACCCGTCGATGGACGTGATCGCCGACTGGATCGACGGACGCGTCGGCTCGAGCAGATCGGCGGTCGCATCGGTCAACCCGGCGAGCGAGGTGACCGCGGATCCGACCGTGTTCCGATCCGCCGACAGACCGGACACCAACTGCTGGGTGTTGACGATCAGCTGGTCGAGTTCCTTGTCGTGCTGGTTCACCGTGTCGAGGACACCGTTGAGGTTGTCGATGACGGCACCGATGACCTGGTCCTTGTCCGCGACCGTGTTGGTCAGACTGGCCGTGTCACGCACGAGGTCTCCGATGGTTCCGGACTCACCCTGGAACACCTGGATGATCTCGAACGACAGCTTGTTCACGTCGTCCGCGGTGAGTGTCTGGAACAGCGGCCGGAATCCGTTGAACAGCGTCGTCAGATTGACGGCCGGCTTGGTGCGATCGAGCGGGATGGTGGCTCCGTCGGTGATCTTCTCGCCCTGTCCGCCGGATCCCTGGTCGAGCGAGATGTAGCGCTGCCCGATCAGGTTGCGGTAGCGGATCGTCGCGGTCGTCGTGGCGGGGAGCCACTCGCGCTCGCTGAGCGCGAAATCGACGCGAGCGAGGTCCCGGTTCTCGATCGCGATCTTCTCGACCTGCCCGACACGGACGCCGGCGATACGGACCTCGTCGCCCTCGTTGAGCGAGGACACGTCGGTGAAGATCGCCGAGAACTTCGTCTTGCCCGAACCCGCTCCGTTGGCGATGGTCAGCGCGAGCGCAGCCGTCGCCAGGATGGTCACCACCGCGAAGATGATCAATTTGACCAGCGGTGCCGCAAGGCCTCTCATCGCACACTCACTTCCGTGCCGCGGAGCGCCGGAGCGCCCACCAGGGTGGTCCACGCAGGAACCTGGTCCGGGGAGATGCCGGAGCCTCCGCCGTAGACCACGGCCAGCGTGTCCCGTTCGATATCGGATCCTGCGTACGACGCGGGGACGGGCGACTGCAGCGGGTTGGGCAGCGCGCCGGGGTCCACAGCAGGGCCGGGGTTACGCGACGGCACCTGGTAGGAGCCGTCGTTGACACCGCTGCCCGGGTACTGCGGGAAGAACTTGCCGGGCGTGGTCACCTGCTCGAAGCAGGACGCACCACGCGTGTCGAGCAGTCGCGGCTCGTCCTGGTTCGGGATGTAGCGCCCCTTCGGATTGACGAAGTTGATCGACGCGCGGACACCCGGATAGGGGGCATCGACCGACAGGATCTTCTTCGCCTCGTCGGCGACCCGGACGAACTCCTTGAACGTGCACCCGAAGGACGGGGAGAACTCAGCGAGCAGTTCGAGCGCCTCGCGGGAATCCGCCGCGACGGACACGATGGACTCGGCGTTGGTCTGGACCAGGTCGGCGAGCGAACCGGACGACGCGGTCGCGCTGGCGAGCAGCGTCGTCACATCGTTCTGCTTCTCCACCACGGTGTTTCCGGTGACGCGCAGGTTGTCCAGCGCATCGACCAGGTCGGGTGCGGCCGTCGAGTACGTCTCCGACAGGTCCGCGATTCCCACGAGGTCCTGCTGGATGTTCGGCAGCTCGTCGGCCAGCCCGGCGAAGATCGTCTCGAGACGGTCGATCGTCAGTCCGAGCTTCTCGCCGTTGCCTTCCAGCGCCTGGGACAACGCGCCGAGCGTGTTGGCCAGGTCCTGCGGCGGAATGGCGTCGAGAAGCGGCAGGAGGGAGTCGAGCAGCTGTCCGACCTCGACGGCGTTGCCGCTCTTGTCCTGCTGGATGACTGCGCCCTCGGCGATCGGAGTGGCGCCGGCAGCGTCCTCGGGAATCTGCAGAGCGACGTAGCGCTCGCCGAACAGTGTCTTCGGCAGCAGGCGCGCCGTGACGTTGGACGGGATCTTGCCGATCATGCCGGGCTCCAACGCGATCTTGGAGGTGACCTGCCCGTTCTCGGTGGTGGCGGAGCGGACCTCGCCGACGATCATGCCGCGAGCCTTGACATCGGCGTTGGCGGGCAGCGCGTTGCCGACGGTGTCCGTCACCAGATCGACCATCACCACGCTCTTGAAGGACTTGTTGAACGTCGTGATGCTCCACGCGACGAACAGGACGACGACGAGAAGGAATCCGATGCCGAGAAGGCGTCGACGCGTCGCCGATGGTTGCGTGGCGCTCATCCGGCGACCCTCACCGTTGTCGTGGTGCCCCAGATGGCGAGGCTCAGGAAGAAGTTCAGCACGGCGACCGTCACCAGCGCGGCGCGCACGGCGCGACCCACCGCGACACCCACGCCGGCCGGTCCGCCCGACGCCGTGTAGCCGTAATAGCAATGGATCATGATCAACACGAAAGCGAAGACCAGCACTTTGGCGAACGAATAGAGCACGTCCTCCGGCGGCAGGAACAACGTGAAGTAATGGTCGTACGAGCCCGGTGACTGTCCGTTGAAGACGGTGCTCACCAGACGCGAGGCGAGATAGGCGGACAACAGTCCGACGATGTACAGCGGAATGACGGCGATGAAGCCGGCAATCATGCGCGTCGTCACCAGGAACGGCACGGACGGAACGGCCATGACCTCGAGGGCGTCGATCTCCTCCGAGATGCGCATGGCGCCGAGCTGGGCGGTGAAGCCGCAGCCGACCGTCGCGGACAACGCGAGCGAGGCCACGATGGGCGCGATCTCACGGGTGTTGACGTAGGCCGAGAGGAAGCCGGTCAGGACCTGGCTGCCCAGCTGCTCCAGGGCGGCGAAGCCCTGCAGTCCCACGACGACGCCGGTGAAGCCGGACATCATCAGGATGACGCCGATCGTGCCGCCGATGACGGCCAGAGCGCCGGATCCGAAGGTGACCTCTGCCAGGAGGCGGAGTGTCTCCTTCTTGTAGTGCACGGCCGTGCGCGGGATCCACCCGATCGCACGTCCGTAGAAGGACATCTGTTCGCCGGCACGGTCCAGGACGCCGAGCGGAGCCGACGCCGCACTGCGGAGTCGGAGCAGGGTGCGGTCTCCACGACCGCGAGCGATAGTCATCTCACCCTCCCTTCGCAGGGACGACCTGCAGGTAGACCAGCGTCATGATGAGGTTGGCGAAGAACAGGATGAGGAACGTGATGACGACGGTCTGGTTCACCGCTTCGCCCACGCCCTTCGGCCCGGGGTTGGGATGCAGTCCCTTGTAGGAGGCGATGACGCCGGCGATCAGACCGAACACGACCGCCTTGAGTTCACCGACCCACAGGTCGGGGAGCTGGGCCAGCGTCGAGAACGACGCCAGGTAGGCACCGGGGGTGCCGTCCTGCAGGATCACGTTGAAGAAGTAACCACCGGCGATGCCGATGACCGAGACGAGTCCGTTGAGCAACAACGCGACGAGGATCATCGCGAGCACGCGCGGAACCACCAGGCGCTGCACCGGGTCGATGCCCAGCACCCGCATCGCGTCGATCTCCTCGCGGATGGTGCGCGACCCGAGGTCGGCCGTCACCGCGGAGCCGGCCGCACCGGCGATCAGCAGCGCCACCACGATCGGACTGCCCTGCTGCACCACCGCCAACACGCTGGCCGCGCCGGTGAATGACTCGGCGCCGAGCTGCTTGATCAGCGAACCGGTCTGCAGCGACACCACCGCGCCGAAAGGAATGGCGACCAGCGCGGTCGGAAGAATGGTGACGCTGGCAATGAACCAGGCCTGCTCGATGAATTCGCGGAGTTGGAACGGCCGGCGGAAGGTATTGCGGGCGACATCGACCAGAAGCTCGACGATGTTTCCTGCTTGGGCCAGCGCTGCGGTGCCCGACTTGAGAATCGGGTTCTTCGTTTTAGCCATTGTCGTACTTAGCCCCGAGGTCCGCTCGACGGAGATCCGTCATAGTTCTGGTCCTGACCGGGCTCGCTCCAGCCCTGCTGGGAGTAGTTCTGCCGGGTCGTGTCCTGTTGCCCGTAGTCCTGCTGCCCGTAATCCTGCTGGGAGTAGCCCTGCTGCGAGTAGTCCTGCTGGGAGTAACCCTGCTGGTCGGTCTGCTCGCCGTGCTGGGCACCGGCGTACGCGGGCTGCTGCGGCCGACCGCCGTCCTCGCGCTCCGCCTCGTCCAGGCTCTCCTGGATCGCGTGCTGGGCGTGCTCGGGAAGCGTGTGCATGATGCTGCGGACGCGCTCGCGACGACGATCGACTGCCTGACGACGCGGCATTCCGGGAGTCGGATCCATCTGCGGCATGATGCCCTCGACGTCCTCGACACCACCGAGGTTGTGGCCGGCGTCGGACAGGGCCTGCTCCTGGCGCATCTGCGCCTCGTCCTTCTCCTCGCTCATGCCGATCGGGCCGATCATCGTTCCGTTGAGGAACTGCTTGACGGCCGGCTCGTCGGAGGTCAGGAGCACCTCGCGCGGTCCGAACATGACGAGGTTCTTGCGGAATAACATGCCGATGTTGTCGGGCACGGTGCGGGCCAGGTTGATGTTGTGCGTGACGATCAGCATCGTGGCGTCGATCTGCGCGTTGATGTTGAGCAGCAGCTGGCTGATGTACGTCGTACGCACCGGATCCAGGCCGGAGTCCGGCTCGTCGACCAGGATGATCTCGGGGTCGAGCACGAGTGCGCGGGCCAGCCCGGCGCGCTTGCGCATACCGCCGGAGATCTCACCGGGGAGCTTGTTCTCGGCGCCGGTCAGACCGACCAGCTCGAGCTTGTCCATGACGATCCGACGGATCTCGTCTTCCTTCTTCTTCGTGTGTTCACGAAGCGGGAAGGCGGTGTTGTCGTACAGGTTCATGGAGCCGAAGAGAGCGCCGTCCTGGAAGAGGACGCCGAACAGCTTCCGGATCTCGTAGAGCTCCTTCGAGGAGCACTCCATGATGTCCGTGCCGTCGACGACGATCGAGCCTTCCTCCGGGCGGAGAAGACCGATGAGCGACTTGAGGAAGACGGACTTGCCGGTACCGGACGGCCCGAGGAGGGCGCTGACCTCGCCTGTCGGCAAGGTCATCGTCACGTCCTGCCAGATCTTCTGTACACCGAACGACTTGGTCAATCCTTCGACCGAAACCTCGACACCCACTTGTGACCCTCCCACTGCTCGTCGCACACGACGCAACGCGTCGACATCGGTGTGCGTCGCGTCACTCTAACTCAGACGAGTGGGCGCAACGACCACGAACCCTACCGCCCAGTAACACGTCCCCCGACCTGGCCGCAGCTTTCGGTAGAAGTGTGACCTATGAATGGCGGATTCACGACCGAACAGAGCGGACGCGATCGAATTGGTCGTGACGTCCGAACGGACGCGAGGGCAAACGTATCCGACGCCTACGACGCTCGTACACGGCTGACCAGCGTGGTCGTACCCGATCATGGCTGCGGAGCGACAACTCTGTGACCACATACGGACCCGTGCGGCGCGAGCGCGGATAGCGTTCGATGTGTCGTTGTCACGCCTCGGCGTTGCGCTCGCGCACGCCGTTCGGCCGTCACATGCGCCGCACGACTTCTCGGGCAGGGAGCCTTCGACGAGAAGCAGGGTCGGGGAAACGGGGAATCACGTCATGGGCGCTCATTCAGGGACGGCAGCCGGCACCGGCTTCTCCGTGGCCGAGCAGACGGGGCGGAGGCGGCAGATCGGCGCGTTCGCGGTCATCTGCATCGCCGAGCTGCTGATCGTGCTGGACATGACGATCATCAACGTCGCGCTTCCGTCCATCGGCATCGAGCTCCAGACGGGCATCTCCGGTCTGCAATGGGTGGTGGACGCCTACACGCTGACGTTCTCGGGCTTGCTGCTCGCATTCGGCAATCTCGGAGACCGCTACGGTCGCAAGCTGTTCCTCGTCGTCGGTCTCACCGGCCTCGGAACGGCGTCCGTGATCGGTGCGGTCGGTGACTCGCTCCCCCACGTCCTCACGTCGAGGGCGGTCATGGGTGTCTTCGCAGCCATGGTGCTGCCGGCCACGCTCGCCGTGATCACCAACCTGTTCCCGACGCCCAAGGAGCGCGCGCTCGCGATCGGCGTGTGGTCCTCGATCGCCGGAGTCGCCGTCGCCATCGGACCCGTGTCGGGCGGCTGGTTGCTCGAACACTTCTCCTGGCACTCGGTCTTCTGGCTCAACGTCCCCGTCGCACTCGTCGCCGTTGTCCTCGTGGTCCTCGTCGTTCCCGAGTCGAAGGCCGCCTCGGTGGGTCCCCTCGACATCCCCGGCGTCGTCCTGTCGATCGCGGGCGTGACTCTCCTGGTGTTCGTCGTCATCGAGGCCCCCAACTTCGGATGGACCTCGTGGCGCACCCTGCTGGGGCTGCTGCTCGCCGTCGCCTTCCTGGTCGCATTCGTCCAGCGCGAGCGACGCATCACCTCACCGGTGCTCGACGTCAGGCTGTTCACCATCAAGCCGTTCGCGTGGCCGGCCGTCTCGATCGCCGTGGGCTTCTTCAGCCTCTTCGGCTTCCTGTTCCTCATCACGCAGTACTTCCAGGGCGTCCGCGAATACTCGCCCCTGGCCTTCGGTATCGCGACGTTGCCGTTCGCCGCAGCCCTCGCGGTCAGCTCGCCCGCCGCCACGATCATCGCGCAGAAGATCGGGACCATGCCCGTCCTCGTGACCGGCCTCGTCCTCATCGGCGCCGGGCTCCTGGTCGCGGGACGGGTGGAGATCGACAGCTCCTACCTCACCCTGGTGCTGCCGGCGATGCTGTTGCTCGCAGTGGGAATCGCGATCATCCAGGGACCTGCGACGGAATCCATCATGTCCTCGCTTCCCCTCGACGAAGCCGGGGCGGGCGCCGCCGTCAACGACACCACCCGCGAGATCGGCGGCACCCTCGGTGTGGCCGTGCTGGGATCCATCGTCGCCTCCTACTACGTGTCGACGGTGCGTCCCCTCGTCGACGCGATCCCGTCGGCCATCATGAGCGACACCGAGAAGGGGTACGCCCAGTCGAGCGTGCTGAGCGTCGTCGAGATCCAGAAGCGCGACCTGCCCTCGATGTTCGAACCCCAACGCGCGCAGCTCATCCTGGAGATGAAGGAAGCTGCGCTGCGCGGATCCTCCATCGCCGCGTACGTCGCGGCAGGTGCGGTCTTCGTGTGCGCCGCCGCCGTCTTCTTCATGTTCCCGGCGAAGTACCGCACGACGGGAATGCTGGCCGAGACCGAGTCGGACACCGCATCGTCGCCCGACACGCCTGCGACGACGCCCGACCCGCAGTGACGGGGCGCCATTCCGCGGTCGCCGCGAAACGTGCGCTCCGATCGGCCGAGTCGTCGTCGCGCCTTCTCTCGACGCCACGACGAACGGCCGCGTTCCTCGTCATCTGTCTGGTGGAACTCCTCGTCGTGCTGGACAACACGGTGGTCAACGTCGCGCTTCCGGACATCGCCACGTCGTTGCGCGCCGACTTCAGCAGTCTGCAGTGGATCGTCGACGCTTACATCCTGACGTTCTGCGGCCTGCTGCTGGCGTTCGGCAACGTCACGGACCGCGTCGGCCGCCGACGCATGCTCCTCGTCGGCGTCGTCGGATTGGCCGCCACGTCGATGGTCGGCGCCCTCGCGGACAACCTGCCGCAGTTGGTTGCCTCGCGCGCCCTGATGGGGGTGTTCGCCGCGGCCGCGTTGCCCGCCACCCTCGCCGTCATCATCGACATCTTCCGGACTCCCGCGGATCGCGCTGTGGCGATCGGTATCTGGGCATCCATCGCGGGCGTGGCCATCGCGATCGGACCCGTCTCGGGCGGCTGGCTCATCGAGCACTTCAGCTGGCACGCGGTGTTCTGGCTCAACGTTCCCGTCGCGGTCATCGCGGTGATCGGCATCTCGCTCGTCGTCCCGGAGTCCCGCGCCGCGACGGTGGGCCCGCTCGATGTGATCGGCGTGCTCCTGTCCTTCTCCGGCGTCTCGCTGCTGGTGTACGCGTTGATCGAGGCACCGAGCCACGGGTGGATCACGCCGACCACTCTCGGCGGTATCGCGGTTGCCGTGGTTCTGTTGTGCGCGTTCGTCGTTCGACAGATCCACAGTCGCAGTCCCATTCTCGACGTGCGCCTCTTCCTCGTCCGCCCGTTCGCGATGCCGGCACTCGCCATCTCGGTGGCCTACTTCTCACTGTTCGGCTACGTCTTCCTGATCACCCAGTACTTCCAGGGCGTACGCGGATACTCGCCGCTCGAATTCGGCATCGCCACCATCCCTTTCGCCGTCGCTCTCGCCATCTCGGCGCCGCTGGCGACGACGATCGCGCAACGCATCGGCACCATGCCCGTCATCGTGACGGGACTGATCCTGGTCGCCGTCGGGATGGTGATGGCCGGACAGGTCGGGATCGACTCCTCCTACCTCGGATTGCTCCTGCCGACGATGATCGTGCTCGCCGTCGGGATCGCGGTGATCCAAGGACCGGCCACCGAATCCATCATGTCGTCGGTACCGGCGGACGAGGCGGGCTCCGGATCGGCGGTCAACGACACCACCCGCGAACTGGGCGGTGTCCTCGGCGTCGCGGTGCTGGGATCCATCTCCGGGTCCTACTACCGGTCCTCGATAGGTCCACTGGTGGAGACGATTCCGGATCAGATCCTGTCCGATCGCGACCGCGCGTACGTGAACGGCAGCTTCCTCAGCGTCGACCAGATCCAGGCATACCCGATCCCCGAGATGTTCGCCGGTATCCGGGACAACCTCGTGGAGTCCATGAAGGAGGCCGCGATGGCGGGATCCTCGGTGTCGTCCTACCTCGCCGCCGTGGCCGTTCTCGTCTGCGCCGTCGTCGTCGCCCTCATGCTCCCCCGCCGTCACCGCACATCAGGAGTCATCCGCATGGAACCGTTCGATCTCGACCAGTCCGGCACGATCGAGCAGACGCGACATCGTTCGTGAGCGGCCTCGTCGTGGCCGTCACCGGAGCGACCAGCGACTTCGGCTCCGTCATTCTCCCTGCGTTGCTGGAGGATCCGGCAATCGAGCAGGTCGTCGGGCTGGGCCGACGAACCCCTCGGGTGCGCCACCCCAAGTTGCGGTCCGTCTCGATGGACATCCGCTCACCCGACCTCGAAACCGTGTTCGCCGGCTGTGATGTCGTGATCCATCTGGCGTTCGTCGTCGAGGAGCAGCGCGACAAGGCCGCCATCCACGAGGTCAACCTCGAGGGGTCGCGCAACACCGTCGAATGTGCTCATCGCGCCGGAGTCCGATCGATGGTGATCGCCTCGAGCGTCAGCGCCTACGGTCGGGAAGACCTACCGGTACCGGTGACCGAGGACGAGTTCCCCACCGCGGATCCGTTGCGCTACTACTTCTTCGACAAGGCGGAGGTCGAGCACTTCGTCGAGTGGTGGCTGCGCCGGCACCCGGGAGAGATGTCGATCGCGATGCTGCGCCCGACCTACGTCGTGGGCACCCATTTCTCCAACGACGGTATCGATACGTTGACCGGGTCGGTCGTCGCGTTTCCCGATCCCGCACAGTCCCGCTACCAGTTCATCCACGAGGACGATCTGGCCGACGCCTTCCACCGCGCCGTCACCATCCCTCTGACCGGGCCGTTCAATCTCGGACCCCGTGACTGGCTGGGTGTCCGCGAACTGGGCGCGATGCAGGGTCAGCTCGTGCTGCCCGTTCCGCTCCGGCTGCTGCGCACCGTCGTCGACCTCGCCTACGCCCTACGGATCCTGCCCTTCTCCAGTCACTGGATCTCGTCCGGCGAGGCCGCGGTCGACTCGACGGCGTTCGAGAGGGCCACCGGTTGGGTTCCGACGATGACATCCGCGGAAGCCGCGTCGATCATGGTGCTCCTGAGCGGGCGGCCCGTTCTGGCGCGCCGTCACGCGCCGCTGCGTAACCATGTGTGCGAGGCCGCCGTCGACGGCTCCACCCGGCGCGTGAAGACCTGGGGCGACATCGATTCCGACATGAAGCTGTTCGCCGCCGAGCTGGATCGCGCCGTCGAGACCTGCGAGCACCTCCAGGTGGCCACCCCCACCGGATCGGTCCACCTCGAAGTGCACGACGGGGTCGACGCTCGGGACGGCGCCGACGGGACCACCGTGGTCGTCGTCGTTCCTCGCGGACTGCACGCTCGCTACGGAAGCGCCCTGGCACGCACACTCGCCGACACCGGCCCCACCGTGGCGTTGCTGGACCTACCCGGCCACGGATTGAGCACGGGTCGACGTGGACGGGCGACCCGACGCGCCGGTGCCGACGCGATCGCGGCTACCGTCCGTCACTTCGGCCCGTCGACGGTGCTCGTGGTCCGGGTGCCCCGCACACGCCGCCGAGGAACGGCGTCCAGACTCCGCCTCGGCGTGGACACGCTGTCCTCCGTGCCGGGCGTGGACGGGTTGCTCTCCGCACGTAGCGGACCTCGTCTCCCCGCATTCCTCCGAGGGGACGAGAAACTGGAGTGTGCCGCGACGTCGGACTACACCTCGGTGCGACTTCCGCGGCGAGCCACCCTCACATCCGGACGGGGTCAACGACGGATCGTCGACGCCGTCCTGCGAGCACTGAAGGGCTGACGGGTCAGACGCGGTCGCGGTCCAACCACGCGGCCGTGAACTCGCGCTCCGTCTCGAAGCTGCGGTCCATCTCGCCCACCATGATCTTCTCCACCACCGGACCCATCACCGGGACGGATGCGACGACGGTCCCGACGAACCGCAGGACACATTCCTGCGGTCCGACGGGAATCAACTCCAGCCGGCCGTCGATCACCACCGGCATCTTGGCGACACGCAGGGTGTAGGCGCCCTCCGCGGAACCGTCGTCACGCGGCGACTTCCAGGACTCCGTGCACCGAGCCGACATCGAGTTACCGGCGAAGCGCTGCAACGCTTTCGGCAGAGCAGCCGCATCGAGCGCCTGATCGACGACGGACGTCACCGACCCGTCCTCGACCCGGTGCTCGACCACGCGGCTTCCGCCCCCGATCTCGGCTACGCGGTCCTGCCAGTACTGCGCGTCCGTCAAGGTCGCGTGCAGGACCGAGGCCGAGCACCGATACGTGGTGCGTTGGTCCACCGACGCCGTCATGCGGCCGGATCCCCGGCGATACGGCGAGTCACGCTGTCAGACTCCCGCGGGTGCGGCCAGGACGGCACCCACCTCGGCGGGGGTCTCGTCGCCGCCTGCGGCGTTCTCGCCCAACAGCAGACCCATCTGCTCCACGACGTAGTCGAGCTGGGTCGTCGTGTGGTCGGGCTGGACGCACAGACGAAGGAGTGCGCCGTCCCGGGCCACCGCGGGGAACATGGCGGCGGAGGCGAAGATGCCCGCGTCCCAGAGCTTGCGCCACGTGTTCACCGTGCGCAGATCGTCGCGGACGTTCACCGGAACGATCGGCGACACCATGTCCGTTCCGTCGGGAAGCGGGCTCGGAGCGTGCACGTCGACACCGGCGGCCACCAGACCGTCGTGCAGATACCGCGCGTTGGCCAACGTGCGCGTGGCGCGCTCGGCCCCCTCGTCGGTGCGCATCAGTTCGACCGACGCCAGGGCCGCACCGAGTGCCGCCGGGACACCTGCCGTGGTGAAGAGGAAGGTCCGCGCATGCACGCGCATCGCGTCGATGATGTCCTTGGAGCCTGCGACGAATCCGCCCGACGATCCGAGACCCTTGGAGAGGCAACCCATTCGAGCGTCGATATCGTTCTCGATGCCGAACAGTTCCGCGGCGCCGGTGCGGTTCGGGCCCATGACGGCGACGCTGTGCGCCTCGTCCACGAAGAGCGCTGCGTCGTATTTCTCGCACACCGCCGCGATCTCGTCGAGCGGGGCCAGATCACCGTGCATCGAGTACAGGCCGTCGACCACCACCATGACGACGCCGGTGGACCGAGAGAGCTTCTCCTCCAACTGATCCACGCGATTGTGGCGGAATGCCCGAATTGTCGCGCGGGAGAGCCGGCACGCGTCGTAGATGGACGCATGGGCGGCGGAGTCGACGATGATCGTGTCGCCGACACCGCACAGCGCGCTGATGCCTCCCAGGTTCGCCTGGTAGCCCGTGGTGAAGACCAACGCCTGCTCGGTGCCGTGCCAGTCGGCCAGGGCCTCTTCGAGTTCGGTGTGCAACGAGATGGTGCCGTTGAGCAACCGGCTTCCGGTGACGGTGGCGCCGTACTTGTCCAGGGCCGCTGCGGCACCCGCACGCACCACGGGGTGGTCCGCCAGGCCCAGATAGTTGTTGGACCCCAGCATGATGACGCTACGGTCCTCGACGTCGACCACCGGCGCGTTGACGGATTTCATGACCCGGAAGAACGGGTTCTGATCGTGTTTGGTCAGCACACGATGCGCCCAGATGCGCTTGTCGTGGCGGATTCTGTCGAGCATTCTCTGCGAGCTCATATGTCGCTCCAAGATCCGAGGGAGATAGGTGACGTGCGAGTGCTGTCGCCTCTGCGCGGCGCTCGTGCGCCGCGTGGTCGTCTACCGTTCGAGCCTACGGTTCCGGGCTGTTCCTGGAAGGCACCGACAACTGTGAGTAGCGGCCAACGATGACAGGCCCTCTTGTGGGATACAACAGCGGTTGAGGAAGGCCCGATCGCGGTCGATCCCGACGCCGAATACTTGTGAACGTCAGAGACGTCCTCAGCCGGACGGCGTCCTTCGCCGCGTCCCGAGCGACCGTTCTCTCAGCCCCCGAAAGGACACGACATGTCCACTCTCGTCGACACCGAGAAGCCTCGCACCGGCTCCGACGTCACGTCCCCGCGATCCATGCTCGTCGAGCGTGCCACGCTCCGACGCCTGCTCCCCGCACTCGCGGACTATCTCGAGGCCACCCCGCTGTCCGTCCTCGAGGCGCCCGGCAGCGACGCCATCGCGACCTTCCGCGATGCCGGCGGCTGCGGACTGATCGCACCGGAATCGCTCGGTGGGCTCGGCGCCACTGCCGTCGAGGCTCTGCGGGTACACCGCGCCATCGGTGCGCTGTCGCCGTCCCTCGCCGCTGCTGTGACCATGCACCACCTGTCCATCGCCACCATCATCGAGATCGCTCTCGCGGGCCCGGAGGACGAGCTGCCACTGGTGGCGGGTCTCATCGAACAGAAGTCGATCATCGCCTCGGGGTTCGCCGAAGGCGCGGGAAGCACGCTCGTCCCGTCGGTCGACGCCTATTACGACGACGGCGACTACGTGGTCAACGGCAGCAAGAAGCCGTGCAGCCTCTCGAAGTCGATGGACTTCCTCGCGGCCAGCGTCGCCACGCGGGAGAAGAAGGGCGGCAAGACCCGTAAGGCCGTCGCGCTCATCCCGGCGTCGATGCCCGGCGTCTCGGTCAGACCGTTCTGGACCACGCACGTGCTCGCCGGCGCCGAGAGCGAGGAAGTCGTCCTGGAGGACGTGCGAGTTCCCGTGTCGCTGACGATGGTCGGCGCTCTCGACGACCCCGACGGCGCACACGAACTGACGGGATTTCTGTGGTTCGGCATCCTCGCCTCCGCCGGATACATCGGCGCCGCAACGGCATTGGTGGAGCGTCTCATCGGTCACCCGAAGGTCACCGACTCCGTCTACACGTCGGCGGCAGCCGAGCTGGAGTCGTCGATCGCGGCTCTCGAGGCCGTCGCGGCCGCGATGGACTCCGGTGAGCGCGGCGCCGACATCTCGGCTCGACTGCTGTTCTGCCGCATCGCGCTCCGAGGCGCACTGCGACGCGCGGTCGATGCCGCCGTGACAGCACTGGGCGGCATCGCGTTCATCACCGACCCGGACATCGCGTACCTGCAGTCCGTCGTGTCGGCGTTCGCGTTCCACCCGCCGTCGATCCGCGAGACGGAATCGTCCCTCGCGGCCTACCACCGCGGCGAGAACTTCTCCCTCGCCTGAAATGTCGCATCACCCCACGCGGGTGCCGAAGACGACGAGGTTGTTCTCGTAGGACCCCGCGTCGTCGTCGAACACTCCGGCACACGTGATCAGTCGGATCTCGTCACGCGGGACGGCACCGAACACGCGTGCCGTCGGGAACTCGGACTTGGCGTAGTCGCCGATATCCGTGACCCGATATCGGGCGGGGACGCCTGACGTCGTGGTCACCGCGACGTCGTCTCCCACCGACAGATCGCGGAGGCGGAAGAACACGGCAGGACCCGTGGTCGAGTCGACGTGACCGGCCAGCACCGTGGGTCCGACCTGATCGGCCGCGCCGGGACGCCCGGGGCGACCGCCGCCGGTGAACCAGCCGACGTCGTCGTAGTCCTCGGGAACCGCCATGGTGTTGTCCGAGTTCAGACCCAGCTCGATCAACGGTTCGTCCAGACCCATCGCGGGTGCCGACACCCGCGCCGGGACGAGAGGCCCCGTCTCGGACGCAGTGGCGGCAGCGGGAGACGTCACGGACACCGCCGTCTCGGTGGGCGGTGCGGCCGGTGGTCGCGCGCAGGCGACCACCAGCCCCGTCAGGAGGAACGCGCTCACACGCGTCGACCGTCTCATACCGGTCGGAGGATCAGGAGTTCCGCCGACGGGCGACACCCAGTCCGACCAGGGCTGCCACACCCAGCACGGCGGCACCGGCACCCGCGACGGTCGCGGTCGACGACTCGGCGACCGAACCACCGGCACCGGTCTCCACACCACCGACGGGAATCGGGGTCAGCTGGCCACGCACCGCGCCAGCAGCGAAGGCGGTGGTATGACTGTCCGCGGCGAACCCGGCGGCGTTCGCCTCGATCGCCGCGAGATCGAAGCCCGTTCCGGTGTCGGCGCCGTTCGCCATCACGCCGGTCGTGAACGGCCCCTGCAGGCAGCCGCTGCTGGTGCGAGGTCCGTCGCCGACCGGAGACGGGTTCGGGAATGCGATGCGCGGCGGGCCCGCAGCACCCACTGCTGCCTGATGAATGTGCGTCGCCGTCTTCGCCGGCGACATGTAGTCGCCGGTGACGCCCTCGAGGGTGATGTCGTAGCAGACGATGTTCTCGTCCGAGTTGATGCGGAACGTGAACGTGCCGGTCGCGCCGGGCTCACCCGGCGTCGCGACGCCGTCCGCGTTCAGGACCTGGTCCGGTGTGGCCATGGCCGTGAAGGCACTGGTGAACGACGACGGTTCGCCGACCGGTGTCTCGGCTGCTGCGGGGGCCGCGGTGAGCGCGAGGAACGCCGCGGCGCCTCCGGCGACGATGATCGTTCCTCGTGCAGTGCGTGTCGTCATGGTGGTCGTACCTTCCGATCGGGATGCGCGGACGTCCTTCGAGAGGGGATACGTCCGGTACGTCCGATCCGTTCACGTCGATCGAACGAGTTTGCGTGTCTCGACGTACACCCACCATGGAGGTCGCAGCGGCGTCGACGATGGGTAGGGTTCGTCCTGCACGGGCACCGGCGGACGACACCGCTCCCCCGACATCGAGGGAGCCGACGCTGACGATCTTCCGGTCACGCGAGAGCACACCGTTCGACCTCGCCGCCGCCTACGACGCCCACGGGTCGTCCCTGCTGGGTTTCGCCCTGAACGTGTTGCACGATCGTGTCGCCGCCGAGGACTGCGTGCAGGAGACCTTCGTGCGTGCGTGGCGAGCGCGGGACAGATTCGACCAGGCTCGCGGCGGAACCCGGACCTGGCTCTTCGCCATCGCACGCAACGTCGTCACGGACAGTCTGCGGGCGCGCGGCCGCACTCCGGTGGTCGCGTCGATCCCGGTGGCGGAGAACGATGCCGTGGAACCCGATCGCAGCGATCACGTTCTGACCCGGATGCGGGTGGTGGAAGGCCTGGCCACCTTGTCGCCCGAACATCGCCAGGTGGTGGTGGCGATCCACCTGACCGGCCTGTCCTACGCGGAGCTGTCGGCGGACACCGGCGTCGCGATCGGCACCCTGCGCACCCGCGCCTACTACGCACTGCGTGCCCTGCGCGCGCACTTCGACGGTCAGGAGACCTGATGACTCCGGGACATCCGCGACGAGAGGAACTGATCGCGGCCGCGGTGGCGGACGATCTGGACGACTCCGAGAAGGAAGAACTCCGCGCCCTGGTCGCGGCCGAGCCGACGGTGGCCGACGAGATCCGCGACATGCGGGAGACCGTCGCATCGCTGAGCCCGGCAGCAGGACTGGTGTGGGAAGACGATCACCCCGGCGACCTGCTCCGTCGACGGGTGGTCCGCCCGTCGGCACGTCCACGCCGCGCCACCGTGGTCGCTGTCGCCGCCGGCATCGCTGTCGGGGTCGCGGGGGTGTTCGGTGTACAGAGTGTCGTGGGGGAATCCGGTACATCCGCCGATCTCACCGTCGCCGCGCCCGAGGTCGAGGGGGCACCGGGCGAGCTGGGCGCCTTCGAGGCGATCGACTTCACCGCGTCGAGTCCCGGCGTCAGTGTCGACGGCGGCCTGGTTGCTCACACGTGGGGCACCGAGACGGTCCTGGACATGCACGGTGTCCCGGTCGACGAAGCGTTCGAGGTGGTTCTGGTGGACCGCACCGGCGCGGATCGTTCCTCGGGCAGCTTCCTCGGCAGCTCCGTGACCATCGACTGCCGCATGAACGCGGCGGTCCTGCGTCCCGACGTCGCGGAGATCGAGATCCGGGCTGCGGGTGGAGACCTTCTCGCCCGCGCCGCACTGCCCACCGTGGGCTGACCTGGCGCACCGTCCCGAGAAACGAGAAAAGCGGCCGTACCCCCGAGGGGTACGGCCGCTCTCGCGCTGTGGAGCTAGATCACTTGATGGAGATCTTCGCGCCGGCAGCTTCGAGCTTCTCCTTGGCGGCGTCGGCCGAAGCCTTGTCCACCTTCTCCAGGATCGCCTTCGGAGCACTCTCGACGAGGTCCTTGGCTTCCTTCAGGCCGAGGCCGGAAACGACCTCACGGACGACCTTGATGACCTGGATCTTCTTGTCGCCGGCGCCCTCGAGGACGACGTCGAACTCGTCCTGCTCTTCAGCAGCCTCGGCGGGAGCAGCAGCTCCGCCGGCAGCAGCAACGGCGACGGGGGCAGCAGCGGTGACCTCGAAGGTCTCCTCGAATGCCTTCACGAACTCGCTGAGCTCGAGGAGGGTGAGCTCCTTGAACTGGTCGAGCAATTCTTCGGTGCTGAGCTTCGCCATGGTGGCGGTCCTTCCGTTGAGTCCTTGTCGCCGATCCGGGGACAGGGTGTTGGATGAGGGAAAGCCGGGGACCGGCCGTCCTTCGGGGAGTGCAGTCCTTGCGGATCAGCTATTCGGCAGCTGCAGCTTCCGGCGCAGATGCGCCTTCTTCTGCGGCACGCTTCTCCTGCAGTGCGGCCGCGAGACGTGCGACCTGCGATGCGGGAGCGTTGAACAGGCCTGCGGCCTTTGCCAGGTTGCCCTTCATCGCACCGGCCAACTTGGCCAGCAGAACCTCGCGGGATTCGAGATCCGCGATCCTGTTGACCTCGTCCACGGACAGCGCGCGGCCGTCCATGTAGCCGCCCTTGATGACGAGCGCCTTGTTGTCCTTGGCGAACTGCTTGATCGCCTTGGCAGCGTCGACCGGCTCACCATCGATGAACGCGATGGCGGTCGGACCGACGAACAAGTCGTCGAGGCCTTCGATGCCCGCATCAGCTGCGGCACGCTTGACCAGGGTGTTCTTGGCGACGGAGTACGTAGCTCCGGCACCGAGGGCCCGACGGAGCTCCGTCAGACGGGTGACCGACAGACCACGGTATTCCGTGACGACGGCCGCCGTGGCGCCCTTGAACTGCTCGGAGATCTCCGCTACTGCGGATACCTTCTCAGCCTTTGCCATACTTCGCCTCCTCTCGTTACTTCGAGTCGGCCTGGCCCGGAAAAGACGAAACGCCCCGGTGCAGGGCACACGGGGCGTGAGAATGCATGCAGGGCAAGCCTGCACGGATTCCTGGTCCTCGGTCCTCCTGCGTGGGTCGCCGGCTCGGCCGGACCTTCAATCGCCTTCTCCGGAGAGCGGACGATGACCAACGGTCTTGGGTGGAACAGATCAGGTGGAACCCACACGAGGTGAGGTCCGTCGAGAAGAGTACCCCGGGGTCGTACAGCAGCCCAAATCACCGCTGCCGAGGCTCCCGAGGTTGGAACACCGGCCGCGCGGGAACACCACGAGCATGGCCAACTACCGCGTACTCGACCCCACCGGATCCGTCGTCGACACGAAGGAGATCACCAACTCCACCGATGCCCACACCTGGTTCAAGGAGAGCAAGTCCGACGACGCCGAACTGGGATGGCGACTCGAAGTCGAACACGACGGTGAGTGGGCATTCTTCAGCGACAGCGAGGGCACACCCGAGGGCGGGAAGTAGGTACCGCGCCCTTTCGTGACATTCGACGACCGGTGAGCAGGCCGGTTGTCGAAGGGCAGGGAATGGCGTGTTGTGGGGCGCTGGTCACAGTCATGAGGTTGACTCGACTGTCATGACGACGCGACCGGCCCATGCACTCGTGCAACCCGAGCTGGTCCCACTCCCTGCCGTACCCCTCGAGCCTTCTCGTCGTGACCCCTCCGGAGGCGCTGACGGTCGTGCGTGGGCGGAACTCGTCGCAGCAGCGCCGGAGTTCGCCCGCGTCCACATCGACCGCGGCGCCTCCGTCACGATGTCCGACGGTGCGGTTCTGCGAGCCATCGTTGTCTCGCCCGCCGATTCGTCCGGCCGCGCCGTGGACTCTCGCTTTCCCGTCGTTCTCAACATCACCCCGTACAACTCCGTGCTGCTCGACTCCGTCGACGCGGTGCTCGCCGCTCCGGTGATCGGCCGGGCGCTGCGGTCGGCTTCGCGTGCCGTGGACTTCACCGGCACCCCGTTCGACGGGATTTCCGAGATCACCCGCGTGGTCGCGGGCGGTGCCGCCGACCTTCTGACGGTCAACCGCCTGCTGGTACGCAGCGGGTACGTCCAGGTGATCGTCGACGCGCGTGGAACGGGCTCGTCGAGCGGCGTCTGGGACACCCTCGGGCCCCGCGAGCAACTGGACACCCTGGAGATCCTCGAGTGGATCCGTCAGTCGTCGTGGTGTGACGGCCGCGTCGGGATGGCCGGAATCTCCTACTCCGCGATCAACTCGCTGCAGGCCGCGTCCGCAGGGTCCGCCGGGCCGGACGCGGTGTTCGCCGTAGAAGGGTCCGAGGACATCGTCCGGGAGATCTTCGCGACCGGCGGCGCTCCGTCCCTGTTCATCCCGCTGTGGCTCACCGCGGTCAACACTCTCAAGTGGGTTCCGACACCGCGGCTGCTCGCACGGGGCGGCCGAGCGTGGCTCGCGGACCGATTGCGTTCTCCCGCAACCAATATCAGCAATCTGGTGAACGGCTTCCTCACCGGGTCCGACCCACGGATCTACGACGACCCGTCCTTCGACACCATCGACCCGCGCATCGAGGACATCTCCGTCCCCACCTTCCTGTACGGGTGCTGGCACGACATCTTCGGCGGCGCCGCCCCCGACATGTACAACCGGCTGACCGTGGAGCGCGGCCGCAAGCAACTCCTCGTCGGCGACGGATACCACGGCAATCCGGGCATCGGTTTCGGGGAACCGGGGTTCCCACCGCGTCTCGACGTGCTCGAACGAGCATGGTTCGACAAGTGGCTGCGCGGTATCGACAACGGCATCGACCGCTACGGCCCGGTGACGCTGCGTCAGCAGGGCGGCGGATGGGAGGCCCACGGCCGGTTCCCGGCGCCCGCCGCCGTGCCTCGGCGCCTCTACCTCAGCGCTGACTCGTCCGGAACCGCTTCACACAGCCGGCACGACGGATCTCTGCACTTCGAGGCGCCGACCGACACGGCGCGGTTGACGGTGAAACCGGGGTTCCGCACCGTCGTCTCTCGCGACACCACGCAGGTTTTGGCGGGTGTGCCCGCAGTCCTCGGCGGAGGATTCACCTACGACAACCGGTTCGCGGAGGGCGACGCACTGACGTTCACCACACCACCCGTCGTCGACACGGTCGTCTATTCGGGACCGGCCAACGTCCACCTCCGGACCGTCTCGCGCGCCCGTGAGGCGATGTGGGCGGTGATGCTGTGCGACGTCGCCCCCGACGGAACACCGACCGTCCTGACCAACGGCGCGCTGCTCGCCTCCCGTCGCGCCATCGACGACGACGCGAGCACCCTCACGGACGACGGCGACTACCTCGTCGCCCATCACCCGTTGACCCGCGAGTCCCTGCTTCCGGTGGTCCCCGGGGACAGCATCGTCCTGGACATCGAACTACTGTCGACGGAAGCTGTCCTGCACCCCGGACACCGCCTGAGGCTCGACATCTTCGCAGCCGATGCACCGCGTTTCCTACCGATACTCCCCGACCGCCTCCGCACCCGGTGGCGCGCACAGGACGTCGCGATCGATCCGGAGAACCCCAGTTTCATCACGTTGCCGCTGCTCGGTGAGCCCGGCTGGTAAGGAAAAGAGAGAACCATGACCGAAGGACGCCACGCCCGGCCCTTCTCGCGCGCCGCTGAGCCAGCGGACGTCGACGTACGGGTCGGCACAGCGCAGGTGGGCGACATCGAGATCGCCTACGAGGACATGGGCGACGTGAACGACCCGCCCGTCCTGCTCGTCATGGGCCTGGGTTGCCAGCTGTTGACCTGGTCGATGCCGTTCTGCCGCAAGCTCATCGATGCGGGCTACCGCGTCATCCGCTTCGACAACCGCGACATCGGACTGTCGAGCAAGATCGAGGGCGCCCGGGTCACCGGCAACCCCCTCCTCCGCCTGATCCGCCACGAACTGGGGCGACCCAGCACGGTTCCGTACACCGTCGTCGACATGGCCGGCGACGCCGTCGGTCTCCTCGACCACCTGGGCATCGACAAGGCTCACATCGTCGGCGCGTCGATGGGCGGCATGATCACGCAGGTGGTCGCCGGGCAGCACCCCGACCGCATCCTGTCGGTGTCGATCCTGTTCTCGAGCACCAACGAGCCGTTCCTCCCGCCGCCGGACATCCGCGCCCTCGCCCCGCTACTGAAGCCGCCGCCCAAGAACGCCACGCGGCAGCAGATCATCGAGCACCAGGCGACCACGTTCCAGACGATCGGCAGCAAGCAGTTCCCCACCACCCGCGAGGAGCGCGTCGCCGACGCCACCGAGGCATACGACCGCGGCTACTACCCCGCGGGCATCGTGCGCCAACTCGCCGCCATCACGGGAACGGGCAGCCTGGCGAAGTACGCGAAACGGATCACCGCCCCGACCGTCGTCATCCACGGGACAGCCGATCCTCTCGTCCGGCCGGCCGGTGGCAAGGCCATCGCGAAGGCTGTGAAGGGCTCCACACTCGTGCTCGTGGATGGCATGGCGCACGACATCCCCAACGCCCTCGTCGACCGAGTCATCGGGGCGATCCTGGAGAACACCGCCAAGGCCTGAGTCCGGCGGGCCCGACAACGCGAAAGGCCGGTACCCCTCACGGGATACCGGCCTTTCGTGGCTACGGAGACGAATCAGGCGTTCGCGTCGTCCTCGAGGAGGTTGCGAGTACGGTTCGGGTCCACCGGGATGCCCGGTCCGGTGGTGGTCGAGACCGTGATCTTCTTGACGTAACGGCCCTTCGCCGACGACGGCTTCGCACGCAGGATCTCGTCCAGCGCAGCGCCGTAGTTCTCCACCAGCTTGGCGTCGTCGAACGATGCCTTGCCGATGACGAAGTGCAGGTTGGCCTGCTTGTCGACGCGGAAGTTGATCTTGCCGCCCTTGATGTCGTTGACAGCCTTGGTCACGTCGTTGGTGACCGTGCCCGTCTTCGGGTTCGGCATCAGGCCACGCGGTCCGAGAACGCGGGCGATGCGGCCGACCTTGGCCATCTGGTCAGGGGTGGCGATCGCAGCGTCGAAGTCGAGCCAACCGCCCTGGATCCGCTCGATCAGGTCCTCTGCGCCGACCTCGTCCGCGCCGGCTGCGACAGCCTCGTCGGCCTTCGCACCTGCGGCGAAGACGATGACGCGGGCGGTCTTACCGGTGCCGTGGGGCAGGTTGACGGTGCCGCGCACCATCTGGTCCGCCTTGCGGGGATCGACGCCGAGACGCATCGCGACCTCGACGGTCGGATCGAACTTGCTCGACGCCGTGTCGCGCGCCAGCTTGGCAGCGGCGAGCGGGGAGTAGAGCTGGTCCTGGTCGATCTTCGCTGCTGCGGCCTCGTAGGCCTTGCTGCGCTTTGCCATGGTGATATCCGTTCGTTGTGTACGAGCGTGGTTGACGAGCCTGGCCGGCTCTCCCACGTAATGCTGGTCGGCTCAATCAGCCCTGGACTGTGATGCCCATCGAGCGAGCAGTACCGGCGATGATCTTCGCGGCCTGGTCGATGTCGTTGGCGTTCAGGTCCTCCGCCTTGGTCTTGGCGATCTCGCGCACCTGATCCATGGTCACCGTGGCGACCTTGGTCTTGTGCGGCTCGCCCGAACCCTTGGCGACGCCGGCTGCCTTGAGCAGCAGCTTGGCGGCGGGAGGCGTCTTCAGCTTGAAGTCGAAGGTCCGGTCTTCGTAGACCGAGATCTCCACCGGCACGACGTTTCCACGCTGCGACTCGGTCGCGGCGTTGTACGCCTTGCAGAACTCCATGATGTTGACACCGTGCTGGCCGAGGGCGGGGCCCACGGGAGGTGCCGGGTTGGCCTGACCGGCCTGGATCTGAAGCTTGATGATCCCGGCTAGCTTCTTCTTCTTGGGGGGCATCTGTAATTCCTAGGTTGTTGCGTGATTCTCGGATTTCTTGCGGTACGGCTGCAAGTTTCGGGGAGGTCGCGGATCCTTGACTCCTCGACGCCGGAAGGCGTCGGAGCTAGATCTTGGAGACCTGGGTGAAGCCCAACTCGACCGGTGTCTCACGGCCGAAGATGGACACCAGCACCTTGAGCTTCTGCTGCTCGGCGTTGACCTCGCTGATGCTGGCGGGGAGCGTCGCGAACGGTCCGTCCATGACGGTGACCGACTCGCCGACCTCGAAGTCGACCTCGATGGTCGGCTTCGACGACGTGTCGCCACCGGTCTCGCCGGACGTGCCGGCTCCCGCGGTGGCCTTCTTCTTGTCCTCCTGCGGCATGAGGAACTTCACGACCTCGTTGATGGTCAACGGGGACGGACGCGAGGTGGCACCGACGAATCCGGTGACGCCGGGGGTGTTGCGGACCGCACCCCAGGACTCGTCGTTGAGTTCCATGCGCACCAGGATGTATCCGGGCAGAACCTTGCGGTTGACCTGCTTGCGCTGGCCGTTCTTGATCTCGGTGACCTCTTCGGTGGGAACTTCCACCTGGAAGATGTAGTCACCGACATCGAGGTTCTGGACACGGGTCTCGAGGTTGGTCTTCACCTTGTTCTCGTATCCGGCGTACGAGTGGATGACGTACCAGTCGCCGGGCGCGCGTCGGAGCGCAGCCTTCATCTCGGCGACGGGGTCGACGGGCTCTGCATCGATGGGGGCGTCGTCCGCGACGACTGCATCCTCGGTGTCGGCAGCCTCGGCGGCGTCGGTGTCGACGTCCTGGCCGGTTGCTGCTGCCACGTCGGCCGCGATGGCCTCGTCGGTCTCGCGGTCCTGTGCGGCCTGCTCCGCTTCGAGGCCCTGCTTGGTCGCCTCGACCTGAGCGTCGTAGGCGGCCACTTCGGTGGCGTCGTTATGGGGCGTGCTCACGAAAGGCACTCGCTTCCTGTATTCGTTCCGGTCGTTCTCGGGCGGTCGTCGTCGTGCAGGTCCGGCATCAGCCGAACAGCCACTGGACTCCCTTGATGAACGCCAGGTCCAGCCCACTGATGTAGGCCACCATGAACGTCACGAACACCAACACCACTGCGGTGTAGGTGACCATCTGCTTGCGGTTGGGCCAGATCACCTTGCGCAGCTCGGCGACGACCTCGCGCAGGAACTTCCGCAGGCGCTTGAAGACGTTCATCTTCGGCGTCGCTTCGGCCCGTGTGCGACCGGCCACGCGTGACGCGGTGGCCACCGACTTCCCGGCAGTGGTGTTCGACGGCGACGAGTCGCCGGCGGGACGTGATCGACGTGCCGCACGCTTACCGGACGGACGAGCCGCGGAGTCACCGTTCCCGGCAGCACTGCCGGCGTCGACTGCGTCGCCCCCGGCGAGGTCCTCGGACCCGTCGGAGCTGCTGTCGCGCGGATCGCTCACGAACGTTCCTCTCGGTCATCGGCAGGGCTGCACGCCAGGATGTCTACGCGTGAAGGTCTTCTGCACTCGGTTGATCTGCGCCGCGATCCGGACGAGGAACGTCCGGACGTGGCAGGGGCGACAGGACTTGAACCTGCAACCTACGGTTTTGGAGACCGTTGCTCTACCAATTGAGCTACGCCCCTTCGACCCGGCCGGAGCCGGTTCGACCCGTGGACGGACAGCGCAGAGCGCCGTACGACCGACGGAAATCTCAGTGTACTGCACACGGGGACACCCCCGAAATCAGCAGACGAGGAACGCCGTCTCAGCCCAACCGAACGGTGGCGACAGCGCGACCGAAGATCTTCTTCCCCGCCGACTTCGCGGTGATCGCGACGACCGCCGTGCGGGCCTCGGCGTCCACGGACTTGATCTTGCCGGTGAAGTCGACCTTCGACGCTTCCGTCTCCTTCACCAGCACAGGACTGGTGAAGCGCACGTTGTACTCGGTGATCGCACCGGGATCGCCCGACCAGTCCGTGACGAATCCCGCGCCCAGACCCATGGTCAACATGCCGTGCGCGACGACGTCGGACAGGCCTGCCAGCGTCCGCGCGACAGGATCGCTCCAGTGGATGGGATTGGGGTCTCCGGAGACGCCCGAGTAGTTCACCAGATCGCCGCGCGTGAGCTCGTAGGTCCGGGACGGGAGATCCTGACCGACCGCGACCTCGTCGAAATGTCTACGCGTCATGCTTCATCACACCTTTCGCCATGTCGAGAGCATCCTGATCGCTCCCACCGCCGCTGCGTGCCACCAATGTCGTCCACGACGTCATCACCTCGTCGCCGGCCTCGTCGGTCACGATGTTCTTCGTGATGATGATGTCGCTGCCGCCCATCTGACGGAACGAGTCCAGACTCACGTCGACGGTCAGACGGTCTCCCGCGACGATCGGACGGTGGAACTCGAGCCGCTGATCCGCCTGCATGATCTGCGACAGGTCGTACCCGGTGATGACCTCGTCGAACATCGCCTTCTGCGCGATGATCCCGACGACGGAGATGAAGGTGGCCGGCGCCACCAGGTGCTCGTACCCGAGCTCGGCTGCGGCGTCCTCCGAGATGTGGGCCGGGTGATCGTTCTGCACGGCCCGGGAGTACTCACGGACCTTCTCGCGACCGATCTCGTAGAAGTCGGGCATGCGGTAGTGATGGCCGACCTTGCTGGCCGTGTGCGCTGCCGGATCGACCGGACGACCTGCACCCGACTCCGTGGACACTGCTTCGATGGACGCTGTGGCGGTCACGTCGATTTCCCCCCCGAGGATGATGAGGAACTCACCACGGGCGACTGCGGGCGTCGGCCGACAGCGATCCTGACGGCCCCGCCGATTTCCCTGACGGGTCTGTCGGGCGAGTTCGATAACGATGGTGTCGAGACGATCGGATTCGAGATCGCCACGGCGGAGTTCGGATCACCGGCGCCGAAGCGGACTGCGCCCGAACATGCGTCAGCGCTGCCACGCCCCGTGGGGTGTGGCAGCGCCGAGGTGCGAACGATCAGCGAGATTCGCGGTGCGAGCGGTGAGTTCCGCAGTTCGGGCAGAACTTCTTGATCTCGAGGCGATCGGGATCGTTGCGGCGATTCTTCTTGGTGATGTAGTTACGGTGCTTGCACACCTCGCACGCCAAGGTGATCTTGGGCCGAACGTCAGTGGAGGAGGCCACGTCGATGCCTGCTTTCGGTAGAACGTTGATGCGGGTGCTGCGCAGGTCGTGGAATACCGGACCCCGCTGCGCGCAGCAGCGGCGGAGTCCCTGTCGAGTAGCGATGGCCGGACTTGAACCGGCGACACAACGATTATGAGTCGTTTGCTCTACCGACTGAGCTACACCGCCTCGGTGCCGAACGCCGGCAGGCGCTCGGTCCCGCGAGCCCCCTAACGGAATCGAACCGTTGACCTTTTCCTTACCATGGAAACGCTCTACCGACTGAGCTAAGGGGGCAGGTTCGGCGCACGGCAGGCGTGCGTCGAAGCCTTCGAAGACATTACACAGTGCCGCAACTTCGCACCAAATTGGCTGGTCCAGACGTTGCGTTCGGCGTTTCGTCCTCGTTCTACGCGACGAACCCCGGCAAAAGTTCTCACCGGGGTCCGTCGGGTGTGGCAGATGTAGGATTCGAACCTACGTAGGCATAAGCCGACGGATTTACAGTCCGCTCCCATTGGCCGCTCGGGCAATCTGCCGTGATCGCACGACTCGGGCGAAGATTCTCGTGAGTCCGCGAGATTTCCCCTTCGAGGTGCGATAGGCAGAATACAACGACCGCACCCCCGGATTGCAAACCGGCAGGACGCGATACCGTCGTCGCAGTACCGATCGCTTATCCAGGAGGATTTCCCGTGGCCGATTCGTCGTTCGACGTCGTGAGCAAGGTCGACCGCCAGGAGGTCGACAACGCGCTGAACCAGGCGGGCAAGGAACTGGCGACACGCTTCGACTTCCGCAACACCGGGGCCTCCATCGAATGGTCCGGCGAGGAAGCCGTCGTCATCACCGCCGACGCCGAGGAGCGCGCAGTCGCCGCGCTCGACGTGTTCAAGGAGAAGCTGATCCGCCGCGACATCTCGCTCAAGGCCTTCGACGCCGGCGAGCCCGTGCAGTCGGGCAAGACCTACAAGATCACCGGCACGCTGGTGCAGGGCATCACCACCGAGAACGCCAAGAAGATCTCGAAGAAGATCCGCGACGAGGGCCCCAAGGGCGTCAAGGCGCAGATCCAGGGCGAGGAACTGCGCGTCAGCAGCAAGAAGCGGGACGACCTGCAGGCCGTTCAGCAGCTCCTCAAAGGCGAGGACTTCGGCATCGCCCTGCAGTACGTCAACTACCGCTGACTCAGGTGTAGGGCCCGACCATGCGCTCGAGCCGGGCGATGCGCTCCTCCATCGGAGGATGTGTGGAGAAGAGCTTGCTCGCCCGGTCTCCCGCACGGAACGGGTTGGCGATCATCAGATGTGACTGCGCGGTCAACTGAGGCTCGGGGGGCAGTGGTGCCGCCTGAGTGCCGCTCTGCAGCTTCCGCAGCGCGGATGCCAGGGCGAGGGGGTCGCCGGTCAACTCGGCGCCCGACTGGTCCGCCTGGAACTCCCGCGAGCGGGACACCGCCAGCTTGACCAGTGACGCCGCGATCGGTCCGAGCATCGACACCAGCAGCAGGGCCAGCGGGTTGGCGCCCTGACCGTTGCCGCGGCCGCCGAACATGTTGGCGAAGAACGCGAAGTTGGCCAGACCGGACACGACGGCCGCCATGGCACCCGCGACGGAGCTGATCAGGATGTCGCGGTTGTAGACGTGCGACAGCTCGTGACCGAGGACTGCGCGCAGTTCGCGCTCGTTCAGCAGCGCCAGGATGCCGCTGGTGCAACACACCGCAGCGTTGCGCGGGTTCCGTCCCGTCGCGAAGGCGTTGGGGGCGTTGGTGGGGCTGATGTAGAGCCGAGGCATCGGCTGGTGCGCCGCGGTCGCGAGCTCACGGACGACGGCGTAGATCTGCGGGTACTCGACCTCGGTGATGGGCTGCGCGTGCATCGACTTCAGCGCCAGCTTGTCGCTGTTGAAGTAGGCGTACCCGTTCATCCCGACCGCGAACAGGACCGCGACCACGAGGATCGTCGAGTTCTGGAACAAGGCTCCGATGAAGACGATCAGCGCCGACATCCCGACCATCAGGCCGAACGTCTTCAGTCCGTTCGCGAACTTCATCGTCTCTCGCCGTACCTCTCGATATCAGGGTTCTCCCTGACAACGCACGAGGTGGCGCGGGTAGTTCCCGTCAGCTGATGCGGTCGACGGTGTACTGCACCAGCCGGCGGAGAGCGTCGTTCGCCGGTCCCTGCGGGAGAGCGTCGAGTTCGGTGAAGGCGCGCTGAGCGTAGGTGTCCAGCGTCGCGCGGGCCTGGCTCATGCCCGGCGACCGGCTGAGCAGTTCGAGTGCTTCCGCGACGTCCGCGTCGTCCGTGACAGGGCCACGGAGCAGGTGCCGCAGGCGGTCGCCGTCGTCGCCCTCGGCGCGCAGCGCGAACAGCACGGGCAGGGTGTGGACGCCTTCGCGCAGGTCCGTTCCCGGCGTCTTCCCGCTTTCCGACGCGACGGACGAGATGTCGATGATGTCGTCGGAGATCTGGAAAGCGGTACCGACGGCGTCACCGAGCCGTTCGAGGCGCTCGATGTGCTCGAGATCGCCGCCGGAGAACGTTCCGCCGAAGCGGCCGCTGGTCGCGATGAGCGAGCCGGTTTTCTCCCACACCGTCGTCAGGTAGTGATCGACCGGATCCTGGTCGGGCTTGCTGCCGATCGTCTCGCGCATCTGGCCCGTGACCAGCGCCGCGAACGTCTCGGCGATGGTGCGCACCGCGGACGGACCCAGCGTCGAGACCAAGCGAGAGGCGTGGGCGAAGAGGTAGTCACCGGCGAGGATGGCGACGCTGTTGCCCCAGCGTGCGTTGGCACTCTCGACGCCGCGCCGCATGGCAGCTTCGTCCATCACGTCGTCGTGATAGAGCGTCGCGAGGTGCACCATCTCGAGGACGGTGGCCGCGGTGACGATGTCGGGACTGGACGCGTTGGGTCCGAGCTGCCCGGTCAGCACCGTGAACAGGGGGCGGAATCGCTTGCCGCCGGCCTTCGCGAGGTGCAGTGCGGCTTCTGTGAGGAAGTCCTCACCGTCGGACAACTCACGAACCAGGAGGTCTTCGATCTCCGCCATGGATGTGCGCACCGTCGCCGCGAAATCGGCATCTCCCAGGTCGACGCCCGCCACCACGGTCGAACTCGTCGTACCCGCACTCGTGTCGGTCACCGTGCCCGCACCCATTTCCGTCGTCCGATTGCCCACGCTGCGCCGCGCACGGCGCCCTGTCCGCCCCCAACCTATCCTGCCTGCAAGATGGAAGGATGACCGATGGACTCCGACAAGGTGTGACGCCGACGGCACACACGTCTGCCGCGCCCGACACCGCCGGCTCGGACCTGGTCACGGACGTTCTCGTCGTCGGCGCGGGACCGGCGGGCAGCGCAGCCGCGGCGTGGGCCGTCCGCGGAGGGCGCGACACCGTGCTGGCCGACGCCGCCGTGTTCCCGCGGGACAAGACGTGCGGCGACGGTCTGACGCCGCGAGCCGTCGCCGAACTCGACCTCCTCGGACTCGGTGAGTGGTTGCGCTCCCGCGCGGTCAACCGTGGACTCCGCCTCACCGGCTTCGGCCAGGAACTGACGCTGCCCTGGCCGGGCGGCTCCCTCCCCGATGTCGGCAGCGCGGTCCCGCGGACCGAACTGGACGACCGCATCCGCCGCGTCGCCGTCGACGCCGGCGCCACGATGGTCGAGGGCGCCAAGGCTGTCGACGTGGTGATGAGAGGTGACCGCGTGGCACAGGTGATCTTCGAGACGTCGACGGGACGAACGTCCGTCACGTGCCGGACACTGATCGTCGCCGACGGCGTGCGCTCACCCCTGGGCAAGATCCTGGGCCGGACGTGGCATCGCGACACGGCCTTCGGCGTCGCGGCGCGGGCCTACGTCACGAGCGATCGCAGCGACGACGAGTGGATCACCTCGCACCTCGAACTGCGGGACTCGGGCGGTGTGCTGCAGGCCGGGTACGGGTGGGTCTTCCCGCTCGCGACGGGTGAGGTCAACGTCGGGGTCGGCACCCTCGCGACGTCGAAGCGACCCGCCGCGGGAGCCCTGCGTCCGTTGCTGGATCTGTATGCGTCGCAACGGGAGTCGGAGTGGGGTCTCACCGGCGGAGTCCGACGCGTGCAGTCCGCGCTGCTTCCGATGGGCGGCGCCGTGTCCACGGTGGCGGGCCGCAACTGGGCCCTGATCGGCGACGCGGCCGCCTGCGTCAATCCTCTCAACGGAGAGGGCATCGACTACGGCCTCGAGGGCGGCAGACTGATCGCCGAGCACCTCGGCGACGCCGACCTGACGGAGGTCTGGCCCGCCGTTCTCCGGGAGCACTACGGGCAGAGTTTCTCCGTCGCCCGACGCCTGGCCGGGCTGCTCACCGTGCCGCGGTTCCTGCCCGCCACCGGACCGGTGGGCATGCGCTCACGCGCGATCATGACCGTGGCCGTGCGGGTGATGGGCAACCTGATCACCGACGCCGATCACGACGTCGTCGCGCGTGCGTGGCGCGCCGCCGGCACCGCGTCCGTGAAGGTCGACGACCGCCCGCCGTTCATGTGAGGTGACTAGCGACGGAAGGCGTAGACGACGGTGCCGTCGTCGAGGCGCACTCCCTCGCGGTCCCGGAAGCCGCACTCGAGTGTCGCGACGACCCGCTGCAGCAGCGGCACCCGCGCTTCGTCCCGCAGATCGGCGTGGACGGCAAGCGAGAGGTCGGCTCCGTAGAGCGCCAGGATGGCCTCCACCGAACCGGCGAGGGACGGATCCTTCGACTGGTAGAACGTGAACCGGTCGGCTTCCATCGTGTAGTCGCGCTCGTTGCCGCCGGCGAGAACGCTCACCCCGTATTCGACGAGGTACTCGACCATCCGGCGCTCGGTCGCGCCGAAGCCGATGGAGCGCTGATCGGGTGACAGGGTGTCGACGACGCGCTTGGTGTCCATGATCAGCAGGCCGAGGTCACCGGCATCGAGCAGGCCCAGGTCGGCGCGCATCGCATCGCGCAGCAGGCGCTGGATCTCGATGAGGAAACCGTGTTCGCGGTTCAGGCGTTCCACGGCCGGACCGGGCATGGCACCGGTGGTGGAGTAGGGCACCAGGACGCGGAGATCGAGCGACATCAGCATCTCGAGCAGCGGTGCGACGCGTTGACGGGCGACGACCACGGTGATGGTCGAGACCCGGAGGAGTTCGCGGTACGCGTCCTCGACGGCCTGTCGGCCGTCGTCGGGTTCGGAGCCGGCGGGAAGCTCGTCGTGCAACCCGGCACCGACGCCCGCCGTGCGGCGACGGACGGCCTCGATCCAGGCGGTCTGGAACGTCGTCAACGCGACGGAGAGTTCCTGGTACCGCTGGGTGACCTGGTCACGGACCAACGACGCCTCGACGCTGTCGCGCCCGGCGTCGTGGGTGAACTCGGAGCGGATAGTACGCAGTTCGCGTGCCCGGCGCGTCTCACGGGTGAGGTGCATCCGCGTGGTGCCGACGGCCCACCCCGCTCCTCCGGCAGCGACGGCCGATGCAGCGAGGGTCGCGTAAGGAAGCCAATCCGGAACAGGCATGCGCCAAATCATGCCGTATCAGCACGCTTGATCGAGACCTATGCGGACGTTTTGTGCATTTGTCAGTCGATCGGCTTCACAGCGCTGTGCAACGTAACTACGCCGCCTGTGAGGTTCCGCCACTGGACGCGTCCCCAACCGGCAGATCTCATACGACCGGCAAGCTCGGCCTGGTCGGGCCAGGCGCGGATCGACTCCGCCAAGTACACGTACGCATCCGGATTGCTGCTCACCGTCCGGGCCACGGCCGGGAGCGCCTTCATCAGGTACTCCATGTAGACGGTGCGGAACACCGGGAACACCGGCGTCGAGAACTCGCACACGACCAGGCGCCCACCCGGCTTCACGACGCGCAGGATCTCCCGGAGGCCGGCGTCGTGGTCGCTGACGTTGCGGAGTCCGAAGGAGATGGTGGCGGCGTCGAACACGTCGTCGCCGTACGGCAGGTGCATCGCATCGCCCGCGACCATCGGTACCTCGCGAGAGAGGCCGGCTCGGAGCATGCCCTTCGAGAAGTCGGTCGCGACGCACCATGCACCGGAGCGTCCCAGCTCCTCGGTGGACACACCGGTTCCGGCCGCGAGGTCGAGCACCGTCTCGCCGGAGCGCAGGCGCAGCGCGTCACGAGTCGCACGGCGCCACCCGCGGTCCTGCCCGAAGGACAGAACCGTGTTGGTCACGTCGTACCGCTTGGCGACTCCATCGAACATGGAGGCGACGTCGTGCGGTTTCTTGTCCAGTTGAGCTCTGGAGCCATGTGCTGCCACACCTGAACAGTACGTGTGCTCCGCCCACCTAGGCCGCGGTAGTGCGGCGGCTCACCGCGGACGTGCCGATGGCGTCCTCGTAGTGCCCGATGAGCTGGTTGCACAGCACGGGCCAGGTGCGATGCAGCACCGACTTGCGGGCGGCCGCGGCGAATCTCGCGCGCGTCGTGGGATCCGCGAGAGCCCGCATCGCGCTCGGAAGAAGTTCCTCGTAGCGCTCGACCGGGAGCAGGTACCCGTTGCGGCAGTGGCTGACCAGATCGCGCGGGCCACCGGCGTCGGGACCGATCACCGGCACACCGCTCGACAAAGCCTCCTGCACGGTCTGGCAGAACGTCTCGTGCTCACCCGGATGAGCGAACACGTCGAACGACGCGTACGCCCGTGCAAGGTCGTCGCCGCCGAGTTGACCGAGGAACACTGCCGACGGCATCGCCCGCTCGAGGCGCGCGCGCTCCGGTCCGTCGCCGACCACCACGACCGTCACACCCGGCATGCCGTCGAGGACGGCGAGACGTTCGACGTGCTTCTCCGGTGCGAGCCTGCCCACGAACCCGACGACCAGGGAGTCCGCTCCCCCGGTCCAGCGTTCCCGCAGCTCGGCACTTCTCGCCGACGGGACGAATCGCACGGTGTCGACTCCTCTGCCCCATCGATGCACCCGGGGGATGCCGTGCGCCGCGAGAGCGTCCATCGCCGACGTCGACGGCGCGAGCGTGCGGGCACTGCCCTTGTGGATGCGCCGGGTCCAGGCCCAGCAGGCGCGCGCGGTCAGTCCGAGCCCGTAGCTCTCGGCGAAGCCTGCGACGTCGGTCTGATAGACGGCGACGGCCGGGACGTCGAGCCGTCGTGCTGCCGCGAGCCCACCGGCGCCGAGCGAGAACGGCGATGCCAGGTGGACGACGTCGGGACCGAAGGACCGCAACGCAGCCGTCATTCCCGGGCTCGGCATGCCCACCGGGAGAGAGCTGACCTTGGGGACCATCACCGACGGCACCCGCAGCACGGGGAACGACCCGTGCGACGTAGGTGCGGGCGGCACACCGGCCGGGGTGTCGGGCGCCACGATCATGGCCTCGTGTCCGGCGGATTCCGCGTGTTCGAGGACCCGGAGTATCGAATTGGTGACACCGTTGACCTGGGGCAGGAACGATTCGGCGATCACGGCTATGCGCACACCGTGCACTGTTCCGGTCTGCGGCGACCGCGACGCGATGCGAACGTTACGGACGGGCGAACCGCGAGCGAACCTATGTCTGTGCGCGCTCTCGTCGGCGGATCAGCAGCACGGACGGCCCCGCGATCAGCCACGCCACGACGATCACCGACAGCGCCGGGACCACCGCGACCGACGCGTCACGGCCGGCGACGCGCACCAGATCCGGGTCGCTCCGGGAGTACTCGACGTCGATGCGTTGGCCGGCGATCAGGTTGGTCGGGTACAGCACGCCGAGTTTCGGGTTGTGCATCTCGCCGTCGGGAGTGACGAAGCTGACCGCGGAGCGCAGTCGTCCGGCGGAGAGCACCTCGGCGGTGGCGACACCCTCGTCGGAGGAGATGGTGTGGTCGTTGCGCCAGGCCGCCAGCACCAGCAGAACCGCGAGAGCGGAGACGACGGTCGCGATCACCACGAGCACGGTGGGCAGTCGACGCCGCGTGCGGGTCGAGGGGCCGGGAGCCCGTGATTCGGCGGCGAGGTTCACCAGCACAGGCTAACGATCGGCGGCAGGTAACCTCGTCCACCATGGGGCGGAAATTCGATTTCACCGAAGACTTCGATGTCACACCGGAGCGGGCTCACGCCGCGCTGACCGATGATGCGTTGTGGGACAGGCGAACCAAGGAGGTGTCCGATCACGCGAGCGTGGAGTACACCCACCGTCCGGACGGCGGCTTCGATGTCGTCATCTCGGAGGGAGTCGGCGCGTCGGTGCTGCCCGGGTTCGTCCGGAAGGTGATCCGCGGTGATCTGGTGATCACTCGCAAGGACAGTTGGGGACCGCTGCGGGGTGACCGGGCATCCGGCACCCTGGAGGGCGGATCGACCGGCTTGACCTCCAAGGTGCGCGGGACCTTCGAACTGGTGCCGCACGGCACCGGATCGCGCCTGACCCTGAAGGGAACGGCCGAGGTGAAGGTCCCGTTCGTCGGCGGCAAGATCGAGGGCATGGTCACCGAGATGATCGGCAAGATGGTGCACTCGGAAAGCAAGCAGGCACGCGAGTACCTCGCCGAGATCTAGAGCGTCGCGCGGATCGACGCGTGCAGGTCGCGCAGCCCCGACCGATCCGTCGTCACCTCGAGAACACGTGTTCCCTCGGCGTGACCGGTCAGTTCCTTGGCCAGAGCGTCCGTGTCGACGCGGCGATGCGGGATGCGATACGCCGCACACAGCGCTGCGAGGTCCATGCCGTGCGGGGTCCCGAACACCCGCTCGAACACGCCCGCGTACTGCGGATCGCCCTGCTCGAGCAACTCGAAGATGCCGCCGCCGTCGTCGTTGGCCACGACGATGGTCAGGTCCTTCGGGCGGGGCTCCCCGGTGCCGATCAGCAGGCCGGACGCGTCGTGCAGGAACGTCAGGTCGCCCATGAGCGCGATGGTGCGGCCGTCGTGGGCCAGCGCTGCACCCACGGCAGTGGACACGGTGCCGTCGATACCCGCCACTCCGCGGTTCGACAGCACTCGGACGTCCTCGGCGGGATATCCGACCAGCGCCATGTCGCGCACCGGGTTGGACGCCCCCAGGACGAGCAGGTCACCGGGGCGGCGCGCGGACGACACCGCGGCCGCGACGTGCAGACCGGTCGACGTGCCGACGCTCTCCAGCATGGAGTGGACGGCAGCGTCGGCGGACGAGGACGCCTCGGCGCACCGACGGATCCAGTCGGGGGACGGCTCACACGAGACGAGTGCGCGCGTACCGGTGGCGAGAACGTTGCCCGACACGTCGGGCCAGCGCGGACCCGTGGTGAGCGCGATGACGGATACCGCCGGGTCGGCCAGCACCTTCGACACCTGACGGTGCAGCGTGGGACGCCCGGTGATGATCGCCTGACGCGGTGACAACGCACCGAGTGCCAGCGGGTTGAGAGGGTGACCGTGCATCGGAGCCGTCGGTTCGGCGACCGTGGGAAGGCCGGCGAGCTCCGGACGGTAGGCCGCACCGTGGCCCGAGATGACGACCGTGTCGGGTGTCAGATCCAGATCGACCGGCACGTCGAGCGTCGCGTACTGGGTGGTGGTCCACGGCGCGCCGTCCGGGCGACCCTCCGGCGCGGGCCGACCGTCGGACAGGTCCGGGGTCAGGGGCTCGCGCAGCGGCATGTCGAAGTGGACCGGGCCCGCGTTGCCGGATCGAGTTCCACGGGCCGCGGCGAGGACGCGGCAGACGGCGGATCGCCACTGGCTATTGACCTGGTCGGACTCCTCGGCAAGCCCGAGGCTGATGGTCGCACGCACCTGACCGGCGAACAGTCCGAGCTGCTCCACGGTCTGGTTCGCACCTGTCCCCAACATCTCGTAGGGGCGGTTCGCGCTGAGCACCACGAGCGGCACCCGGGCGTAATTGGCCTCGAGCACGGCGGGCCCGAGGTTGGCTACCGCCGTTCCCGACGTCATCACCACGGGCACCGGACGACGCCCCGAGACGGCGAGCCCGACGGCGAGGAAGCCGGCGGTTCGCTCGTCGATACGCATGTGCAGGCGGACGCGACCGGCGCGGTCGGCGGCCTCGAGCGCGAACGCGAGCGGCGCGTTCCGCGACCCGGGGCACAGCACGACGTCCTGGACGCCGCCGCGGATCATCTCGTCGACGACGACGACGGCTTGAGACGTGGACGGGTTCACCATTTCAGAGTGTCACAAATGCTCCACCCGCCTCACTGATCGGCCGGCCTCCAGCGGCGCAAGAGCGGTCCACCGGGCGGTGGCAGGATGAACAGGTGCGCACACACTTCGATCCGCAGACCATGGACGCCGGCGACTACTACAAGCTTCTCACCACGTCAGTGGTACCCAGACCCATCGCGTGGGTGTCGACAGTCTCCGCGGACGGCGTGCCGAACCTGGCGCCGTACAGCTTCTTCTCCGTCTCGTCGAGCGCACCCGCCGTGGTGCAGTTCACGTCGGTCGGCCGCAAGGACAGCCTCCGCAACATCGAGGAGACGGGCGAGTTCGTCATCAACCTCGCCACCGAGTCGTTGTTCGAGCAGATCAATCAGACGTCGGCGAACTACGACGCCTCCGTGAGCGAGTACACGGCCGTGGAGCTCGAGAGCGAGCCCAGCGAGACCGTCCGCCCGCCGCGCGTCGTCGCGTCCCCGCTCTCGATCGAGGCGACGCTTCACCAGGTGATCGAGGTGGGCAACTCCTTCGTCGTCATGGGTGCGGTCACGATGATCACGGTGCGCCCGGAATTCCTCGCGGAGGACGGGTTGCCCGACTTCGGCGCCCTCGCACCGCTGAGCCGACTCGGCCGCGACGAGTGGGGCATGCCCCCGGCCGTGCGACGGATCCAGCGCCCCGACAGGCCTTGAGTCCGGCCGTCGACCGGTCCCGCGCCGGCCGCTGGGTAGCACTGGCGCTTGTCACGGCCGTCGTGGCCGTGCTGGCGGATCGCGTCGGGGTGCCGTCGGCTGCTCTGTTCGTCGCGCTCGCCGTCGCGACGGTGTTCGCGTTGTGCAACCGAGGTCCCGGCAAGGTTCCTCGGCCGATGTCGATGGGTGCGCAGGCGATACTCGGCGTCGAGATCGGCACCCTGCTCGACCGGGACACCATGTCCTCGCTCGGGTCGGCCTGGATCTGGGTTCTGGTGGTGTCCCTCGGCACGCTGCTGCTGTCGATCGCGGCCGGTGCGCTGCTCGGACTGCACCGCGACCTCGATGCGACGACGGGCGCACTCGCCCTGGTGGCCGGCGGGGCGTCGGGCATGGTCGCGATCGCCCGTGATCTGGGCGGCGACGAGCGGGTGGTCGCCGTGGTGCAGTACGTGCGAGTCCTGCTGGTCACCGCGTCCCTGCCGTTCGTCGCCACCGTGGTGTTCTCGGCCGACACGGGCCAGGGCGGATCGCCGATCACGGAGTCGGCTCCTCTATGGGCCGACGCTCTCTTCATCGCCGCCTGCCTGCTGGTGGGCATCCCGTTGGGGCGACTCGTTCGACTCCCCGCACCCGCGCTGCTCGGCCCGCTCATGATCTCGGGCGCCGCAGACCTGCTCGGCTGGACGGGCGGTGCGGGCGTCCCCTTCCTGCTGCTCCAACTGGTCTACATCGTGATCGGGTGGCAGGCCGGTCTGCAGTTCACCCTCGACAGCCTGAAGTCCATCGGCCGCATCATCCCGTGGGCGGTGCTGCTGATCGTCGCGATCGCGGTGGGCTGCGCTCTGCTCGGGTTGATCCTGGTCGGCACCACCGGCATCACGCCGTACGAGGCCTACCTCGCGACGACGCCGGGCGGCATCTACGCCGTGCTGGCCCTCGCCGCAGCGAGCAGCGTCAATGTCACGTTCGTCGTGGCGGCCCAGGTGCTGCGGGTGTTCCTGATGCTGCTGGTCGTCCCGCTGTTCACCCGAGCCCGCGGGCGCTGACTGCAGGACGGTGCGCCGAGCCGCGGATATCGCGGTTCGGCGCACCGGGCGCTGTTCGGATCAGGCTGCGTACTTCTGCACCAGAGCGCCGACACGGGGCAGGGCCTCGGTGACGTTCTTCTTCGCCGACGGACGCAGCGACGAGTACGCCTTCTTGATGGTGGACTTGCTGGTCTCGTCGATGCGCGCATCCGTCACGGACAGCAGCGCGTCGGAGGCTGCGTCACCGTTGGCGACGAGGTAGTCCCCGAACGATCCCGTCGGGTTCGCCGAGTACTGCGCCCAGAAGGGGTCGAGCTTGTCGACGAAGCTCGGCCACAGCTTGGCCACCGCGTCGTCGATCACGTTGGGGCTGATCTTCTTGACGGCGCCGTACGCGCCCTTGACCGCGAGGCCGGATGCGCCCTTCTTGTCCGACACCTCCGCGTCGATCAGTGTGCGCACGTCCGCACGCACGGCGGATGCGTTGGTGTCGTCGAGGAGAGTCGTCTTCAGAGATGCCACGAAACAGTCCTGTCGTCGGGGAAAAGGAGGTGAACCGGTCACGGAGTCGGTATGTCACCGGTCGGCCGCGACATTACAACAGCGTTCGAGGCGCGCGATCCACCACCGACGACGCTCCTCCGACGCAGCCAGTGCATCGAGCCGGACCGGATCCGGGACGGCAACGTCGGCGCGCAATCGGCCGTCCACGAGCACCCGTGGTTCGGCGACGTCGTCGACGAACAGTGCGCCTGTTCCCAGTCCGCAGGCCATCTCGGACTGCAGGGACGCCGCTGCCGCGAGACCGGCGCTCATCCCGACAGCGGAATCGAGTGCGCTGGACACGACCACCGGCACGCCGTACTCGGCCAGTTCCTCGGCGAGCGCGAGGACGGGGCGCATTCCGCCCAGCGGCGGAACCTTGACCACGGCCACGTCCGCGGCGCCGGCCCGCACGACCCGCATCGGGTCCTCGGCGCGCCGGATACTCTCGTCGGCCGCGATCGACACTCCGCGCACCCGGTCGCGCACCTCGGCGAGTTCCTCGACACTGGCGCACGGCTGCTCCGCGTACTCGAGGTCTCCGTTCTCGGTCAGCGCCCGCAGCGCAGTGACGGCTTCGTCGACGGTCCAGCCGCCGTTGGCGTCGACACGCACGGTGGGGACCAGGTCGCGCACCGCCTCGACGCGCGCCACGTCGTCGGCAAGAGACTGCCCCTTCTCCGCCACCTTGACCTTGGCCGTGCGGGCACCGGGGTAGCGGGCCAGCACATCGGGGACCTCCGCGGCGGGAACGGCGGGGACGGTCGCGTTGACGTCGACGAACTCCCGCAGCGCGGTGGGCGGCCCCTGCCACGCCATCTCGATGCCGGCGAGCAGCCACGACGTCGCCTCGACGTCGTCGTACTCGGTGAACGCACCGAACTCGCCCCATCCGGCCGGGCCCTCGAACAGCATCACCTCTCGCGTGGTGATGCCGCGGAATCGCGTCCGCATCGGGAGGGAGAGCACACGCGCGGAGGCGGCGATCTCCTCGAACGACGGCAGAGTCACTGCTGGCCGGGAAGGAGCTGGACCATGAGAGCGTTGCTGTCCGCCAGCAGTTTCCCGTCCGCGTTCTTCAGCGTCGCCTCGATGAACGTCTTGCGACCCTCGACATTCGTGACGTGGCCCTCGACGACCAGCGGCACGTTCAACGGAGTCACCGCGCGGTAATCGATGTGCAGGAAGGCGGTGCGACTGATCGGTCGGCCGTAGGCGCGTTGGACGAGCCCGAACAGGTCGTCGAACAGCAGGGGAAGCGTGCCGCCGTGCGCCGCCCCGTTGCCACCGAGGTGGAACCGTCGGAAGACACCGGTGGACCGCACCCCGTCGGGACCGTACTTCTCGATCGTCCACGGGAGCATCAGCAGACTGCCCCGCCCGGGGAGTCGAAGTGAGCGGCCTGCCGGCGATCGGCCTTCGGGCACGACGTACGGCGCCATGGTGGCCGCCAGCTTCTCGGCCTGGTCCGCGGCCAGTGCCAGCTGATCGTCGGGCAGATCGGTGGACACCGCCAGGTCCTGGATCGTGCGGAGGGCTTCGATCAGACGGCCGTAGTCCGGCCCGGGCGTGGCCGGCGTGAATTTCGGGAAGCCGCCTTGCGGAGAATCCTCGGTCATCGCACGACGGTAACGCGGAGTCCGAATCCTCCCGTCGTTAGGCTGTCGAAGGTGACCGATGAGACCTCGCCGTTCCAGCCCGACCTGTGGACCGCGGTCCCCGGCTTCGAGGACCTGGTGGACATCACCTACCACCGCCACGTGACCGATGGAACCGTGCGCATCGCCTTCGACCGCCCCGAGGTGCGCAATGCGTTCCGTCCCGGCACGGTCGACGAGCTCTACCGGACCCTCGATCACGCGCGGATGACGTCCGATGTCGGCGCCGTCCTGCTCACCGGCAACGGCCCCGCACCGAAGGACGGCGTGTGGTCCTTCTGCTCCGGGGGCGATCAGCGCATCCGCGGTCGCAGCGGCTACCAGTACGCGAGCGGTGACACCGCGGAGACCGTCGACAAGGCACGCGCCGGACGGCTCCACATCCTCGAGGTACAGCGCCTGATCCGCACGATGCCGAAGGTCGTGATCTGCCTCGTCAACGGCTGGGCCGCGGGCGGCGGACACAGCCTCCACGTGGTCTGCGACCTCACGCTCGCGAGCCGTGAGCACGCCCGGTTCAAGCAGACGGACGCCGACGTGGGCAGCTTCGACGGCGGGTACGGCAGTGCGTACCTGGCGAAGATGGTGGGCCAGAAGTTCGCTCGCGAGATCTTCTTTCTCGGCGATACCTACACCGCCGAGGACATGCACCGGATGGGTGCGGTCAACAAGGTGGTCGACCATGCCGACCTCGAGACCGTCGCCATCGAGTGGGGGCGCACGATCAACGGCAAGTCCCCGCAGGCGCAGCGAATGCTCAAGTACGCGTTCAACCTTCAGGACGACGGCCTGGTGGGGCAGCAACTCTTCGCCGGTGAGGCGACGCGCCTGGCGTACATGACCGACGAGGCCGTGGAGGGTCGCGACTCGTTCCTCGAGAAGCGTGAGCCGGACTGGTCTCCCTATCCCTGGTATTACTGAGAGGCGACGCACTGCCATGGAGGTATTGGCGAGCCGAATCATTCTGCGCCCGAAGAACTTCGACGAGGCGCTGCACTTCTACCGGGATCAGGTGGGACTCGGCATCTTCCGTGAGTACCCGGGCGGCGTCGTGTTCTTCGCAGGGCAGTCGTTGATCGAGGTGGCGGGGCACGGCGAACCTGCGCAAGGAGCGACGATCCTGTTGCAGGTGCGCGACGTCGAGGCGACACACGCCGAGCTGGAGGCGGCCGGCGTCGAGATCGTGCGGCCCCCGACGACCGAGCCGTGGGGACTGACGGAGATGTGGATCGCCGATCCCGACGGCAACTCCCTGGTCGTGGTCGAGGTTCCTCCCGGCCACCCGCAACGCCGTGGCTGATCTGACGGTCCTGCCGGTACCCGGCGGCGAGGCAGTGCTGGAACTGCTCCCGCATCTGCGGTCCGTGCTCGACGGGACAGCGGCTCCGGCGCTTCCCGTCCCCGCCGACGACGTCCGCGAGCAACGCCGGCTCGTCGACGCGCTCGCACCCGGCACGCCGATCGATCCGTCGACGGCCATGGTGCTGGCCACGTCGGGATCGACGGGAATCCCCAAGGGGGCGTTGCTCACTGCCGACGCGTTGCGTGCGAGTGCCGCCGCGACCCACGCGCGACTGGGCGGTCCCGGACGGTGGCTGCTGGCTCTGCCCGCCCACCACATCGCGGGCATGCAGGTGGTGCTGCGCTCGCTGGCCGCGGGATTCGATCCCGCCGTCGTCGATGTGCAGGCGGGTTTCGATCCCGCCGACCTGACGCGGTCGATCGCGTCGATGACCGATTCCCGCCGATACACCTCGCTGGTGCCCACTCAGCTGATCAAGGCGCTCGACCACCCGGACGCGGTGGCGGCCCTGGCATCCCTCGATGCGGTCCTGCTCGGCGGCGCCGCCACACCGGCTCCTGTGCTGGCGCGGGCGGTCGACGCGGGAATCACGGTGGTCCGGACGTACGGCATGACCGAAACCTGTGGCGGCTGCGTCTACGACGGTGCGCCGCTGGACGGTGTCCGCGTACGCCTCGACGACGACGGACGGGTAGTTCTCGGCGGCCCGACGCTGGCGAACGGGTATCGAGGCCTGTCCGATCACCCCGCATTCGCCGATTCCGGATGGTTCCGGACCGACGACCTGGGTCGACTCCAGGACGGACGGCTGCAGATCCTGGGCCGCCTCGACGACGCCATCACCTCGGGTGGACTCACCGTGGTGCCGCGAGTGGTCGAGGAGTCCGCGGCGCGTGTCGACGGCGTCGCGGAGTGTGTCGTGGTCGGTGTGCCGGACGAGCGACTGGGCGAACGCGTCGGCGCGCTGGTCGTACTGCGACCCGGGTCGAGCGCGACGGCGGAGTCGATACGGGAGAGTGTCGCCGCCGACCTCGGTGCCGCTGCAGCGCCCCGGCAGGTGGTTCTGGTCGCTGCGTTGCCGCTCCGCGGGCCGGGCAAGGTCGACCGTACCGCTGCCCGACGCCTTCTCAGCGAGTCACGCAACCCCTGACCGGGGGTCATTCATTTGAATGACAGCAGGTCAGCGGCACTGTCCGCCCGAGCAGGCGGACCCCGCCTCGGACAGCACGGTCGGTAGGCTTGTTCAGTACATCCGGGTCGGGTTCGGAGGCACACGTGGACAAGGCGGGGCGCGCGACGGGGACACCTCCCGACGCGCACGACGGATGGATCGTCGTGGAGACTCTCGCCGAACCGATCGACGGTGGAGCACTGGGCACCGTCGTCGCGAAGGACGGCAGAGCGAAAGAATGGACGGCCCTTCAACGGTCCGTTCCCAACAAACGTGTCGCGGACGCGGCACGCGCCGTCGTGGCCTCGGTCGTCGAGACCGGCGTCGAGACGTCGGTGTCGGTACCCGGGATGCGCGTTCCGTTGCGCGCCGTTCCCGTCGCCGGTCCCAGCAGAGCGGTACACGGGGTACTTCTCTACGTCGGCGACGACGCGGATGCCTCGCCCCCCGACGTGACCGGGTGGGACTGGACGTCCGCGGACCGGCTGTTCGAGTACACGACCGAGATGGACCGGATGGTTCCTCGCGAGTCCGGGCGCGGGCCGTCGGCGACGGCGTTCGAGTTCTTCGACAGGAACGAGGATGCCGAGAGCGCCATGTACCTGATGGTCGCTCTGTTCGACGCCGACCCCGGAACGCGGTGGGACGGCGCCATCACTCTGCGGACGTCGAGGGGACCTCGACCGCTCCGCATCGCCCTGCGCACCGTGCACGACGAGGCGTCCCGGGACGACAGGATCACGCACGGTCTCTCGATTGCACTGCGGGACGATGAATTCGTTTCCCCCGGACCGTCGTTCGAGGCGTTCGCCCTCCGCTCGCTGACCCGTGACTCGCCGACCGCTATCGCCCTGATCGACGCGGAGAGAGTGCGTCTGACACGGTGGCTGACCGAACCGGTTCCCGACATCCTGTGGAAGGGCCAGGTGGATCAGCGCGATACCCCGCACCCCGAGGACATCGCACGGATCGTCTCGGCCTATCGACACATGCACGAGTGGGTGGACCGGAAGGTCGAGATCCCCGGCGTTCGACTGCGACGCGTCGACGGCGGGTGGACCGTGGTCGACCTTCGCGCCACTCGCATTCCGCACGAGCGATTCCTGATGGTCGAGTTCCAACCGGTCGGGTTCTCGTCCGAGCCGGATCCGGTACCGGTCACCGACACCGGCTACCCCGGCAGGGGGCCCCGCCCGTCCGACCGCAAGCGGTGATCGCGGTTGCGGTGCTTACAGTCTCGGGATACCGACCCGTGCGGAGAGGCACCGCTCGAGGTCTTCGGTGACAGCCCAGGCAGTGTCGAGGTCCCCGTCGAGGAGCAGGGTGCGCTGACGGGCGGTCAAGGCGCGGATCGAACGATCCAGTTCGTCGGCGGTCATGGCCGATACTGCGTCGGCGACCGTGGTGCTGAAGCTCTCCATCGAGTCATCCCCGGGGTGTGACAGGGAGCCATTCGTACAGCTCCGCGCGAGTGCCACGTTCACGGTCGACCACGACAGACCTGTGAGTAACCCTCGAGGCGAGGGTGCTGGAGGAAGTGTAGGCCACGGTTCCGACCCCCGACAACCGCACCGAGCACGTCGCCGAACTCCTGGTGCGGGATGATCCCCTCATGGCGACAGCAGCACAGTGGATCGAAGGGGCGCGGCCGCGCACCTTGCCGAACGCGATCGCACCCGTCGTGGTGGCGACCGGAGCGGCGGCACAACTCGCGGACGTGACGTGGTGGAAGGCGCCGGTGGCGCTGATCGTCGCCGTGGCACTGATCGTCGGAGTCAACTACTCCAACGACTACTCCGACGGCATCCGCGGCACGGACGACGACCGCGTCGGACCGCTGCGACTGGTCGGCTCGAAGGTGGCCACCCCGTCGTCGGTCCGCAACGCCGCGATCGCATGTTTCGCCGTCGCCGGTGTCGCCGGACTCGTCCTCGCCTTGACGACGGCGTGGTGGTTGGTCCTGATCGGCGCGCTCTGCATCGGCGGCGCCTGGTACTACACGGGTGGCTCGAAGCCGTACGGCTACAGCGGTCTCGGCGAGGTCGCCGTGTTCGTCTTCTTCGGCTTGGTCGCGGTGCTGGGCACCCAGTTCGTGCTCACCGGACGCGTCGACCTGGTCGGGCTCGGATGCGCCGTCGGGATGGGATCGTTCTCCAGTGCGGTGCTCGTGGCCAACAACATCCGCGACATCCCCACCGACGCCGAGTCCGGCAAGCTGACTCTCGCCGTCCGACTGGGCGATGCGCGCAGCCGTGGGCTGCACGCCGCGCTTCTCGCCGTCCCGTTCGTCGTCAGCCTGGTGCTGATCATCGCGTCACCGTGGGCCGTGCTCGGCATCGTCGCCTTCCCGCTGGCGTGGCGTGCCAATGCGCCGGTACGGGCACGCAAGCACGGCATGGAGCTGATCCCGGCTCTGCGCGACTCGGGACTCGCGATGCTCGTGTGGGGCGTTGCTACCGCGGTGGGCCTGTTCCTCGCCTGAGCGGAAAAGCCGTTGCTCCGGCTCACGACCATCCCCTACGGTCGAGGCATGGACCCCGTGACCGAACCGGACATCCGGGCGTCGTTCGTCAACTGCTCGAAGGGTGACGCCAAGCGTCTTCCCGTACCGAACGACCTCGACAGCCGCCCGTGGGACGACCTCGACTTCCTCGGCTGGAGCGATCCGGACTACGCGGGTCGGAGCTACCTGGCCGTCCCGCAGTCGGAGGGGCTCGTCAGCGTCGCGTTGCGCTCGGAGACCGGATCGCGCACGTCCCAGATGTGCAGCGTCTGCACCACGGCGCATCAGGGCGGAGGCGTGTCCCTGATGGTGGCGCGCAAGACCGGGGAGTCGGGTCGTCGCGGCAACACCGTCGGCATCTACATGTGCACCGACCTGGCGTGTTCGCTCTACGCGCGCCGGCTGAAGTCGCCGAAACTCGGCCGTCAGTACCGCGACGACACTCCGGTGGAGGAGCGCGTCGAGCGCGTGCGCACCACCCTCACCGCGTTCCTCGCTCGGCTGTCCTGAGCTCCGGTCAGCGACGCCGATCAGGGACCAGGCCGCCGAGAACCCAGTTCACCAGCGAGATGATCACCGCGCCCCAGAACGCGGCACCGAATCCGTCGACGGTCAGGCCGTACCCGGTGCTGTCCGTGATCGCCGCGGTCAGCAGCAGCATCAGGGCATTGATGACGAGCAGGAACAACCCCAGCGTCACCACGATCAGCGGCAGCGACAACAGTGCGACGATCGGCTTGACGACGGCGTTGACCAGCGTAAACACCGCCGCGATGCCGATGAGCACCACGATGTCCCAGCCCTGACCCCGACCCGAACTGGCGATGTCGATGCCGTCCACCCAGCCGGCGGCGAGCCAGATCGCGAAGGCCGTGACGATCAATCTGAGCACCAGGATCATGCGGCCATGATCGCATGCGGGTCGACGATCTCGGGGCTGTCACCGTGCCCGATCGTCCACACGTCGAGGTGATCGACGGGATCCCGTCGATCCGGGTGAGTTGTGGACGATCAGGCACGGCAGGGGTGCGCGCGGCCGATCGAGTGATGTTGGAATGGTCGGGTGAGTACTGCCAACCTGACCCGATCCGAGACCGCCCATCGCTCCGACTTGGTGTCCGACGTCCGGTACGACGTCGCGCTCGACCTCACCGATGCCCGGACCGCCGCCGAGTTCCCTACGGTCACCACCCTGACCTTCGCGTCGCGCGAGTCGACGACGTGGCTGGACTTCCTGGGAGCCGGCGTCGATCGCGTCGTCGTCAACGGCGCCGAGATCCCCGTCGACTACGACGGCGCCCGCATCGCGGTGCGGGACCTTCTGTCGCACAACGTCGTCGAGGTGCATGCGCGGGGGAACTACAGCAGATCCGGCGAGGGTCTTCATCGCTTCGTCGATCCCGCGGACGGCGAGACGTACCTCTACACGCAGTACGAACCGGCCGATGCGCGTCGGGTGTTCGCGAACTTCGAGCAGCCGGACCTCAAGGGACCGTTCACCTTCCGGGTCACTGCCCCGCCGGAATGGACCGTGTTGTCGAACGAACGGATCGAGTCCGAGGACGGCGCCACCCGCGTGTTCGCCGCGACGAAGCCGATCTCCACCTACATCACCGCCGTCGTGGCGGGGCCGTACCATCGGGCTCGATCGCGGTACGAGCGAGGAGACCTCGTCATCGACCTCGGCGCGTACTGCCGGGCGTCGCTCGCCGGTCATCTGGACCACGACACGATCTTCGAGGTCACCCGCGCAGGTCTCGACTTCTTCCACGAGAAGTTCGACTATCCGTACCCGTTCGGCAAGTACGACCAGGTCTTCGTTCCCGAGTACAACCTGGGCGCGATGGAGAACCCGGGATGCGTGACGTTCACCGAGTCGTACGTGTTCCGCAGCGCCGCGACCCGCGCCCAGTACGAGCGACGCGCCAACACGATCTTGCACGAGATGGCGCACATGTGGTTCGGCGACCTGGTGACGATGACGTGGTGGGACGACCTGTGGCTCAAGGAGTCCCTCGCCGACTACCTGGGCGCGTACGCATCGGTGGCGGCGACGGAGTTCACCGGCGCGTGGGTGTCGTTCGCGAATCGTCGCAAGGCGTGGGCGTACTCCCAGGACCAGCTGCCCACCACGCACCCTGTCGTCGCCGACATCGTGGACCTCGAGGCGGCGAAGTTGAACTTCGACGGCATCACGTACGCGAAGGGCGCCAGCGTCGTCAAGCAGTTGGCGGCCTTCGTGGGTGACGACGCGTTCTTCGCCGGTGCCCGCGCGTACTTCCGGGCCCACGCGTTCGGGACGGCGACGTTGACGTCGCTCCTCGACGCCCTGTCCGGCGCAGCGGGCATGCCCCTGGACGACTGGTCCGCCGCCTGGCTCGAGACGACCGGCGTCTCGACCATTTCCTACGACCGGGCTACCGGCGTCCTGTCGCAGACCGATCCGCGACCGCAGCGACTCGACATCGCCTGCCTGCAGCCGGATGCCGACGGTCACCTGGTCGACGCCGACCCCGTCTCGGTGCACATCACCGACGCGCACACCACGCTCGATCTACCCGACGCGGCGGTGATCCTGCCGAACGACGGCGACCGCACCTACGCCAAGGTCCGCCTCGACCCGGCATCCCTCGAGACCGTGACCGCATCGCTCGATCGTGTGCCCGACGATCTGCGTCGCGGACTGATCTGGTCGTCGCTGTGGAACGCCACGCGTGACGCAGAACTGCCTGCCGCGACGTTCGTGTCGCTCGCGACGCGGTTCGCGCCGACCGAACGCAACGCCGGCATCCTCGGCGCTGTCCTGGCCGACACGGCCGTCGCCGTGGAGCGCTACTGCGCCGACCGCGAGCAGGTGAGGCCGACGTGGACGGCAACGACGCTCGACCGGCTCTCCGCCGCCGCCGCGGGAAGCGACGCGCAGCTCGAATGGTTCCGCGCCTTCGCCGCAGCTGCCGCGCACGACGACGCGTCGGCGCCAGACGTACGTGCGCTTCTGAGCGGGGACACGACGATCGACGGACTGGCTCTCGACGCCGAACAACGCTGGTCGTTGTGGTTCGCGCTGGCGGCGACGGGTCACGCCGACGTATCCGAGTTGGACGAGGTACTCGCGTCGGACCGCACGGGCGCCGGCGAGGTGCAGTACGCCGCGGCCGTGGCGGCGCAGCCCTCCGCCGAGGTCAAGGCCGACGTGTGGGCGACCCTGACCGGGCAGAAGAGCACCGGCGCGGGTCCGAGCAACGAGAAGGTCGGCGCGATGGTCCGCGGGTTCACCGCGGGCACGTCACGGCATGCGATCGAGCGCTTCGACGACGAGTACTTCGATCTACTCGAGACGTTCTGGCGCGAGAACAGCATCGAGATCGCCCGACGACTCGTCATCGGGCTGTTCCCGCAGACGGAGTCCACGAATGCCGCGGACGCGTGGCTCGCGGGGCATGAATCCGCTCCGGCAGCGCTCCGGCGATGCGTCGTCGAACAGCGGGATCATCTGGCGCGCGCCCTCAGGGCGCGGGCCGCCGGGTAAGGGCTACTCGCCGCGCAGGCGGGACTGCAGGTCCTCGCGGTCGCGGCGACGCTTCTCGTCCACCGCGGCGATGTCCTCGTTCACGCGGCGCCGCAGGGTCTTGAACAGCACCAGCGACAGAGGGAACGCGACGACCAGAGCGAACACCATCGCCACGAGTAGCGGAATCTCCACACCGATCGCGTTCGCGCCGAAGAAGATGATCGCGGCGACGACCGCGATCAACCCGAGCCGGGCCGCTGTGTAGAGCGCGAGGTCGCGGGCGAGCTTGCCCTTGGCGGAGCCACCGGGTGAGCCGGCTCCGGGAGAGCTGTCTGGGGCGACTGATTCCGTCATAGCCCCAGGCTACCGGCCGCGCCGAGCACGTCGTCGACAGCGGTCACGGGCACTCGGGGAGCCACATGTCGTATCCGATTTGTCCATTACCTCCCCTTTACCAACACGAGAAGAGTCGAGTACCCGGGGGTCTCGATGCCACCATGGGCACCGAGGACGCGGACGAACCGCCCGCGGCCGATCGAGACGAAGAACTGTGTCCCTTGGAGGATCGCGATGAGTGCACCGGCATACACACCCACACAGGAGAACCTGCTCACCCCGGGCCAGGTGGCCGCACTCTTCCATGTCGACCCCAAGACGGTCACGCGGTGGGCCCACGCCGGCCGTCTCGGATCTCTCCGCACCCCGGGTGGTCACCGCCGCTTCCGCGAGTCCGAGGTCATGCAGCTTCTGACCTCGCTGACCACCGAGGCTCATCGCTGACGTTCGTCGTCCGCACACCCACTCCCGAGTGACCACTGTCGAGTGACCACCGGGGGCATCGTCGGAAGATTCTCAGGATCTTGCGATGTCGACCCGAGTGCCCTGACGCGCCACCACGACTACGCTCGGTAGTGGAGGTACGAAGATGATCTATCTGTTGGCACTGATCGGGCTCGCGGTAGTTGTCGTGCTCCTCTGGAAGTCGTTCGGCCCCGCTGCCGAAGCTCCCCGAGGACGCGTCACAGGACCGGACGACGACCCCGAATTTCTGTGGAAGATGAACAAGAACAACAGGTCTCGCGGACCGGGCCCCGACCGCCCCGACGCGGGAACCACCAGCTCTACCGAGTGACACCGCAGGGACAGCGCATGACCGTCACCGCTTGACGAAGAGCGGGAACTCGGCGGTCATCGCTGCCGCTGTCTCCAGGAGCGCCGTTCGCGTCGCGGGTGCCATCGCGTCGAGATCCACTTCTGCGCCCTGAGCGAGATGCTCGTCGTACGGAATGACGCGCACTGCCCTGCAGCGCTGCCCGAAGTGGTCGACGATCTTCGAGACGTCGATGGCCTTCGTACCGGGCCGCACCATGTTGACCACCGTGAGCGACTGCTCCACCAGATTCCGATAGCCGTGCGCATCCAGCCAGTCCATCGTGGCGGATGCGCTGCGTGCGCCGTCCACCGAACCCGAGCTGACGATGATCAGGCTGTCCGCGCTGCGAAGAATTGCGCGCATCGCCGAGTGCAGCAGGCCCGTTCCACAATCGGTGAGGACGACGTTGTAGAACCGTTCGAGGATGCCGACGGCCGACTCGTAGTCGTAGGCGTCGAAGGCCTCCGACATCGCCGGATCCGATTCCGATGCGAGCACCTCGAGCCGATGGTGGTTCTGCGAGGTGAACGCTCGGATGTCGCTGTACTTGTTCGAATCCCGCGCATCGCGCAACAGGTCTCGAACGGTCTTCTCCGTCTCCAGCGGAACACGGGAGCTGAGCGTTCCACGGTCCGGATTCGCATCGACCGCGATGACACGATCGCCCCGCACTGCCGAGAACGTCGAGCCGAGTGCCGCCGCGATCGTCGTCTTGCCGACGCCGCCCTTGAGGCTCAGGATCGCGATCCGATGGCATCCACGCAGCGGATTGTCGACCTGCCGGATCAGAGCGAGCCGACGCTGTTCCTTCGCGCTGTTGCCGACGTTCACCCGGCCGCCCGTGACGTCGAAGAGCACCCGACGCCACCCGCCGGTCGGCGGGGGCGGCGCAGCACGCAGCAACCGAGACGTGGACAGGTCGTGAGCCGACGGTGGCGGCACTACCGGCTCCTGCGGCATGGGTGCTACCGACGGCGGAACCGAGTACTGACTGTCCGGGCTCGCATAATCGGCGGCCTGATTATCGGGTGGGGTGTAGCCGGCAGCGGGCGCCGTGTCGGCGTCCTGCTCCCCGAAGTGCGGCTCCCCGAGGTGCGGTCGGTCCGACCATCCGTCCCAACGATCATCGGTCACGTCGCGCCCCCGCTGTAGAACTCAGTTCAAGCCGGCGTACGAGTGCAGACCGGAGACCACCATGTTGATGATGAACAGATTGAACAGCATGGCCACGAAGCCCGCGACGTTGATCCATGCCGCGCGGGTGTTCCGCCATCCCGACGTGGCGCGGGCGTGCAGGTATGCGGCGTAGACGACCCAGGCGATGAACGACACCGTCTCCTTGGGATCCCAGCCCCAGAAGCGACCCCAAGCGGCTTCCGCCCAGATCGCGCCGAGGATGACACCGGCCCCGAACAGCGGGAACCCGATGATCGTGGTCTTGTAGGCGAGTCGATCGAGCGTCTGTGCGTCGGGGAGTCGCTGAGCGAAGCGCGCCAGCGCACCGGTACCGGCACCGTCCTCGGTGGCCGGGAAGCGCATCCGCAGCAGGAAGAGCAGCGACGCCACACCGGCGACGAGGAAGATGCCGCTGCCGATGCTGACGATGGTCACGTGGATCGGCAGCCAGTACGAGCGCAGTGCCGGCACGACGGGGGCCGCGTCCGCGTAGAGAACCGTCGCGGCCAGGAACATTAAAATCATCACCGGCACGACGACGAAGATCAGCGTCGGGCGCATCTTGCGCAACGCGACCACGGAGGTGGCCGTCGCCGCAGCAGTCGCCATGGTGACGAACTCGTACATGTTGCCCAGCGGGAACCGGTCTGTGGCGAAGCCGCGCAACACGGTGGAGGTGACGGTCAGCAGCAGACCCAGCACGACAAGCGCGTAGCCCATGCCGCCGTACCGCTCGGACATCGGGCGCTTGGGCGCCTCCTCGATGCGGCCGGGCCCGGTGGGCCGCAGCGGCGCCTTGCCTGCCGGGACGAGCTGCTTCTCGGCCTTGCGCTCCGACGCGGTCACGGTGAGCGTCGCGTACTGCGCGATCAGGAACACCGCCGCGAGCAGATAGACACCGAACGCGGACCGGAACGACCAGTCACTGAACTGTGCGAGTGTGGCATCGATCGGCATGGTCACTCCTTGCCTGTACGGGCTCTGTCGGGTGTGGGCGAGTCGAGGAGTCTCGTCGACAGACGGTCGAACTCGTCGCCCCACCCCGCTTGGTCGGTGCGTGCGAGACCGCCCAGGTCTACTACGGTACGTCGTCGGTCGTCGCCTGCGGTCACGCGCACCCAGATCCGACGCCGCTTGATCACCAGGGACACCAGCAGACCGGCCATCATGGACAGCGCGAACACCAGCACCCACGTCTGCGCGGGGTCGTGCGAGACCTGCAGATTGACGAACTGCTCGGCTCCGTCGAAGCGGACCTGCGTGCCGTCGGCCAGCGTGGTCGACTCCCCCGGCGTGAGATTCACGCGATCCTGCTTGACCAGACGACCCTGCTCGACCAGGACCTTGCTCAACGAGAACAACGACTGCGGATTACCCGTGTCGAGGCCGGTGTCGCCCTTGTAGATGTCGATGGCCACCGCCGGATCGTTCGGGGCGGGGAAGCTCGACGAGAGCAGGGTGCCGTGGAAGAACGCGGTCGGTGCGAACAGCCCCTCGATGGCGATCTGGTTCTGACGGCGCACGTCCGGGTCCGGGTACAGACCACCGGGCGGGTCGAAGCGGTGGACGCCGCTGGAGAGGAACGTCGTCCCGTCCGTGGGCTCCCACTGGACCGTCTCGGTGCGGGTCTCGCCGTTCGGGAACGTCACCGTGAATGTGGGCGCGTATCCGTGTCCCTGCAGGTAGACGCGATCTCCGGCCACTCGCAGCGGGTGGTTGACCTGCAGGGTGTCCGGGCGCCAGGTGTTCGTGACCAGGTCGTCGCCGGCCTGGTACTCGATGTCGGACGTGAACTGCTCCGCCTGCCCGTTCTCGAGGTAGTCGGCCGTGAAGTTCTTCACGCGCACGCACAATGGCGTCATGCCGGTGCCGTCCTCGCTGTTGCCGGCGCGGAACGAGTCGAACTGTGCCGGCGAGGTGGTGCAGATGCCGGGGCCGTCGTTGGCGATCACCACGACGTTGCCCTCGTAGCTGAAGAGCTTGCCGACGGCGATGGCCACCAGGAGACCGACCAGGGACAGGTGGAAGACGAGATTGCCCGCCTCACGCAGGTATCCCTTCTCGGCGGACAGCGTCAGCGCGCCCGACTCCTCGGTGCGCCGGACCTTGCGCCACCCACCCATGCGCGACTCGATGTCGTTCATCAGCGTCTCGGGATCCGCGTCGACCTCGGTACTCAGGTGGTGCGGAAGGCGGGCGAGATTGCGCGGGGTGGCCACGGGCGGCGTGCGCAGAGCCTTCGCGTGATCGAGGCAGCGCGGGAGGATGCAGCCGACCAGCGAGACGAACAGCAGGACGTAGATGGCGGTGAACCAGAAGCTGCCGAACACGTCGAACAGCTCGAGCCGGTCCATCAGCGGCCCGAGACTCGGACGGTTGGCGATGTAGGTGTCGACCTTGCCCGAGTTGAGACTGCGTTGCGGCAACAGTGCACCGGGAACGGCGGCCAGGGCGAGCAGGAACAGCAATACCAAGGCGGTGCGCATCGACGTCAGCCCACGCCACGTGTTTCGCACGGCCGCCACGACGCGACCCGCGGGAGACTGCCTCGGGGGGCGAGCCTCCGCGTCCGGGCGGGCTGACAGATCAGTACTCATGAACTCTTTCTCGTCCTCGGTGCGACCGGTGCTAGATCGGCAGGGTCACACCGGTGACCGCGCCGTCTCGAACCCAACTCACGAACATGTCCCATGCCCCCGTGACCAGGGCGATTCCGACTGCCACGAGCATCACGCCACCGAATATCTGGATCGCCCGCGCATTGTTGCGCAGCCATCCGACACCGCGGAGTGCACTCACCGACCCGAACGCGAGGATCACGAACGGCAGTCCGAGACCCAGGCAGTAGGCGATGATCAGGACGACACCGCGAGCGGCGGTCGTCCCCTCGGTACCGGCGGTCAACGAGATGACACCCGCCAGCGTAGGCCCGAGACACGGAGTCCAGCCGAGCGCGAAGACACCTCCCAGGAGCGGCGCGCCGAGGATGCTCCCGATGCGCTTCGGCTCGAAGCGCGTGTCCCGCTGCAGCGCGGGGATCAGGCCGAGGAACACCAGTCCCATCGCGATGGTGACTACACCGCCCACACGCTGCAGCACCTCGCGGTTGACTGCCAGCACGGAGATGGCCCCGAAGACGGATGCCGTCGCCAGGACGAACACGACCGTGAATCCGAGCACGAACAGTGCCGCGGCCGCCGCGACGCGACTGCGCCCACGGACCAGCGTCTTGGTCGCTGCCTCGTCGGCCGTCACGGACGGGGCGTCGGCACCGACGACACCCGCCAGGTACGACAGGTAGCCGGGGACGAGAGGTACGACGCACGGCGACGCGAAGGACACGAGCCCGGCCAGCACGCACGCGCCCAACGCCAGGAACAGAGGTCCCGACGCCGCCGCGGACTGGAACGCCTCACCCATCGGAAGTTCTACCCATCGGATGCCTCGGGTGTCTCGGCGGCGATGCGCTCCACCACCGGCTGCAGATCGCTCGCCAGCAGTTCCGTCAGGAACACCGCGGCGACCCGATGCTCACGATCGAGCACGATGGTCGTCGGGATGACCGTCGTCGGATAGTTCGATCCGAGGGCGAGCAGTGTGCGCAGCGGCGGGTCGTAGATCGACGGGTACGTCACCTTGTTGTCGACGACGAAGTCCTGCGCCTTGTCCTGCTGGTTGTCGCGGACGTTGATCCCGAGGAACTGGACGCCCTGATCCTTCGTCGCCTCGAAGACCTGCTCGAGGTCGTCGGCCTCACCGCGGCACGGCCCGCACCACTGTCCCCAGATATTCAGGACGACGACCTGACCGTCGTAGTCCGACAGCGACGTCGTGGCGCCCTCGGTCATCAGGTCGGGGCCCGACAGGTTCCCGACGGTTCCGCGGTCGGCCGGAGGGTCGTAGAAGATGGACGTCTTTCCACCGGGGGAGACGAACTCGAACGTGCCGCCCTGAGCCACCGCGTCGTTGCCCGTGGCGCAGCCCGTGAGGGCAGCGGCGACCACGAGCAGAGGCGCGAGCAGGCGGGCGGGTCTCATGCGCCGGTCTGGAGAGGGTCCGACGCCCCCGCGGGCTCGGAGTAGACGATGTCGACGAGGGTGTCGCCCTCGTAGATCAGCGACGTGAGCGAGGCGAGACCGCACTGACGGTGACGCGGGTCGTGCCACAAGCGGTCACCCTGCAGGAAGCGGCGCAGCGTCCAGACGGGGAGCTGATGGCTGACACAGACGGCCTCGTGCCCGACGGCGGCGACGCGCGCGGTGTTGACGGCTGCCAACATCCGATGCGCGATCTGCAGGTAGGGCTCGCCCCAGGACGGCGTGAAGGGGTCGCGCAGCTTGAGCCAGTGACGGGGGCGTCGCAACGCACCGTCGCCGACGGCGACCTTGAGGCCCTCGAAGTCGTTCCCGGCCTCGATGAGATTCTCGTCGGTCTCGATGGTCAGTCCGAACGCCGACGCGATGGGCGCCGCGGTTTCCTGCGCACGCTGCAACGGGGATGCGACGACGTGCGTCACGTCGTGTCCGGCGAGGGCGTCCGCAACCGTGCGCGCCTGTGCCTGACCGTTGACGGAGAGTCGGAAGTTGGGCAGTCGTCCGTAGAGGATGCCCTTGGGGTTGTGCACCTCCCCGTGGCGCAGCACGTGCACGATCGTGCGCGTATCGGCGTGGGGATGGTCGCCGAGCTGGGTCTCGGCTGACGTGGCGTCGGTCATGACGGTGCTTTCTGCTCGGCTGAGGCGGCGGCTGCCGCAGCGTGGGGAGCGGCAGCCTCGATGATCTCGAAGGCGCGGTCGTCGAGGGCGGCGGAGACGAACCAGGCCTCGAAGGCACTGGGCGGCGGGTAGACGCCGCGGCTGAGCAGGGCGTGGAAGAACGCGGGGAACCGCCAGGTGTCCGCGGCCTTGGCGCCGGCGTAGTCGATCACCGGATCCTCGGAGAAGAAGACGCTGACCATGCTGCCGGCGTACTGCACGCGATGGGTCACGCCCTGCGCGGTCAGGGCGTCGCCGAGGATTGTGCCCAGACGGTGGGAGTTACGCTCGAGGGCGGCGTAGACGTCGGCGTCCGCGTGGCGCAGCGTGGCCAGACCTGCGGCGACGGCCACGGGGTTACCCGACAGCGTTCCTGCCTGGTAGACGGGGCCGGCCGGTGCGAGGTAGCTCATGATGTCGGAGCGTCCGCCGAACGCGGCGGCGGGAAGACCGCCGCTCATGACCTTGCCGAAGGTGTAGAGGTCGCCGGCGATTCCGTCGAGTCCGTACCAGCCGGAGGCGCTGACGCGGAAGCCCGTCATGACCTCGTCCATGATCAGCAGCGCATCGTGCGCGCGGGTCAGACGCTGCAGGCCCTCGTTGAATCCGGGCTGGGGGGCGACGGCGCCCATGTTGCCGGCGGCAGCTTCGGTGATGACGCACGCGATCTGCCCCGGGTTGTCGGCGAAGGCCTTCGCGACGGCGTCGAGGTCGTTGTACGGAACGACGATGGTGTCGGCGGCCTGCGCCCCGGTGACGCCGGGGGACGTCGGCAATCCGAGCGTGGCGACACCGGATCCGGCGTCGGCGAGCAGGGCGTCCACGTGGCCGTGGTAGCACCCCGAGAACTTCACGATCTTGGAGCGACCGGTGAAACCGCGGGCCAGCCGTACGGCACTCATGGTCGCCTCTGTGCCCGAATTCACCAGGCGGACCTCGTCGACGGGGTCCACTCGGCGCACGATCTCCTCGGCGAGCTCGATCTCACCGAGGGTCGGAGCGCCGAAGGACAGGCCCGTCGTGGCGGCCTTCTGCACGGCCTCGACGACCGCGGGATGCGCGTGTCCGAGGATCATCGGTCCCCACGACGAGATCAGGTCGACGTAGCTGTTCCCGTCGGCGTCGCGCAGCGTGTAACCGCTGGCCTCGGCCATGAACCGGGGGGTGCCGCCGACCGAGTGGAAGGCACGCACGGGCGAGTTCACACCGCCGGGGATGACGGCCGATGCGCGCGCGAAGAGTTCTGCGGATCGGGCGGTGGGAACACCGGTGTCGGTTCCGCTGGAAGGAGTCACCTCTCCAGTGTTTCACAGGACGGAGAGTGCTCTTCCTGGTCTACGGCGCGAGTAGTAGTTGCATCCAGGTCAGGTCCAGCCACCGCCCGAACTTGACGCCGACCTGCGGCATGACCCCGACGACCTCGAATCCGAACTTGGCATGCAGGGCCATGGAGGTGGTGTTGGACGACTCGATCCCGGCGACCATCGCGTGGACGTCGCCGAGGCGAGCGCGCTCGATCAGTTCGGCCATCAACGCCGTCGCCACACCCCGGCGGTGGAAGCCGTCGGCGACGTACACCGAGTTCTCGACGGTATGACGGTAGCCCGTCTTCGGTCGGAACGGACCGTAGGAGGCGTAGCCGGCCATCTGCCCGTCGATGTCCGCCGTCAGGATCGGCAGCCCGGCCCCGGTGCGCTGATCGAACCACGCCTGCCTGTCCGCCAGTTCCACCTGCTCTTCGTCCCAGATGGCTGTCGTCTCGGCGATCGCCGCGTTGTGCACGGTGAGGATGGCGGGAAGGTCGTCGGGGACGGTGTCGCGGATCAGCACAGCGTCACGGTAGTTCCCGTGCCGTCGATGTGCCCGGCCGGCTCGGGTTCGAGAATCGGCTGATCGAAAGTGTTAAATCTGCGTTACATCGGGCATATCCTCGAACTATGTCAGCACCACACGAACCGGCTCGGTACCCATGGCCGGACGGTTTCCGCGAGCACCTCGTCGAGCAGTGCGACGGGTTCAGCTCGCTGATGTCGCGGGCGATCTCCGACAACGGCGCCTCGCTCTTCGGCGACGGCCCGTACGCGAAAACCGGCCCTCAGGGTGCGTCGATGGACGCGACCGGTGTGATGTTTCGCAAGATCCGCGAGTTCGCGCGTGAATATTTGTGGCCCCGCTGACAACTGGCCCACACGTGGTCCCGCTTTTGGTTACCGTCGAGTATGACCACTACCGAGACCGGCACCAGCGACTCCGCCACCGCACTCGCGAAGCATCTGCGTAACACGCTCGACGGGCGCTGGCGTGACGTTCGCAACCAGACTCGCGAGCAGCTCGAGCGGCACGAGTTCGCTCCGCACTACACGCCGAACACCGCCATCGCTCGGACGAAGGCGTTCGAGCAGCTGCGTGTGTTGGCCGCGGCAGGCGCCGCGGAGTCGGGCTTCGCCAAGGAGGTCGGCGGCACCGGCGACATCGGCGCCGCGGTGACCATGATCGAGATGCTCGCCATGTCGGACCTGTCGCTGATGGTCAAGGCCGGCGTCCAGTGGGGGCTGTTCGGCGGTGCGATCGAGAACCTCGGCACCGAGAAGCACCACAAGCAGTTCATCAAGCCGCTGATCGACCTGGAGACCCTCGGCTGCTTCGCCATGTCGGAGACCGGTCACGGCAGCGACGTGCAGTCCATCGGCACCACGGCGACGTACGACCGCGACACGCAGGAATTCGTCATCCACACCCCCGACAAGTCCTCCCGCAAGGACTACATCGGCGGCGCCGCGGAATCGGCGAAGTACGCGGCCGTGTTCGCGCAGCTGATCACCGCCGGGCCCGGCGAGGAGCCGGAGAGCAAGGGCGTCCACTGTTTCGTCGTCCAGATCCGTGACGAGAACTTCGGCAGCGACCTGCCCGGCGTCACGACGTTCGACATCGGCTACAAGGGCGGACTGCCGGGCGTCGACAACGGCCGCATCATGTTCGACCACGTGCGAGTTCCTCGCGAGAACATGCTGAACAAGATTGCCGACGTGGCGGAGGACGGCTCGTACTCCTCGGACATCGACAACGCCAACCGGCGCTTCTTCACCATGCTCGGAACCTTGATCCGCGGCCGCATCACCGTCGGCGGTTCCGCCGGCGCCGCAGCACGTGTCGCCCTGACCATCGCGACCAAATATGCGTTGCAGCGCAAGCAGTTCAGCGCGCCCGGCACCGACGACGAAGTGACGATCATGGACTACCTGGTCCATCAGCGTCGACTGTTCCCACTGATCGCCAAGTCGTTCGCGCTGCAGTTCGCGCAGAACGAGTTGGTGTCGAAGATGCACGACATCCAGAGCGCCGAGGATCCCGATCCCACCGAGCAGCGCGAACTCGAATCGCGCGCGGCAGGACTCAAGGCCGCCAACACCTGGCATGCGACCAAGGCCATCCAGGAGTCGCGCGAAGCCTGCGGTGGCGCCGGCTACCTCGCCGAGAACAGGCTCATCGCACTCAAAGCGGACTCCGACGTCTTCACCACCTTCGAGGGCGACAACGTGGTGCTCACACAGCTCGTCGCGAAGGAGCTGCTGACGGCGTACGCGCACGAGGTGCGGTCCTTCGGTGCCGCCGACTGGGTCAAGTTCGCCGCCGGCACGGTCGGTGACGTGGTCAAGAAGCGCACCGCCGCCGCGCCGATCATCCAGACGCTCGTCGACTCCCGTCAGGACAACGAGGAGGAAGGCAGCCTCTTCAACCGCGGCACCCAGATCTCGATGTTCGAGGACCGGGAGGAGTACCTGATCTCCACGGCGGCCAAGCGGCTCAACGGCTTGTCGAAGAAGATGAGCCAGTTCGACGCGTTCAACTCGGTGCAGGACCACATCCTGCACGCCGCCACCGCGCACGTGGATCGCGTCGTGCTCGAGGCGTTCGTCGCCGGCATCGACAACTGCGAGGACGACGACGCCAAGGAACTTCTGGGCGAGGTGTGCGACCTCTACGCCCTGTCCACGATCGACGCGGACAAGGCGTGGTTCATCGAGCACCGCTACATCTCCACCGAGCGGTCCAAGGCCGTGACGCGCGGCATCAACGAACGCTGCCGCAGCCTCCGCCCGCACGCCCACACGCTGATCGACGCGTTCGGTGTGCCGGAGGCCCTGCTCGGCGCCGCGATGCTCGCCGACGACGAGCCCGGTGAAGTGAAGGAATCCGTCACCGCCGACTAGGCCACTTTCCGGCCTCGCGGGGTCAGGAACGGACGAGACGAGCGATAGCCTCGGACGCCTCCCTGACCTTCGCGTCGGCCTCGGGTCCACCCTCGCGCGCCGCGTCCACGACGCAGCCCGCGAGGTGGGCGTCGAGAAGCTTGAGCGACACGGACTGCAGCGCCTTGGTCACCGCGGACACCTGCGTCAGCACGTCGATGCAATAGCGATCGTCTGCCACCATGCGGGAGATCCCCGCCACCTGACCCTCGATGCGGCGTAGACGCTTGAGAAGGTCGTCCTGGTCGAAACTGCTCATGCATCCAATGTACCCCCCGGGGGTAAGAAGGATCAGTCTCGCGGTCGCCGGATCGTCAGTCGCATCAGCAGGTACACCGCCACCGCGGCAGCGACGACCGACAAGCCCATCCACGGACCCGCCACGTGCATCGAGTCGTAGGTGATGGTGAACCCTTCGACGTCGCCCGTCGTGGGGAAGGACTCGGTGACGGTATCGGTCACGCGCGAGTACGACCACAGCACGGCGGCCACGCCGAGCAGCACCAGTGCGACGACGCCCGGCAGTGCCCGCCTGATCATCGTTCCGCCTCGACCAGCGCGAGCAGTTCCTCGCGCAGCGTCTCCTCGTCCTTGGCCCAGGCCTGGACGATGCCGTTGCCCGCGAGCTTGAGGCCGACGCCGGTGCGCTTACGCGGGATGCCGGACAGCTCCCCCAGCACTCGGGCGGTCTGCCACCGCTCGAGCTTGTTCCCCGTGGCCTCGTAGTCGGGCTCCGGGTAGACCTCGAGGATGTCGGCGACGGCGACGTCCTCGGTTCCCTGACTCAGCGTGGTGGGCGTCAGGATGACGGTGGCGTGACGACGCGCGGCGACGATCTGGACGTACGTGAACGCCATGAGGACCGCGGCGATCACCACGAGGGCGACGTAGTGCACGACGGGTCCGGTGTAGATCTCGATACCCAGCGCCAGCAGGCAGAAGGCCGGCCCGTAGCCCAGCGCTCGCCACTTGGCGCCGTACTCCGCGAAGAGCACAGTATCCTCCGACGTCTCGCTCACGCGGCGAACCACTCGGCAGCGGAGCGTCGATACGCGAGCACGCAGGCGACGAACAGGAAGATCGAGCCGAGGGTGGCCAGCAGCGGGACGATGGCGAATCCGACCGTCACCGATCCGAGCAGCACGACGCCGAAGATCACGGACAGCACGGTGAGCGCTCGTCGGAACCGCGGATCACCGCGTCGACACGTGGGGCCGGCGAGGAATCCGACAGCGAGACCGACGACGATCTCGAGGATGCCGATGGTCCGGAGCACCGTGATGACGCTGTCGACGGCGTCGGCGGACCCGCCCGTGTCGGTCAACTGAGTGCGGAGCGAGTCGGCCGGGAACGTCAGCGAGATCAACCCGAGCAGTACGACGAGAACGGCGCCGAGCACCCAGGCGAGGAACGCATACGTGATGACACGGGGTCGTGCGAGCGGAGCGTTCTCCGCCTTGTCGAAGGTCACGAGGACCATCCTGCCTGGACGCCTGTCAGCTGAGGACGGCCGGGAGCAGAACGACGGCGGCCATCAACACACCGGTGATGAAGACGATGGCGAGGAGCCACAGTTCCCGACGGCTGCTGCTGCACTGCACGACGTGTGTGCGAGAAGCGACCGCAGAGGACGCGGGGGTGGAATCGGCGGGCAACGCGGTCTCCGACCTGTTCGAACGCTTGTGACAGTGGTCACGATACACGCCAGTCGGTTTAGCGCAAAAACACGGCGCCAACTGCGGCGATGGCCTTCTCAGGCGCCCGCGAATCCGCTCGCGACGACCAGGACGACGACCACGACCGCCGACGTCAGAAGGAGGAGTGCGAAGGCCTCTGCGAGACCGTTGCGACGTTCGCCGGGGTCACTCCCGACGATAGGGCGTTGAGTCATTTGATTCTCCGATCACCGACCATCCGACCGGTTCTCAGAGTAATACCTCAGCTGTAACTTGCGTCACACCCGTTACGGCGTGTCGACGCTCAGCGTGGCGCGCGCTTGGACAGGAAGTACTCCGTCGACTCACGTCGGTGCATCAGGTAGACGGCTCCGGCGGCGGCGACTGCCTGCAGGATTCCGAGTACCGCCGTGAACACCGCCATCGGCCCGGTGACGGACCCGAGGCCGAACAACGTCGGAATCGTCGTCACGACGATGACGACACCGATGACAGTCAGAACCGCACGAGCCCACAGCTTGCCGGCGCGCATCTTGCGGACCACCAGCAGTACGGCGCCGGCGATGAGTAGCGCGAAGACCAGCGACATCACCATCGCCACGATCAGCACGGTGTTCGCGGTGTCGGGCGGCAGCGCGAGCGACGGATCCTGCGCCTCGAGGTCGGCGAGGAACGAGTCGAGGAATGCGTCCCGATCCGAGTACAGCGCCGACAAGCCGATCAGCATCGACACGACGCCGAGGGCGATCACGGCGAACCAGAGGTGCCTCGAGGTCTCGATGTCGACCGGCGCGTCTCCGCCCTCCGGGGGCAGGACGGGCTTCATCGCACTGGGCGGCAGACCTTCCGGATGCCAATTGCCCTGCGGCTGCTGCCAGTTTCCCTGCGGCTGTTGCCAGTTTCCCTGTGGACTGTCGTAGCGGGGATCTTCCGGGTTTCCGCCCGGTGCGCTGTCGTTCACAGCCGCGTCGCGATCTCGGTGGCCCAGTAGGTCAACACGATGTCGGCACCCGCTCGGCGAATGCTGGTGACGGACTCCATGATCGCCGCGTCGCGATCGATCCATCCGTTCTGCGCGGCGGCGGTGATCATCGCGTACTCCCCCGAGATCTGATAGGCGGCGACGGGCACGGGCGACGCGTCGGCGACCTCGCGCAGGATGTCTAGATAACTCATCGCGGGTTTGACCATCACCATGTCCGCGCCCTCGGCGATGTCGAGGTCGAGTTCGCGCATCGACTCGCGCCGATTGGCCGAATCCTGTTGATAGGTACGGCGATCACCGCGCAGGGTCGATCCGACGGCCTCACGGAACGGGCCGTAGAAAGCCGACGCGTACTTCGCCGTGTAGGCCAGCTGACCCACGTCGGCGAATCCGGCGGTGTCCAGTCCCTCGCGGATCGCGCCGATCTGCCCGTCCATCATGCCGCTGGGGCCGAGGAGGTGAGCACCCGATTCCGCTTGCGCCACAGCCATGTCCACGTAGCGCACCAGGGTCGCGTCGTTGTCGACGCTGCCGTCGCTCGCCAACACCCCGCAGTGACCGTGGTCGGTGAACTCGTCGAGACACGTGTCGGCCATCAGCACGGTCGTGTCGCCGAGGTCGTCCCGGAGTCGACGTAGCCCCTTGTTCAGGATGCCGTCGGGATCCGAGGCCATCGACCCCTGCCCGTCCTTGACCTCCGGACGCGGAACGCCGAAGAGCATCAGCCCGCCGACGCCCGCACGCACGGCCTCGTCCGCCGCGGCGGACAGCGAGTCCAGCGTGTGTTGGACGACGCCGGGCATGGAGCTGATCTCCCGCGGGGAGTCGAGGCCGTCGGCCACGAACATCGGCAGCACGAGATGCCGCGGTTCGAGCGACGTCTCCGCCACCAACCGGCGGATCGCGGGGGTACGACGCAGTCGCCGGGGACGGTCTACGGGGAACAAGAAACCCTCACTTCGGTCAGCGCCTGCGCGACTTCTTGCGCGGAGGCGGGAGTGCACCTTCGGCGCGCAGACGAGCGGCATGCTCGGCCAGCGCCTCGACCAGCGGTCCGACCTGGGCCGTCTCGGGCTGCACGTCGACGCGCAGACCGAATTCGACGGCCGTCTCGGCGGTCTTCGGTCCGATGCATGCGACCAGGGTGCGCGCGTGCGGCTTCCCGGCGATGCCGACCAGGTTGCGCACGGTCGAACTCGACGTGAAGCACACGGCGTCGAATCCGCCGGTCTTGATCATCTCGCGGGTCTCGGCGGCCGGCGGCGCAGCGCGCACCGTGCGGTACGCGGTGACGTCGTCGATCTCCCAGCCGCGCTCGCGGAGGCCCTCGGCGAGGGTCTCGGTCGCGATGTCGGCGCGCGGCAGCAGCACCCGGTTGACGGGGTCGAACACCTCGTCGTACGGCGGGAAGTCGTCGAGCAGACCGGTGGAGGACTGCTCACCGGACGGCACCAGCTCGGGGTTGATGCCGAACGAGCGCACCTTGTCCGCCGTCGCTTCGCCGACACAGGCGATCTTCACGCCGGAGAACGCGCGAGCGTCCAGGCCGAACTCCTCGAACTTCTCCCAGACGGCGCGCACCGCGTTGGTCGAGGTGAACACGACCCACTGGTAGCGCCCGTCGACGAGTCCCTTGACCGACCGTTCCATCTGCGCGGGGCTGCGCGGCGGCTCGACGGCGATGGTGGGGACCTCGATGGGGATGGCACCGTGGGTGACCAGGCGCTCGCTCATCTCGCCGGCCTGGTCCTTGGTGCGCGGCACCAGGACGGTCCAGCCGTACAGAGCGCGGCTCTCCCACCAGGACATCTTGGAGCGCTGCGCGACGACCTTGCCGACGGTGACGATCAGCGAGCCGACCAGTTCGGATCCGGCGTCGTTGAGTGTGGCGAGGGTGGCCTCGACGGTGCGCTGCTGACGCGTCGTGCCGCGGACGGTGATCGCGACGGGCGTCTGCGGAGCCAGGCCGTGCTCGACCAGCGCGCTGGCCGTCTCGGCGAGGTGCCCGGACGTCGCGTGCAGGACCAGCGGTCCGGGTGCCGCGGCGAGTGACGCCCAGTTGACGTCGCCGCGCACGTCGGCCTCGGTGTGCTCGGAACCCAGCGCCATACCGGCGTAGCTGGGAACGGCCGATCCGGCGGGCAGGCCGGGGACGACCTCGAACTGCACCTGGGTGCGGGCCACGGCGGTGACCTCCGCGATGACCGAGTCGGTGGTCAGCGGGTCACCGGAGACGAGGCGGACCACGTCGTGCCCGTTCTTCGCCTCGGCGACCAGTGTCTTCGCGACCTCGGCGGGCTCGCCGAGCGCGGGACGCACGTCGACACCGTTCTCGCCGGTCTCGGCGTCGGCGGGTACCGCCGTGCCGACCAGGGCGATGACGCCCTTGTCGACGTCGGGATCGGTGAAGGCCATCTCGGCGACAGCCAGCGCGTCACGTGCCCGGACGGTGAGCAGGGCCGGATCGCCCGGGCCCGATCCCACGAACAGGATCCGTCCCGGAGTGTTCTTGCGGACTCGGCTCATGATTCGTTCTCCAGTGCAGTCTGGTCCGCGTGCTTGTCGCGGAAGCGGATCTCGATCTCGGTGGCGGGACCCCGCTTGGGGATCAGCCGGGAGGTGGCAATGCGTTCGTATCGCCCGGGGCGTGGCGCCGCGCCGCGTCTGGCGCGGCCGTGTCTGTGCCCGCCCACGAGGTCCAGTGCCCTCTGCTCACGCATCGATCGATTCGCCTTTCTGAGTGCCGCTCGTCCGCTGGGTTGTGGAGGCGGCGGTGGAGGATGAAGAAGGTTCGGTGATGGCGACCAGTTCGCGGGCACCGAGGTCGAGAAGTTCACGGGCGACGCGGCGACCGAGTTCGTCGGCGTCGTCCACCGACCCGACGGTCGAGGCACGGATGACGTCGGAACCGTCGACGGCCGCGGCGCACCCGCGGACCGACAGTTCCTCGAAGATCCGTCCGTCCTCGTCGATCGACTCGACCACCTCCGCGATGGCGCCGACCGGCGCGGTGCATCCGGCTTCCAGTTCGGCGAGCAGCGCGCGCTCGGCCGTGACCGATGCACGGGAGGCGACGTCGTCGAGTGTGCCGAGCACGCCGGCGAGGTCGTGGTCGTCGGACCGGCACTCGACCGCGAGAGCGCCCTGCGCCGGAGCGGGCAGGAACTGCACCGGTTCGAGCGCTTCGGTGACGACGTCGAGCCGGCCGATGCGGGCGAGGCCGGCGCGGGCCACGACGACGGCGTCGAGCTCGCCCTTGGTGACCTTGCCGATGCGGGTGTCGAGGTTGCCGCGCAGCGGTTGCACGTCAAGTCCGAGGCCCAGAGCGCGCAACTGCGCGATGCGTCGGGGCGCGGAGGTACCGACCGTCGATCCGGCGGGCAACTCACCGAGCACCAGTCCGTCGCGAGCCACCAGGGCGTCGCGAGAATCCTCGCGCTCCGGGATAGCGGCGATGCGGAACCGCGGGTCCTCGGCCGTGGGCAGATCCTTGTACGAGTGCACGGCGACGTCGATGGTCTTGTCCGCCAACGCTTCCCGCAGTGCTGCCGTGAACACTCCGACACCGATCTCCTGGACCGGTGCGGCGGACTTGTCACCCGCGGTGGCGACGACGACCAGTTCGGTGCGCACGCCCGTGGCCGTGATGGCGGCACGGACCGTCTCGGCCTGCGTCGTCGCGAGGAGGCTACCGCGCGTTCCGATGCGCACGACTCGATCGCCGAGGGCGCCTGCGTTCGCGCTCATTCGTCACTCCGATCGTGAAATGCCGTGAAGTCGTCGGCGAGAGCAGCTGTCGGGCTGTCGGTGTCGAAGGCCGACGCGACCTCCATCGGAGACGCGACGGCTTGCACCGTTGCCGGCGACAGCTCGAAGAGCTCGCGGAGCGCTTCGGCGTAGGAATCGCCACCGGGTGTGGTGGCCAGTTGCTTCACGCGCACGGTGGGCGCATGAAGAAGCTTGTCGACGACGCGGCGGACCGTGCGGGCCACCTCGTCGCGCTGGGGATCGGCCAGGTCGGGAAGACGCGAGTCGAGCCGCATGAGCTCCGCCTCGACGACCTCCGCGGCGCGCTGACGCAGAGCCGTCACGGTGGGGGTGACCTCGGCGAGACGCTGCCCGGAGAGGTAGGACGCCAGTTCCGCGGCGACGATGTCGCGCGCTGCGCGCTCGTCGGACGCTGCGGCGCCGGCGGCGGGGTCGTGCTGCAGCGACTCCATGTCCAGCACGGTGACGCCCGGAAGTCCGGCGACGGCGCTCTCGACGTCGCGCGGGAGCCCGAGGTCGCAGATGACGAGGGGACGAGCGGCGGCGTCGCGTTGCGCGAGTGCGCGATGGGCGTCGGCGATGGTGACGACGGCACCCACCGCGCCGGTACAGGTGACCAGGATGTCGGCATCGGCGACGGTCGCGGACAGCTGGTCCAGCGTGATCGCGAACGAGGTGACTCCGCCGGCAGCGGCCGTCTCGGACAGGTGCTGGGCACGCGACTGGGTGCGGTTCGCGACGGCGATGCTGCCGATCCCGGTGCGGGTGAGGTGCGCGACGGACAGTCCGCCCATGGCGCCGGCGCCGAGCACGACGGCCTTGCGGCCCTGCAGTCCACCGAGGATGTCCCCGGCACGGTCGAGTGCGACGGAGACGACGGACGCCCCGGCCTTGTCGATGTTCGTCTCGGAGTGGACCTTCTTGCCGACGCGCAGAGCCTGCTGCGCGAGTTCGTGCAGCGCACGTCCCGACGCCTGCTGGGCGTCCGACGCGGCGTACGCGGCGCGGATCTGGCCGAGGATCTGCTGCTCGCCGATCACCATCGAGTCCAGTCCACCGGCCACGGCGAACAGGTGCTCGGCGGCGGCCTCGCTGTAGCGGACGTAGGCGTACTTCGTCAGTTCCGCGAGATCGAGCCCGGAGTGCTCGGAGAGCAGCGCACCGAGGTCGGTCAGGGCACCGTGGAACGCGTCGACGACGGCGTAGACCTCGACGCGATTGCACGTCGAGACGATCATGACCTCCGACACGTGCGGGGACGTCATGATCTCGTCGGTCAGCTTGGGGCGTTCGGTGTCGCTGACGGCGACACGTTCGAGTACCGAGACGGGAGCGCTTCGATGCGAAATCCCGAGGAGAAGGACACTCACGGTGCTGTCACCGATCCGTTTCTGCTAGCGGCTGCGGCCCGATTACCGGGTCCTGCGAAATTCTTCGCACCGGATTGCCGGGTGTCCCGGCAGACCTGGCGGTTGGGACGGTTGCGCGGCGCCTTGTGGGCGTTGGCGAACGAGAGAACCTGGAGCTCGACCGCGAGGTCCACGCGGCGCAGATCGACGTGCGCCGGCGTGACCGGATCGGTGGACGCGAAGCTGAGGATGCAGTCGATGTCGGCCTCAACCAACGCGTCCACGGCCTCCTGGGCCGCTGCATCGGGAGTGGCGACAACACCGACGGTGGCACCGACGGTCGTCGCGACGTCGACCAACGCGTCGACGTGTCGGACGACGAGCTGCGAGAAACCGTCCTCGTCGTTGCCCACCGTGACCTCGCGACCCACGACGGCCGGGTCGTTGTCGAACAGAGCGACCATGGTGAAGCCGCGACGACTGAAGCCGTGATAGCCGACCAGAGCCGTTCCGAGATGTCCCATGCCGACCAGGACGACGCGATGGCCGCGGTCGAGGCCGAGAGCCAGTTCGATGCGGGCGCGCAGGCGGGCGACGTCGTATCCGACTCCCCGGACTCCCATGGGTCCGAGGAACGACAGGTCCTTGCGCAACGTGGCAGAACCGACCCCGGCCGCGGTGGCCAAGTCCTCGCTCGAGACGATCATCACTCGGCTGTCGGACAGCGAACCCAGTACCCGGAGATACCCGGCGAAACGAGTGACCGTAGCCTGAGGGACGACACGAGACGCGACATCGCCGTCGCGACCCGAGTCGGCCACCGCGCCTGAGCGCGCGCCGCCGACGCCGGGCAGGCGACGTTGAGAGGTCACGTCCAAGGCTCCTCGTCCGACCGGCGCCCGTGACAGGGCACGCGATCTCCACGATCATCGTCAGGGCCGACGGCGGATCACAGCTCCGTGAGGCGCACGTCGGTTACCCGGCATGCGCGGCAGGTGGGTTCGTCACCGGCCCCATATCTTGTCTCCACGGTAACCTCTCGTGGAGGTATGAACAAAGTCGCCGAACCGTGTAGTAGGATCCCGCGACCCCGTCGCTTGACGGCAGCGCGTCAGGCGCTCAGATCACGTCTCAGCCGGGGCTCGTCCACATCCCAGTAGCTGTGTTCGCGTCCGTCCAGAAGCACCACCGGAAGCCTGTCGCCGTACTCCGCGCGCAGGTCAGGGTCCTGCGCGGCGGCGACGTCGACGTCGATCGCCTCGCATGTCACCCCGTACTCCGCGCACAGCGGGACCAGGATCCGCCATGCCCCGTCGCACGCCCCGCACCCGGCTCGGGTCAGCAACGTCACGGTCCTGCCGGGGGTCGTCATGAGTCCAGTATCTCACCGGCGGCACGGGTGCCCCGCGCCCTCGGGCACGCGGTTAGGCTGGCTGCCGCAGGACCGTTCGGCCCGCGCCCGCGGGTTCGCCGTTCGAGGTGGGGGAGGTGCACGTGCCCGATCGACAGGATCCGGACGACGTCGTACGGGGCGCGAACACACCCGACTCGACGATCAGCGACTCCCCCGAGGTGATGGACGCCTCCCGTGCCCGGCGCGACGTGGAGCCCGAGCAGGCCGAGAAGCAGGTCCGACGCCGCATCCGTAACCCGCTCGGACCCACCGCCGCGCAGATCCGCGCGAAGCTGGCCGGCGAAGCGAGCGCCGACGCCGCCATCGCGCTGCAGGCCGAGAGTGCCCTCTCCGAGGACGACCACGTCGGCACCGTCCCCCGCGACCTCACGGCGGCCGCGTTCTTCGACGTCGACAACACGATGGTGCAGGGCGCGTCGATCATTCACTTCGCCCGCGGCCTCGCCGCCCGCAAGTACTTCACCACCAAGGACGTCTCCGAGTTCGCCTGGCAGCAGATCAAGTTCCGCGTGAGCGGCAAGGAGAACCTGGGCGACGTCAGCACCGGCCGCGAGAAGGCTCTGTCCTTCGTCGAGGGCCGCTCGACCGCCGAGATCGTCCGGCTGGGCGAGGAGATCTTCGACGAGATCATCGCCGACCGCATCTGGGCCGGCACCCGTTCACTCGCACAGATGCACCTCGACGCCGGTCAGCAGGTGTGGCTGGTGACGGCGACTCCGGTGGAACTCGCGTCGATCATCGCCAAGCGGCTCGGTCTGACCGGAGCCCTCGGCACCGTCGCGGAGAGCAAGGACGGTGTCTTCACCGGTCGGCTCGTCGGCGACATCCTGCACGGACGTGGCAAGGCTCACGCCGTTCGAACTCTGGCCGTCCGCGAAGGCCTCGACCTGCGCAGGTGCACCGCGTACTCGGACAGCCACAACGACGTTCCGATGCTGTCCCTCGTCGGTACGGCCGTCGCGGTCAATCCCGACGCCGACCTCCGCGAGCTGGCCAAGAACCGCGGATGGGAGATCCGCGACTTCCGCACCGGCCGCAAGGCCGCCAAGATCGGCGTCCCCACAGCGTTGGCGTTGGGCGCGGTCGGCGGCGGCGTCGCCGCCGTGCTGGGCCGCCGCCACCCGTGACCGCATCCCCCGACAGCGAGGCGGCCGGGACGCGGGTGGTCGTCGTCGGCGCCGGGATCGGCGGTCTGGCCACAGCCGCGCGCCTGAGCTATCGGGGCTTCGACGTCACCGTCCTCGAGCAGTCGGACCAGCTCGGCGGCAAACTCGGCCTCGAGGAACACGACGGCTTCCTCTTCGACACCGGTCCGTCCCTGGTCACGATGCCGTACGTCTTCGACGACCTCTTCGAGCAGACCGGCGGACCCGCCGACCTGACGTTCGAGCGACTCCCCGTCGCGTGCCGTTACCGCTTTCCCGACGGCACGGTGCTGGACATGCCGGGGCGGGCGGAGGAGATTCCCGCCGCCCTCGACGCAGCGCTCGGCGGTGATGCCGGTGCGCAGTGGTCGCGGTTCTCGGCACGTGCCGAGCAGATCTGGGACGCGACCCACGAGGCCTTCCTCGAGTCGCCGATCGGGCCACGTGAGCTCGCGACCCTGTCGCGCCGCGTCGGTGACCTCCGAACCATCGCGCCGTGGTCGAGCCTGCGGAGCCTCGGTCGGCAGTACCTGACCGACCCTCGACTGCGGATGATGCTGGACCGCTACGCGACGTACACCGGGTCCGATCCGCGCCGGGCGCCCGCTGCCCTGGCCACCGTCCCCCACGTCGAGCAGCGTTGGGGATCGTGGCACGTGCCCGGCGGTCTGCACCGCATCGCCGACGCCGTCGCAGAGAGGGCGTCGTCGCTCGGCGCCGACATCCGCACCGGAGTCACCGTCACCTCCGTCGTCGTGGAGGACGGCCGGGTCCGCGGAGTCGAGACCACCGACGGTCGGATCGCCGCGGACATCGTCGTCGCGAACGCCGACGCGGAGCAGGTGTACCGCTCATTGGTGCCGCGGGCGCCGCGCACCGCCGTGGCGCGGCGACGCCTCGCGGCGACCACCCCCAGCCTGTCTGGCTTCGTCGTGTTGCTGGCACTGCGCGGACGCGACGCGGACACTCCGCACCACCGTGTGCTGTTCCCCAACGACTACGACGCCGAGTTCGACGCGGTGTTCGGGACACGGGCTCGTCCGGCGCATCCGGCGCCGTCGCCGACCGTCTACGTCAGCGCGCCGGACGATCCCGCGCTGCGGCCCGACGACGACTCCGAAGCGTGGTTCGTGCTGGTCAACGCCGCACGACACGGCACCGGTTCGCGGTCGTTGGTCGACTGGGACGAACCCGGGCTCCGCGAGAGGTACGCCTCCCGCATCCTCGACGTCATGGCGGAACGCGGAGTCGACGTCCGCGACCGCGTGCTGCGGCAGACCGTCATCTCGCCCGCGGATCTGATGCGACGCACCATGACGCCCGGTGGATCGATCTACGGCACCTCGTCGAACGGGGTGGGAGCAGCCTTCCTGCGACCGGCGAACCGCTCACCCGTCCCCGGTCTCTACCTCGTGGGCGGTTCCTCGCATCCGGGCGGCGGACTACCGCTGGTCACCCTGTCGGCGCAGATAGTCGACCAGCTGATCGGGCAGTAGTTCTCAGCCCAGGAAGACGTTGCGACGCCGCGTGAGCAACTTGTACAGCGTCTGCTGGATGGTTTCGCGCACCCGGTCGGTGACCTCGAACAGTTCCATCGGATCGTCCGCGGCACTCGGATCGTAGGAGGTCGTCTCGATAGGCTCCCCGAACTCGATGTACCACTTCGACGGCAGCGGGATCAGACCCAGCGGACCGAAGTGCGGGAACAGCGGGGTGACCGGGAAGTACGGCATCCCGAGCACGCGCGCGAGCGTCGTCAGGTCACCGATCTTGGGGTAGATCTCCTCCGAGCCCAC